>NZ_JBIVOP010000013.1:0-173356 GCF_044754175.1 Neobacillus sp. NPDC093127
TTTACCGTACATATGGAGTGAAGTGATGAGTAAAAGAAAGAATTTAGAAAAAGTTTGTGAAAAAGGAGGTTTTTATGAGTTAATCGACAGTCTCATATCTCCGCTTATATCGGCTTCTTAAGCTTCCTCTATAGACATTAGCCGGAAATCCTCCGCTTATGAATGCTCATACCTACGCGAAAATCAACAATGAAAAATAACAGAGCCTAAAACTAAATAACAGTATAAAAATGCTATCCAGGCATTTTTATACTGTTAAAATTATTTTGTTTCTTGTCCATACCAATTCATAAGTTGTTCAATTTGTTCCTTAATCAGAAATGGAGCATAAGGTCAACAACGAAGGGACAGGCACCACTTTTCTATTGTAAATTGTCGACCTCAGCCATTACTCCTGGAGTTTCACCCGAACGTTTCTTTGCTTTTTTCCATCCTTCTCACCCTCAGCCTGCTGGTTATGCTTAATGAAAAAGGAGAGGATTAGTCCAATTAAGGAAAGGACGGAAACTACCATAAAGGCGATATTCGCTCCGTGGATATCCGGATAGGCAATATCTGGCCTCTGTTTACCTGCTTCGGCTGTTGTTGTCATCACTGTAACAAGGATGGCGGTTCCTACCGAAGCTGCGATCATTTTCATCGTATTATCCATAGCCGCTCCATGGGGAATTAATCGTTTTGGTAACTGGTTCAAGGCAGCTGTTGCGACAGGCATCATGACCATCGAGAGACCAAACATTCGAATTCCATAAAGGACCGTAATATAGGTCATTGTTGTCGCTGGACTTAGATTAGTAAACGCAAAGGAAGCTGCTGTCATGATTGTTAAGCCAATCATCACAAGCCATCTCGCACCGATTTTATCAAAGATTCTCCCTACAATCGGTGACATGAAGCCGCTTATCAGCGCACCAGGCAATAAAGCAAGACCCGCGTCAAAGGCGGAAAATCCCCTCATTCGCTGCATAAACAGCGGGATAATCGTCTCAGCTCCAATTAAGCCCATAAAGCCAATCATTCCAATGATAATGGCGAACGGGAAAATCGAAAAGCTAAAAACACGGAATTCCAGCATGGGGTGTTTTAATCGTAATTGACGGAAAATAAAGACCAGCAATGAAACGCCGCCAATTAGGAGTGAAAGAAGGGTTGCTGTATGGGTCCAACCATAATTTCCTGCACAAGTAAATCCATATAGAAGCCCGCCAAACCCAAATGAAGATAACAGAATCGATAGGACATCCACTTTTGGTCTGGAAACCTCTGTTACATTTTTTAAGAAAAGGAATGCTACAATGATATCGATAAGCGCAATTGGTAAAATAATAAAAAATAACACTCTCCATGAAAAATGCGATGTAACCCATCCGGATAGTGCTGGCCCAATGGCCGGTGCGAAGGAAATCACAAGACCAACAAGCCCCATTGCTGCACCGCGCTTATTGATTGGAAAGATTAGTAAAAATACGGTGGTCATTAATGGCAGCATCACTCCTGCACCAATCGACTGAATGACCCTGCCTAAAAGGAGAATTGCAAAATTAGGAGCAAACCCGCACACAACGGTTCCAACTACAAAAATACTCATCGCCGAGATAAACAACTGCCTCGTGGTAAATCGTTCTAATAAAAAGGCACTGATGGGGATCATGATTCCATTCACCAGCATAAAGACGGTCGTTAGCCATTGCGCACTATTTGCGGTAATGTTCATTTCATCCATAATTGGAGGTATTGCTGTAATCATCAGTGTTTGATTCAAAATGGCTATAAATGTTCCCGCCAGCAACAGTCCCACAATCATTGACTGTTTATTGCCTGATTTCTCCATTTATCCAACTCCCCTGCTATAAAAAGTAAAATAACACTGTTACAGATTACCTTCTTTTCCTAATGAATTCCACTAAAACGTTTTAGGAAAGCGTAGAACCTTCATCTTAAAATTAGGATTTTCCTATAAGTTACCACTGTCTTCCCATACTTTATTATTTTCTTTTAAAAAATTATCAATAATAAAAATGAAGGCGCCAATGCGCCTTCTTAAAAAGTCGAAGAAATTCTATTTTCGTTTTCAAGCAAATCCTTAGGAATAGCTGCACAATTAATTGTGACAAACGGTTTTCCCTTCCGCTCACTTACGCTATGAATCAATCCACTATACTGTAAATCTCGGGTTTTCTCCTCAACAAAGATTTTTATCTCATTAACCGCCGGATTGAAATTTGTTGATCTCTATTTTTTTGATAGAGTTTTTCAACTTCATTTCGATGGGCAGCTTCTTCTGGATTAATCTTTCTCATTTTTACTGTTACTGATAGGAATAAAATATTGATGGTCATTTACCATCCCTCCTTGACCCTATGGGCGGTTAAATAAAATCAGTTATAAACCAAACTTAATAAAACGACCAGTCAGTTTATTTCATTATATTGTCCGTCTTAAATAATTGTCAATATAAAACAGACCTGTTTTCAAAAATATTTACCATGTAATAAGAGGCCTGCATGGACGCCTGCCTCTCAAAAATTTAAGCTTTAACTGTATTAATAAACATTTGTTTCATTTCAGTTAACACTTGATTATATGGATAATCCCTGTAAATCGTTTGTAAAGTGACACCGCTAATCATTGCCCAAAATAAATCTGCCATTATTTCTGGATTAAGACCCTGTTTTATTTCTCCTGTTTCCTGTCCTTCGGTTATAATACCAGCAAACAGTTTGACAAGATACTCAATTCTCCGGTCAGTTAATTTGTCAGCTAATTCCTTGTACCTGGATGCATGAAGTTTAAATTCATTATGAACAATAAATCTCCCTTTAGACTCATCTTTCGATAAATCCACATTTAAGTAAACGTCGAATAAGTAAGTTATTTTTTCCAAGTTATTTTTACACGATAAAAGACCTTTAGCTAAATTTTCATACGTTTCTTGCGTATCTGTGTCCATTAATTCGAGGTATATTTCATCTTTACTTTTAAAATAATTGTAAATGGCCCCTTTGCTTATCCCCGAATGCTCAACGATATCATCCATAGTTGCAGCTTGAAGGCCTTTCTTGGCGAAACATACTAATGCACTATCCAAAATCTCCTTCCTTTTCTTTTCTTTATGCGATTCTGAAACAATTGGCGGCATATTTGTTACTCCTTCCCCGAATAATAATAAGGTCTAAAGTTAATAAAACATAGATTCCCTATTTATTATAATGAAGTTTTAAAATTAAGAAACAATAAGGCTGGAAGATTAAAAAAGAATAAACCCTGTCCCCTTAATTTTTTCAAATTAAGGGGTTTTTTAGTTATAAAACCTAATCAATTTTATAAAATTTGAATAAGATGCGTTGTGCATTGTTATTTTAGTCATAATAGTGTACGACATACAGTATAAATGAATGAGGTGATGAACGCATGGGTTCTTTGTTGGATACTTTCTCGACGGAACTAAGAAGAGGAATGCTCACTTTGGCCGTTTTAAGTCAATTACGTACGCCCCAATATGGCTATTCACTCGTACAGCAGCTTGAAAATGCCGGTGTGGCCATTGAGCAAAGTACATTGTATCCTCTGTTGCGACGATTAGAGAAACAGGAACTCGTAACGAGCAGCTGGGACACAACCGAGAGCAGACCGCGGAAGTTTTATGTATTAAGTGACTACGGAATTGAAGTTTACAAGCAATTAAAGGATGAATGGAAAAAGATGACACTGGAACTAAAATCATTATTACAAGGAGATGAAGACATTGAATCTGATTGAGGTTTATGTGTATGAAGTAACAAAAAGGCTTCCTATTAAGACACGGGATGATATCGCTCTGGAGCTTAAGTCTACCATCGAGGATATGCTCCCGGAAAATTATACGGAAGTAGATGTGAAGGAGGCACTTTCCAAACTTGGTGATCCGGCAGTGCTCGCTGCAAGTTATCGTGATACACCTATGTATTTAATTGGACCGAATCAATATGATATTTACATTCTTACAATGAAAAGGGTTATACCATGGGCTATTTTGATTACAATCTCCATCCATACTTTCGAGAGTATTGTATCTTTTGAAGGTAAAGAAGCTATTCTTTCTGCAGTCATTAACTCCTTTGGGAATATAATCGGCAATGTGATAAATGTGCTCATTCAAGTGTTCTTTTGGTTCACGATTGTATTTGCTGTCTTTGAGAGAGTTGGCTTATCAAACTCTGACCTGCAACATAAAAAGAAATATGATAGATGGACGGCAGAAGATCTAAAGAATGTCGAAATCATTCCCAAGAAAAAAGCAATATCAAAAGGCGATGTTATTTTCGGCTTCATCTGGATAGCTATTTGGGCCATTGCATATTTCTATGCTGACCATCTTGTTGGCATTTATCGATCGATTGATGGTAACGGTTTGCAATTCGTTATGCCTTTGTTTAATCACGATACCTTGTTGTCCTACTGGCCTATCATGGTGATTTTAATCGTTTTGGAAGTAAGTTTGATCGTTTATAAAGGGACTGCAGCAAAATGGACAATGAAGCTTGTCATTATGAATGCGATTATTCGTTTATTAAGCGCGATAACTGTTATTGTCATCGCCAGCAATCCAAATTTACTTAACGAAGAAATCATTCCCTATATGGCGCAATTGTTTGAAACTACCTCATCAACTGTAGCTTATTCCTCGGAATGGATCTGGAAGATCATCGCAGCGTCCTTCATTGTCTCCATAATAATTGAAATATTCCAGAGTTATCGTAAAGCAAGAGTTTGATAATACTAAGAAAAACCGAGGAAGAACAGCACAAACTGGCACATATGCTTGTCCGATTGGTACAGGAATAATGGACAGAAAAGGCGTATAGGTTCATTTAACCTATACGCTTTTTCCCCTTGTCCTTTATTGAGCTAATTTTTCTTGAATATTCTCTGCATCTTTTACTCTACTATTTCTCATTTTGTATGAAATAAACAGTATGATTGTCCAGACTGGAGCAACATAGAGAGCCACTCTAGTAAAAGGTAGAAACGCCATAATAATGATGATGGAAATCATAAAGGCGATCGCAAAATAACTTGAGTACGGCCAAAAAGGCATTTTGTAAGAGAGTTTATCTGCCTCACCATTAGCTATCTTGATTTTTCTGAATTTCAACTGGCTAAAGAGTATGGCAAGCCAGTTGGAAACTAGTCCAACTACAACGATTGTAGAAAAGACGCTGAAAGCACTAGCAGGCATAATGTAGTTCATTAAAACACCAAGCAACTGAGAAGCAATTACAATAAGGAGACTAATAAAAGGTACTTTACTTTTATTTAGTTTACTTAAAAAACGAGGTGCCTTACCTTGTAAGGATAAACTATAAAGAACACGAGTTACAGAATAAATACCACTATTTAAAGCGGAAACCGCTGCTGATATGATAACTAAGTTAATAATAGACGCAGCTCCAGGTATACCCATTTTTGAGAAAACGGTTACAAATGGACTACCATTCGCACCAATCGTCTCCCAATCAAAGAGCGAGACCATAATCGTGATTGCCCCGACATAAAAGATTAGAATTCTCCAAAATACCCCATTGATGGCCTGTGGGATTGTTTTCTTCACATCTCCTGTTTCTGCAGCAGCTATACCAACCAATTCTACGCCGCCAAATGCGAAAGCTACTAATACTAGCGACAATATCCAGCCATTAATACCCATCGGGAAGAGGCCGCCATTATTCGTAAGATTACTAAATCCAACAGCATCCCCACCATTGCCAATACCAAACAAAATCATCGCTCCACCAAGAATAATCATACCAATGATTGCAACAACTTTAACAAGTGAAAGCCAGAACTCAATCTCACCATAAGCCTTTACCGTCACGACATTAATTAAAATGACCAAGCAAAGAACAAAGAGCGCAGAAACCCAGACGGGGAAATCTGGAAGCCAAAACTGAATATAATGACCGATGGCGGCATATTCCGCTGCTCCACCAGCCACCATACCTAATAAAGCATTCCATCCTAAGTAAAATCCAGCGAACGGTGAAATATACTGGCTGGCATATGTAACATATGATCCGGATACTGGATTTTCAACTGCCATCTCCCCTAAAGCCCTCATGATTAAATAGATGGCTACTCCAACAGCTAGATAAGCTAGTATTATGGATGGTCCAGCCGAATGGATCGCTCCAGCAGCTCCATAAAAGAGACCAACGCCAATTGCCCCGCCGATCGCAATCATTTGGATATGGCGGTTTTTCAAACTGCGGCTTAAGCCTTCCGTTTCAACGTTATGATTAGTATTTTTAGCTTTCATAGTTTACCCCCTAGTAATCTCATTAAATCAACGATATTCATTTCAGTAATTGCTTCTCTATCGGCAATAAAAGCTGTTAAAATCACTATTTCCCTGTGGACCTTTATAAATAATAATGTCTAGTCCATATTTGGTAGAGAAATGTTCCTTAAAAAAGTGAGGTTTGTCCCAATCGTATAAATTTTGTAAAAAAGGCTGCCTTAACCTATAATAGGCATAGGGAGTCTTCCTCAAGATATTAGAGTTTGTTTGGCCACTTACTCATATTGATATTTGGGAGGTACTCCTTTTCAATTGTAAAATCCTTGGCAAATAATCGAATGGTTGGATAAAATTCATTCGATTATTTACTTTTTAAAGCAATTAATTCCACTTCTACTAATACATTCTTTGGTAAATCAAGTACTGCAACCGTCGAACGTGCCGGCTTATGATCCATGAAGTATTTTCCATATATTTCATTGAATGCTGGAAAATCTGCCATATCTCTCAAGAAACATGTAGTTTTTACGACATGGGTAAAATCTTTTTGATTTTCTTTTAATAAATTTCCTAAATTCTCCATCACCTGTTCTGTTTGTTCATGAATCCCTCCTTTCACCACTTCATTAGTTAGAGGGTTAACTGGGATTTGACCAGATGTAAATAGGAATTCGCCTACTTCTATTGCCTGAGAATACGGACCTATTGCTTCTGGTGCTGCATTTGTATAAATGGTATTCATGTTTACTTCTCCTTTAATTTTTTAAAAATTCTGACTCTTTTTCGCAAAAAAGTAGTTTTCTAGATAAAATTTGATTGAAGTGCCGTATATAACCATATCGATAGCTATTTCGGCACTCACAATTTTTTAAAGGTAACCTGTATTACAACTTTTGCTGTTTTTACTTCGCTGCCTTTTTTATTTTAGATGCATTTACATGCATGTCTTCAAATTCTCTTGCGATTCTTTCAAATGCTTCTTTAATGATTGGTCTAGGGGATGGGATGCAAATTCTCTGGTACTTTAATCCTTCTTCTCCAAACATATTTCCATCTTCTAGTATTACATTCGCTTTGTTATATATTCGATCATGAACTTCCTCCGGTGAGAGGCCATAAGCACTAAAGTCCATCCACATGACATAAGTCCCTTCAGGAATTCTTACTTTTACGTGAGGCATCCTCTCTGCCAAGAAACTTACTACCCATTCCATTGTGCCATCAATATATTCTTTTAATTGGTCTAGCCAATCTTCCCCCTCATTGTAGACTGATATAAGTGCAGCAATCGTGAAAGGCGAACCTAATTGCATACCTAGAGTCTCATTGAATTTTTTCCTTAGCTCCGGATTTACGATGATTACGTTCGTGCAATGAAGTCCTGCTACATTAAAGGTTTTATTGATTGCTGTACAAGTTACAATATGACTATCATTACCCGTTGCTTTTGCTATTGGAATAAATGTTTGATTACGTCTAACTAAATCTCCATGAATTTCATCTGCAATGATAAGTACATTGTTTCTTTCGCAAATTTCAGATAATTTTTGAAGTTCTTCCATATTAAATACTCTTCCAGTTGGATTATGAGGATTACAGAGAATGAACATCTTTGTCTTTTCATCTTTTGCTTTCGCTTCAAAATCTTCGAAATCAATAGTATAATAACCGTCTTCATCACATGTAAGTGCATTATTAATCACTTGTCTTCGGTTATTTTCAATAGCTGCTGTAAATGGTGGATAAACTGGACGTTGAATAATAATCCCGTCTCCTGGATCTGTGAATGCCCTTACTGCAATATTTAAAGCATGGACAGTACCTGGACTATATATGATTTCCTCCTTCTTGATATACCAATCATACCTCTTGCTAAACCAATGTTGAATGGCCTCATAATACTCGTCTGGAAATACGGAATAACCGAATATCTTATGATCGACAGTTTTATGTAATGCGTCAATCAACGGTTGTGGGACGGGTAAATCCATGTCCGCTGTAAATAATGGTAAGGTCTCTTCATCATATCTTTTCGTAATACCAAATTCTTTAATTAAGTTTCCACCATCCCATTTTAAGGAATAGGTCCCTTTTCGATTGACTACTCCATCAAAATTATATTTCATGCGGAATCCACCTTTCATTTTTTTATGAACTTAAATACATAATTGCCGCTTAATAGGGATTGGTTTCAAGATCAAAGCGGCAATTCAGTAGAAACTCTATCATTTTGTTGCTTTGTATCAATTTTATTTAAATACCTATATACTGTCGCTTCTGATGTTTTCAAGTGCACGGAAACTTCTGATACAGCCCCCTTTATCAAAAACACACCTTTTTCATTCAACTGTTTAACGATCTCGATTTTTTCATCAGCAGACATCCTATCTGGAGGAATGTTTGCTTCTGAAAGGGTATTTAAAATAATGGATGTAGTGAGATCTTCGATTGATGTATGAAGATCTTCAATCGGGTTTCCGATATCAGATGGGGTTTTCCCATTTAGGTCTAAACCATTTGACGGGACCTTGTGTGTAGCATTGATTAAGCTGTCCAAGAGATTCCTAGTTTCAACCATAATGCTAAGATCCATGTTAAAGCAAAGCATTCCGACGACATTCCCAATTTCATCTTTAATGAAGTACGTGGATGAGCGTACAATCTTCCCATCTTGCGTTTTTCCAGAGTAATTGATAAGGTAATCTTTTTCGACGTATGATTTATTTTTTAATATTTTTAAGGCTAAATCGGTTAGTGATCCTCCAATCTTTCTGTTGCTTATATGGCCATTCTTAATTGCCACAATAGAATTTTCAATATTTCTCACATTATGTAGAACCACTTCGCATTGGTTCCCCATAACACTTCCCAAAAATTCAACCAATGGAATGTATGGTTGTAATTGAGAAGGAATGTTATTTCTCATTTTGATAATCCACCTCCTTGTAATCTATTTCAGTAACATTGATTAATCTACGCCAAAATAGGAGTTTAACCTTTACTCAGACCAAACTAGTAATTGACAAATTCCTTTGGAGCTAGTCAAATTCGATCCTCATTTGATTAACTTGATAATAAAATTTTTATCATTTGGATAATAAATTATCGTTGTAATAATTTATTATTAATGTGTTATGAATTTTATTATACATCAATTGAAACCGTTTTCAATATATTTTTTAAATTTTTATAATATTTATCATATTGTGAATAATCCTTCTCTAAAAAAGGGGGACCCCCAGCGTGCTAAAGCGTTAGCACGTCAGAGGTCCCAATGTCTTTCTTGTTATACGAGGTCATTTGTCTATTACCTGCTTACAAACTACGTTCTTTGATTTGGTTTTTAATTTTTTTGATAAAACTATTGAGCGAAGTACTTTCTGATTGTTGAGCCCCATACTTTCTAACATTCACTGCCTCTTCATTGACTTCACGATCCCCCAGAACCAGCATGTATGGAATCTTTTGCATCTGGGCTTCTCTTATTTTATAGCCCAGCTTTTCATTGCTTTGATCAATTTTCACTCTTACGCCTGATTGTTTCAGCTCCGCCTGAACCTTTAAACAGTAGTCTAAATGAACAGGAGAGACAGGGATGATTTGTACTTGGACCGGTGCAAGCCAAACAGGAAAGGCACCGGCAAAATGCTCGATTAATATGCCAAAAAACCGATCAATGGATCCATATATAGCCCGATGAATGACAACAGGACGAACCTTTTCATTCTTTTCATTGATATAAGTCAAATCAAATTTTTCCGGCATTTGAAAATCAAGTTGGATTGTCGCACATTGATGGCTCCGTTTTAGTGCATCTTTAATATGAAAATCAATTTTTGGTCCGTAAAATGCCCCGTCCCCTTCGTTTAAGTGATAATTAATTTCTAACCTTTCAAGGACATTCTTTAATGCTCCTTCAGAGATGTCCCAAATGCTGTCATCCCCTAAAGATTTCTCGGGACGAGTCGAAAGCTCCACCGAATATTCGAAACCAAAAGTGCGATACACTTGGTCAATGAGCGAAAACACCTGTTTAATTTCACTTTCAATTTGATCTTCACGAACAAAGATATGTGCATCATCCTGACAAAATGTCCGAACCCGAAACATTCCATTTAAGGCACCGCTGGATTCATGACGATGTACTTGACCGAACTCTGCCATCCGAATAGGTAAATCTCGATAGGAGTATAAGCTGTTTTTAAATACTAGCATATGGCCAGGGCAATTCATTGGTTTCATCGCAAATTTTGTCTCGTCGACATCGGAAAAATACATATTTTCATGATAATGGTCCCAATGACCCGACTCCTCCCATAAGCGTTGGTTCATCATAAACGGTGTGCGAACCTCTTCATAATTTGCCTCACTTTGAAGTGCACGTGAAAAATTTTCCAGCTCATTGCGGACAATTTGTCCTTTCGGTAAATAAAATGGCATTCCCGGTGCTTCCTCTGAAAACATGAATAACTCCAATTGTTTTCCTAACTTCCGATGATCACGTTTGGCTGCTTCTTCTAAGAAATGTAAATATTCCTGGAGATCTTTTTTCTTTTGAAAGGCAACTCCATATACTCGTTGAAGGACCTCGTTTTGACTGTCTCCTCGCCAATAAGCCCCTGAAACCCGAGTTAATTTAAATGCTTTAATGTAACCAGTCGATGGAAGGTGCGGCCCGCGGCAAAGGTCGATAAATTCTCCTTGTTGATACAGAGTTATTTTTTCATCTTTCTGGATGTCATTTAATAGTTCTAGCTTATAGGGCTCGCCTTTTTCTTCAAATAGCTTTTTAGCCTCTTCATATGTTACTTCCATTCGCTTTATTTCTAAATTCTCGTGGATGATATTTTCCATTTCTTTTTCAATCGATCGTAAATCATCGGATGTCAAACTATGTTCTAATTTCAAATCATAGTAGAATCCGTCTTCAATGACAGGGCCGATACCTAATTCCACGTTATCAAAGCGCCTTTTCACGGCTTGTGCCAATACATGTGCTGATGTATGCCTTAAGACATGCAATCCTTCTTCTGATTCTTGAGTAAAAATAGCGAGTTCGCCATCCTCTTCTAGCTTGAAGCTTAAATCTACCAGTAGTTCATCAAATTTCCCAACCACTGCATTTTTTCGTAAATTTGTGCTAATCGATTCGGCAACTGCTTCCACTGTAGTGCCTTTTGGAAACTCCATAATTTTTCCGTCTGGAAATTGAATGTTCATCCATTTTTCACTCATACTATATTCCTCCTTTAAAATAATAAAAAAAAAACACGCTCATCCCTATAGCAAGGGACGAGCGTGTTTAAACCCGTGGTTCCACCCAATTTCCCATAAGAAACTGAAAACTTATGGCTTTGGTGCTGTAACGCAGCATTAGACGATATTGGATACTTTAGTTCCCCAATACAGCTTCAAGGCGGTAAATTATTTTTCTAAGTTAGGAAGATCGCAGCTCTCCTTCCCTCTCTGTAAACCGAAAAAATAATTCATGTCCTTTTCATAGCTTTTATTATTTTGTAAAAAAATAAAAACGCACTCATCCCTGTAACAAGGGACGAGTGCGTTTACTCGTGGTTCCACCCAATTTCCCATAAGAAAAAACTTATGGCTTTGGTGCTGTAACGTAGCATCGACGGTTAATGGATACTTATTTTCCCCAATACAGCTCAGGAGGTGGTAAGATACTTTCTTGCATTAGGAAGATTTCAGCGTTCTCTTCCCTCTCTGGAAACCATTAAAAGTAGCTCATGTCCTCATCATTGCTTTTAATAAAATAAAAAATACATTTAGATTTGCTTCATAATACAATAAATTTCCATAAATAGCAACAACCAATTTTCATACTTTAAGTAATCTTTTTTTTCATTCCTTAATCCGAGGTTTAGTAGGATCACAGTTTGGTGTCTCAAGATTTGCAGATTCTGCTAATTTCATAATGTAATAACATTCTTCACGTAACATATGATCCGCCATTAACGGTGCAAATGTTCCTAATGCTTGATTGTTCAGTTTCAGTTCTTCTAGTTCCTGTAAAAAGTTTTGAAATAACTTTATTTCTAACAGGGTGTCTACATTCATTTTTGACAGTGCAGGAAACGTGGTCAAATTGGTTCTTAAATATCCCGCTAGCTCTACAGCTTTTAGATAAAAATCGTCAAAATTCTTCTTAAATGAGCTACTTTGCTCCTTTAATTTCTTTTCAACGCCGTCTAAGTTGGTGGAAATCGCCTCTGAATGACCTGCTGCATCTAATAACCATAAAAGATGATGATGTAATTCATGGTAAACAGGTGGGACTTGCCTGGCTTTTAAGTGGGTTAAAATTCTTAGATATTCTTCTAATTCATTTACCATATGATTAACAAAGGTGGGTGAAAGGTGGATTTTGATTTTTCCAATAAGGTGTTTTCTTATTAATTCAAATTTAAATTCCCGTAATTTAATCGCCTCTGTTTCAGCCTGGGCTGTTAATTGCATCAAATCAGTTGAATTTGCATGCTCAAGAAGTGTATCAAAAACCTGAATAAAATTTGCGGCTTGTTCAATTTCAGCCATTTGAACGGGGGCTAAAGCTTCATAAATAAACCGAGAATGGTCACCTAATATTTGAAGCCAAAAACGATGTTCAAATCTTGCTGTCCTCTCAAAGACATCATTCATGTGTTTTCCTCCCAGTAAAAAATAGCCATACTAGTTTGATGTTTATTCTGCTTTACTATTTCTTATGAATCGAAAAAAGAGTCAGACCCCCAGCGCTAAATCGTTAGCACGTCGTGGGTCTGACCTCAATGTCATGAGTTTACTCTTTTATTAAGTTTGATTATTTGTTTTCCTTAGTTTCCATCTCTTTTTCTAACTGTGCTACCTGAGCATCAATTGTATTGCCTTTGAAGTAACTTGTCACCTTCTGCTCAAGGCGGTCTAAGTAGGTTTCTATGTCCTTGAACTTTAAGTTAGATTGATTAGAGTAAGAATCTGATCCTAAAATCTGGTTCATTCCGATGTTAGCCCGAGTTATGTTTTCTCTTCCCATTAATTCCATTCGGCGTAGCTGCATATCCTTTAATTTCCGATTCATTTCTTCATGTTTTCTTTCTAATTCTAGTAGCTGCTTGGATACTGATGCAAGTGAAGCATTAAGGCGCTTCGCCCGCTCTGAATATTGTTGGTGCTCAGCTGTTGCAAACTGGCAGAGCTCTTCTTCTCCTGCTTTTAAAGCAACTTCCGCTTGGTACTTTCTTTTTTCGGCTAATTCCATCGCCTGGCTATACTCTCCCTTGAATTCATTCTTTAATTGAGATTGACGTTCAACCAATTTGCCCACCTTCACAGTTTCCTGCTCACATTGACGGAGATATTCATTAAGCAAAGCAATTGGATTTTCTTTTTCCTTTTTGTTAAGAGTTTCGTTTAAATCAGCGACGATAACATCTTTTATTCTTGAAAATAAGTTTCCCATGTTTATCTTCTCCTTTAATTCTAGTATTTTTTTAATTCATTCCATTGCTTTTCAAAACTAACGAATGGATCTGATTCATTTTTTGCTGCCGTATTTTTGTTTTGATTCCAATTTTTATAAACAAGCCAGAGCACATATGCGGCCCCCACTCCAATTAGAGCTGGTAAATGGTGAATTGTTGATGAAAGCACCATTAAGCCGATTATGATTAACCCGATTTTCCAGCCTGTTGATTCCGTCTTTAAGAACTGTTTAAAGATAAAGTATAGAATCGCTAGACTAACCAGTAATCCAACCATCGGGCCAATTGTATTAAGTAAAATAATGGCGGCAAGGCCACCTGCGAAAAGTAACGCAAATTTTTTCATTTTATTTTCCTCCTATATTTAACAAATCCTTTATCTTGATTTCATCTTACCTTTTTTCTACATGTTTCATAATTGCGCTTGAGCTTGATTTATCTATCGGACTTAAGACTTAGGTGATGTGGGACTATCAAATCAAGCAAGGAAAAAGGACTAACCTCGACTGGTTAGTCCTTAATTAATGTTCAAATCAAGATGTCTTTTTTCCCACACTATTTGGCATCTAAATTATTTAATGCCTGCCATTCTCTGTTCAACATACTCATTTCAAAATAGCTCCAATGGGCATTGCCAACTTTGCTGGCTTCCCTAATGAATCCTTCGGTTTTGAACCCGATCTTTTTATATAAGTTGACAGCCGCTTCGTTGAAATCATATACGGCTAAGCTTACTTTATGCAGATTCAATTGTTCAAATGCTATCTTTAAAAGGGCAAGGACCATCAATCTTCCAATACCTTTTCCTTGCAAGCTCTTATCCCCGATTAACACCCTGCACATTCGTGCCGTTCCATTTTTCCGATTAATAGTTCCTAAAGAAATGTGGCCAATTGTTTCGCCTGACTCCACAAGAATTACTTTATAAGCTAAATTGTCTGCGTTTTCGGAATTGGACATTCGTAAATAGTGCTCCAGCTGTTGTTCATCTAAAGGAAATTCCATACTAGTACCGGCCCATTGAACAAGAAAGTCCTGGCTATCAATCCACGACATAAGCTGCTGAAAATCTTCTTTTTCAAAAAATTGTAACTCGATCATTTTATTTGAACCTCCTTTACTAATAGTCGTAACGCTTCCGTTTGATCAATGGCTCGTTTCAAAGAATAGTTCACCTTATTGATTTTTCTCCTTAAGGAAGTCTGAATGAGGTGGAATTCATGACTATTTTTTTCAACCTCCGACATTTTTCTGATAGAAGATAGCGCAGGAATTGGGCACGATTTATTGGCAGGATCATGATCGAAAATATCATTTTCCACATAATTAAGTGGTACTAAAATGCGTGATATCTGGATCAAACCTTGGTTTAGCTCTTTCAAATCTTCTTTTTGTAAGGTGTCCATCGTTTTGTGTTGATAAATTTCTTTAAGTAAGGTTTCTAAATGACATAAGCGGTTTTGGGTTAGGTCTAAATCAATATGACCACTAGAAATTGCCCAATATTCACCCACCAGCTTTTTCAATTCCTTAACTGCTGCGACCTGATTGATAGGTACGATTGGTTCCGTCAAGACCTTGTAAATAGAAAGTGCGTAAATTTCACAGTCGCGTTTTAAATTGACTGGGTCAATTTTATCAATGGTATCTTCAACCGTATGCCACCACCACCCAAAACCTCCAGCTTTTTGCCCTTTAAAGAGTTCAAAAACCATTTTGGAATTTGGATCGTCTGAAATAGGTTGTTCGCTCATCCCCATAAACAAAGATGGAACACCCGCTCCCCAAAAGGATTGGTCTGCATATCTGCCGTATCGGCTTCCGATGAATGTTTGTTCAGCTATTTTCCATACATACTCAGCTGCAATTTCCTTTGTTTCAGCCATACAATTGCTTTCACTCAGGATGGTTGCCCCTTTCCCGCCAACAGAATCAACATAAAAATGCATGACACAATTTTCATGGATTTCTTCCCAATGGCTGTCACAGTAATTTTGCGAACCTGAATATCTGCCGTGTGAGTGTCCTGACCAAAAAGCAAACCGTAATGATCTTTTCATATTTTTTTGAAATTTGCTAAGTACTCTGGCTGCTTCGATCATTGTGGCATTAGCGGAACCATTATCCATTGCACCATAATGCCAGGAATCTATATGTCCACTGAACAACACAAAATGATCCGCTTCTTCATTACCTCGGATTTCCGCTGTTAATGTTGGGGTTTTAATCCATTTTGTATCAACCCTTGCATAAATTTCAACATTGTTTTCACCTTGATTAATCAGGGATTTAAGTGTTGTTCCATTTTCATTATTTATCGATATAACAGGGATTTTCGGAATGGAATCGATGTTTTCTTCGGATGGACTTCCCCAAACTGTGGAGACTATCATTTCATGTGTGTACGGTCCATTAATAAATATTGCACCGATTGCCTTTGAAGCTTCCAATTGTAGTAGAATTTCAGGCAGGGCAATACTCTCGACAACTGCAATCCGTCCATCTACAAGCTTAAGCTTTTCCTCAGAAAATTCACCGATATAGACTGCCGTTCCTTTCAATCCGTCAACATCGGTACTTGGTGCCATCGAATGGGTAATACATGCGATTTCTTGGTTTCCTGCTACTAATCTTGCAGGTCCTGGAATACTAATATAGGCATCGTGAAAGGTAAGTTTCGTTGATAGCCCAAAGCTTTCCAGCGTGCGCTTCGCATATTCAAAGGCTCGAAGTTCTTCCGCAGAACCGGATAACCTCACTTCCTTTGCAATTTCCCTGTTAAATTCCATCAACTGATTGCTGTCGATTTCGCTAGTGATTTCGTATTCAATTGGACTTAATCCGCTACTCATTTATCTTACCTCACTTTTTCATCTATATATTTATCGTCAGATCTAAGATGAATAAACAAGTGTCTGACCTCGTTTTTTAAGAGGCCAGACCCTAATAAAACTCATTATAGGAAAATACTATTCTTTTGACATTTTATGAAAGGGAACATACCATGTGTTCATCGGATTAATTTGGTAGCCTTTTACATAGTCCTTAACTGGCGCACTCTCTTCTGTTTGTGCGATGAAAGCGTAGGGAATATCTTCAGCCATGATACTTTGGACCTCTTGGTATATTTTTTCACGCTTCGCTTCATCGACGATTGTCCGCGCTTCTTCAAGGAGTTGATCTACCTTCTCATTACCGTAAAAAGCCGTATTGAATCCAGCTCCCTTGCTTGAAGAATGTGCAAGATACCATAGATTATAATCTGGATCCGCAAAATCTGGTGTCCATGCTCCAAGAGAAATATTATGACCTCCACTCGTGATTAAATCGAGATAGGTTGGCCAGGCATATTCTTTGATTGTAACTTTAGCTCCTATCTTTGCTAGATCAGATTGAATGGTCACAGCCATATTTTTATATACTTCATCATTTTGAGAAATAGAAATTTCAAAATTTAGCTTATTCTCGTAACCTGCTTCTTTTAGTAATTTTTTTGCAAGTTCAAGATCGTATGCGTTTAATGGGGTATCCTCGTTAAATCCAAACATGCCTTTTGGGACAGCCGAGTTTACTTTGAAGGCCTTGCCGAGAAATATATTTTCAATAATAGAATCATAATTGATGCTATGAACCATTGCTTTTCTAACAAGAGGATTGTCAA
This sequence comes from Neobacillus sp. NPDC093127, assembly GCF_044754175.1. Classification (NCBI taxonomy): domain Bacteria; kingdom Bacillati; phylum Bacillota; class Bacilli; order Caryophanales; family Bacillaceae; genus Neobacillus; species Neobacillus sp. NPDC093127. Next base: position 17,420 of record NZ_JBIVOP010000013.1, read on the forward strand.
ATGGTGGTTTTGATTGGTTCATGTCCCCATATACAATCTTATAACTTGGAGCTGTATAAATCTTGATCCCATTCTTCCCATCCATTTCAGCTAACGTTTCAGGTGACAAAGTTGTCGTATCTAATAAATCTACTTCACCCTTTTCTAACATAATTCGTGCTGTCGATGCCTCAGGGATAATTAACAAATTTACTTTATTAAGTGTAGGCTTGCCACCCCAATAATTCTCATTAGCTTTTAAAACAAGCTTCTGACCTCGATTCCAACTTTCAAGTGTATACGGCCCTGAACCCATTTCCTTATCTGACAAATATTTCTCGCCAAAATCATTTCCTTCATTTTCGGCTAATTTTGGATTGACGATATTTGCATATACCGTTCCTAACGTTTTCAAAAATGGACCAAATGCGTGTTTAAGTTTAATGGTAATAGTATGATCATCGGCAATTTCAAAGCTTTTTTCATCAATGACCTCTTTAAATTGTCCAGCAGCTGATTTTCCGATTTTCATTGCTCTTATAAATGAATATTTAACTGCTTCAGCTGTTACTGGGGTGCCGTCATGAAATTTGGCATCCTTCCGTAAATGAAAGGTATAGCTCTTTCCATCCTCAGATATATCCCATGTCTCTGCAAGCATTGGTTTAATATCTGTTGTTTCTCCATCGTAGGTAACTAAACGATCATAGAGCATATATGTGACTCGAAATGAAGTATTTGATGCAGTTCCGTGTGGATCTAAGTGAGGGATATCTTGGTTAGTAGCAAATGTGAGAGCATCTTTATTGCTCGGTTTACTATTTTCATTGGTCTCCTTGTCAACTGGCGTCGTATTTGCCTCTTCCTTATATTTCGAACAACCTGCTAATGCCAATAGAATACAAAAAAGGATAACCGAAAAGGCACGGAACTTTTTATTTTTCATCCTTTAATCCCCTTTCAAAGGCTATTCTGCTTTATTTTATTTTCATAGATATATTTCAAATTATATAAATTTTGCCAATTCATCTCTCTTTTGCCGACTTCTATTTCTTTTATACTACTAATTACATATTGGGTCAGTGGGAGCGATAGGTTGTGGTGGCACCCACGAGCAACAATTGGATTTAGGTCGAAATCCACTTCGGTTCTCCGATGCCGAATGGCCAAATCACGCCAAATTCCACTTTTCTGTTTTTTATTTTTTGACATCCATTCAGCAAGAAAATCCCATTCCTTATCTAATTTTCCTTGATTTTGATTTTCTCTTGGGAAAATTGATTCGGGTTTCCAGACATCGAATGACTTTAATTTTATTCCTTGCAAATGAGCTACTTCTAGCGACTCAGCACACAGCTCGATTAATGTAGGTCTTAAATCTTTTTTGCTGACTACAGCCGCCATAGTTTCATCAACAAGGGCTGTCGCATAAAGGAGAGAGGCATAAGAAAGCTTGCTCCATAAGTAACCAGGAATATTTTCAGTAACTGTTACAGGCCCCCAATTTTCGAGTAAACTTTTTAATTCTAGAAGTCTATTGGTCCATTTTCCATCGAATTCTCCGATTGAAACAGAGGATACCCCCCCATATAGAATCCGACCTGGTTCTAAATAATCTGCTGAGAAATTAACAAAACATAATAAAGGAGTGGGTACATTTAGGTGAGGAGGAATTTTTAAGTCTGTCAGTCCGTTTTGAAAAGAGACTACCTTTGTCTCACTATTCAAAAGCGGAAATACTTGCTCCATTGCCTCTTGAGAATGCTGAGCCTTTGTGCAAATAAATACCCATTCTAATGGTTTATTAATATTTAATAACTCTTCCGGGGTGTAAGCATCTACTCTAATTTGAAATTCTTCATCAGGACCTTCAATTCGAATCCCTTCCCCACGAACCTTTACAACATGTTCTTCTTCAATGTCACAAAATACGACCTCTTCCCCACCTTTCGTTAGGTAGGCTCCCAAAACCCCTCCGATAGCACCTGCACCAATGATGGTAATCAATCCGCTCCCTCCTAACTTTTATCAAATGATATTACAGGTGACAGCCAATCCAGCTTCACCTGTAATATCATTCATTATGATTGATTTATGGTCCGAAAAGCGTCGAACTCTTTGCCAATTAACTGACTAATTGCCTTGATAAAGGTATTGGTTGTGTGCGGTGTATCATAAAGGATTGAGAAATATTCTTTTCTTTTTTCTTTAGGGGTTTCCTTGTAGGCATTGCCTACCATCCACCGGCCGTAGTAATAACATGGATAATACGTTTTCTGGACTGGGTCAGAGAAGAAGCGGAATGCATTGTTTGCTTCAATTTCGGTGATTCCACCCCGATTGATCATGTAGTCGATTGTCTCTTCTTTCGTTGTTTTCCCAAGGTTATACATAAAACAAGCATTAGTAGTGAACATTCGCTGATAGTCTAAATAATTTCTTGCTAAAAGATATTGCTGTTTCTGCTCCTCATTAATACCCGGCGTATCATCGTTTACGTCATCCCAGCCGAGGAAGGTAAGCGCTGTTTCCGGTCCGCCTTCAAATAGGGCATTCGTTGGGCTATTAATTAAATAATAGGAAGCTTCTAGCGGGAGCTTGCCTTGCTGGAATAAATAATCCCAACGACAATAAAACGCCTGATGGCCAGGATAGCCTTCATGAGTCATAATTTGGGCCAAGATAGGTTCAGTCCATGGACGGTCAATATTAAAGGTTAAATTCCCCCGGAAGTTCCCCGTATATTTTGAATAACCACTCCAGAAAACACCACGGATTGGTTTAATCCAATCAATTCCATCTTCTTCCGGAAGACCGATGACCCGCTTTAATGTCCCTTGCTTGCTTAATTCGCGAAAGTTTTCGGCTACTGTTGTTACTTTCTCTGGTTCAATCACCGTATCGTTGCGCCAGGCAGCCGCCTTTTCCTGTAACGTTCCTTTATACCCTAAATCAGTCAACCCTTTTTCTACCAGTTCACCGGCATGCTCCATTTGGTTATCAGTGATCAATGTTGACGGAAGTTCCTGAATAGATGCAATCAATTTTTCATATGGAACATCATCGCCTTGCAGGCTGCGGGCAAAGTAACGGAACCCGTTTGTCATTGCCCTTACATATTCACCCTCATGTCCTTCTATCGACGAAATCGCCGTTTCTACTTCATCAAGTGCCTGGCCAATTTCATCAAACGTTTTGAGCGTGGGCTTTATATCACTATAACTAGCTGTTGCTACCTCTTGGCCATGGAGTTTCTCCGCTTGTTGATTTAAACTAACGACAATATCAACGATTTTTTCCCCTATTGGTGAATCAGTCCATCTTAGCACTTTCATCTCTCCCTTTTTTTAAAAAATTATTTTGCAGCCATTCTCCATAGATCTTCAATGTCAGATAAAATCAATTGAAGCATCATTTCGTATAGCTTTTCGCCTTTCTCTGCAGTAGCACTACCTGCATCACCTAAATATCCATCTTTGAATAACACAGTTCCCATTTTTTCAAATTTGATTTTCGGATTTAACTTCGATTCGTGATTTCCAACAAGACTTGGGTCCGCAAGCTTTTCATCAATAGCAAGAATTAAAGACGTTTCGTCCTCGCCGCCATGACCTGGTCCCTTTGTAATCTCTAAAATTTGTTCCCGATAATCTACCCACCAGTTAATCGTTAAGACATTCATTCCTAAATCAGCAAGTTTTTCAACAACACTAGTTAAACTGGCAATATTCCCGCCATGACCGTTAAAGAGGATGATATTTTTCAAACCATTTCTATGAAACTCTTTGCCAATCTCATACACATAAGCGGAAAACGCTTCAGCTGAGATGTCGATTGTTCCATCAAATGGCGCTAATCCCCAAGAATGCCCATAGGGAACTTCTGGAGCGATCAACACTTTCTCCCCAATCAATAAGTCTAAACGGCGGACAAATTCTCTTGGGATCCACACATCTGTCCCTAAAGAACAATGCGGGCCATGAGTCTCCATCATTCCAATTGGTAAAAGAACTGTAGTCACCGTTTTTTTTACCTCTGTAAATTGCTTTGCGGTTAAATTCATCATATACATCGCGAGTTCACCTCTTTAGATTGTTTTTCTGTCTAGTAGATTTTCGTGCCTTCTAAAAACCTAATGGATATGCTTCAAAATAATTTCTGCTAATAATGCTGCTCTGTAAGGAAGATTCGATATAAAAACATGTTCGTTTTCTGAATGTGCCCCATCTCCCTGTGGTCCAAGTCCGTCGATTGTAGGTACCCCAAGTCCGGCTGTAAAATTGCCATCACTTGCCCCTCCCGAAAAGCCTTCGCCAAGGTCGTAACCATGTGTTTGAGCAATTTCTTTCAGCTGTTGGTATAATTCAACAACCGAATCTGTTCTTTCTAATGGATATCGTTCGATTTCCCCAGTTATTTCTACCTTTGTCCCCTCGACAAAAACAGGTCGGTTCCTAATTTGCCGAACCAGCTTTTCGGCCTGATTCTTCTTGGTAATCCGTACATCAATCTCGGCGATTGCTTCTTTTGCAATTACATTCACTCTCGTTCCGCCATTGATCACACCGACATTGACGGATATTCCCTCCTCCCGATTAGCTAGTTTTTTTAAATCGATGATTTGATAGGCTAATTCTTCGATCGCACTTGCACCATCCCACGCATTTATGCCGGCATGAGCAGAAACCCCTGTTATCTTTAGGGTAAATTGCCCCGCCCCCTTTCGCTCCGTTTTGACGGAGGCATGAGGACTGATACTCGATTCAGGTACGAACACAACCGAACTTTTCCTTGCTTCCTCAAGAATGATTTCCTTCGAGTGCTCACTTCCGATTTCTTCATCTGTCGTGACAAGAAAGACAACTTTTCGTTTTCCTTGGACGCCTTTTTCTCGTAACGCATTAAGGGCCCAAAGTGTGATCGTCAAACCGCCTTTCATATCAAACACACCCGGCCCGTAAAGAATATCTCTATCTTGCTTGATGGGGATGGCTCCCTTGTCCCAAACCGTATCCATATGCCCGATGATTAAAATTTGTTCCGTTTCATCTCCTGTTCCATATGTAAATTTATACTGATTCCCTACTTCTTTTTTCCTAATTATTTCTACTGTACCGCCAACCAAGGATTCAAATTCTGCTTTTAACACATCACCACATTGGTCAACGAGCTCTTTTGTATGCGATGGTGATTCTGCCCTTGTTAACCCCATTAATGTTTTAGTAATAGAATCTTGGTTCTCTTTTAAGAAATTTAGTATAGTTGACACCTATCCTCTTCCTTTCATTGCTATTTAATCCCCTATCGCCAACAGTGGATCTTTCAAATTAATGGCCAAGGACGTAACTAAAAACAAAACAACACCATTCGTTTCCGCATAGTATTTTTTGATGGATTCACCGAATTCGTCGGTGATTTCCCCAAGTAATTCCCCTTTCATAACACTTTGACCAATAACCACATTTGGATACCATAATCCTGTGTAATCGGCGAATGACCAATCGAAAGTATTTAATAGTTTTGCCGGTGTATGTTTAACCGCACCATCCAATGCACCGATTGAGCGCATTGCATTTCTTACTCCCTCTTGTAAAAGCTGCGAGTTTTCTTTGTCTAAAATTCCTTGTTGACCAGCTTCCGCAATGATGGCCACTTTTCCCTGTAAGGCAGCAGTGCTATATGTCGAGCCACCTACTTGCCCTGTGGAGCCGACAACATATTCAATTCCAAATAATGAAGCTAACCTTCTTGAATTCTCTGTTACTTCAGCATTCTCGCTTACATGATAAATTGTAAAAGGAACTAACGCTTCAATCATGTCACCGCCGTGTAAGTCAATGATATAATCAGCCTCTTTAATGGCTGTTTCATTTAGGCAGTATGCCAGTTTTTCCGCGGCAGTTCCGTCTTCTTTACCAGGAAAGGAACGGTTTAAATTTTTATTGTCCTCTGGATGAACATAGATGCTTCGCGCATAAAAGGACCTTGGGTTTGCAATCGGGATAACAGCGATTTTCCCTTTTACTTCATTTGGCAATAGCGTTTTACCGACTTCGAGCGCGGCATCGATTGATGTATACTCACAGCCATGGATTCCCCCGAGAATGAGCACTGTAGGTCCTTCTACTTCTCCATTAATTAAAAACACAGGCAATTTTTCTTCAATCAGAGGAAATTGTAAATATCCCTTCACTTTTTCTCCGCGGCCAACAGAAAGGTTACCAAAATTCCACATGTCAAACCTCCTATAGAAAAAAATGGGGCAAAGCGACCGTATAAAAAATAACGATCGCTCTGCAAGAATGATATTAGTCTTTGGTTAACTTCTGGAATGGCACATACCAAGTGTTCATCGGATTGATTTCAAATCCTTTTACCCATGTTCTCACTGGTACTTGGACTTTACGCTGCGAAGGGAAAATATATGGAACATCCTCGGCCATGATGGTTTGAATTTCTTTATAGATTTCTTCACGTCTGCCTTCATCAACCGTTTGTCTGCCTTCTTCTAATAATTGATCCACTTTCTTATTGTCATAGAATGCTAGGTTAAATCCAGGACCTTTACTGGAAGAGTGGGCAAAATACCAAAGATTGTAATCTGGATCCGCGTAATCTGGGGTCCATCCGCCAATTGCTAACTGGTGCTTACCACTCGTAACTAAATCCAGGTATGTTGGCCATGCCAATGATTTAATTTCAAGATCAATCCCAATCTTTTTAAAGTCACTTTGCAGCATGACGGCGATGTTTTTGCGAACTTCGTTATTTTCTGAAATGGCAATTTCTAATTTAAAGCCTTTGTCCTGACCAGCTTCTTTTAGAAGTTCTTTTGCTTTTTCGAGATCAAAGTCATACAGTTTCACAGCGTCATTGTAGCCAAACATTCCTTTTGGAATGATCCCGCCGATCCGTTCCCCTGCGCCTAATAATACGTCGTTAATAATCGAATCATAATTTACGGCATGGGCAATCGCTTGACGCACTTTAACATTATCTAATGGTTTTTTCTCAATATTCATCGAAATATCATCTATTGCGTATCCTGGAGATTTAAGGATCTCAATCCCATCTGCGCCTTCCATTTGTTTTAATACATCCGGGGAAAGCATCGTATCGTCTAGTAAGTCAAGCTCCCCCTTTTCAAGCATTAAGCGTGCAGTGGCTGGCTCATTAACAATTTGGATATTGACTGTTTTTAATTTAGGCACTTCTCCCCAGTAATCGTTGTTTGCTTTCAAAACGAGCTTTTGACCGCGAGCCCAAGAATCTAACACGAAGGGTCCTGAGCCCATTTCTTTGTCCGCTAGATAAGCTTCGCCATTATCATTCCCCTCATGTTCAGCAAGTTTAGGGTTGACGATATTTCCAAACACGGTTCCAAGTGTTTTCAAGAATGGAGAAAACGGTTTAAGTAATTTTATTTTGATGGTATGTTCATCAACAATTTCAAAGCTATTTTCATCGATAACTCCATTGAATTGTCCAGCGGCTGATTTACCAATTTTTAATGCACGTGTATAAGAATACTTTACTGCCTCAGCGGTTACTGGCGTCCCATCATGAAACTTCGCATTTTTATTTAAATAAAATGTATAGGTTACCCCATCTTCAGGCAAATCCCATTTTTCAGCCAACTGCGGTTTGATTTCTGTGTCCGTTCCATCGTAGGTAACAAGACGATCATAAAGCATATAGGTTACGCGAAACGAAGTATTGGACGATGTGCCGTGCGGGTCTAGGTGTGGAATATCTTGGTTAGTAGCATAATTAAAGACATCTGGATTTCCAGAACCTGTTTTCTCTGTTTGCTTTGGCTGGTTGTCCTTTCCATCCGGAGTTGTTTTTGTTGTTTCCTGGTTATATTTATTACAACCAGTCAACGCCAACAGAAGCGTCAAAGCTAAAACAAGCATTTTTATTGCAAAATTGTTTTTCCTCATTCGTTTTCCCCCTCGTAATAGTTAACATTGGTTTTGTGGAACTTAGTTTTTTACGGTGCGATCACCCCTTTCAATTCGGAACACTCAGCGGTTTTTCGGATCTAATAGGTCTCGTAATCCGTCACCTAAAAGATTAAAACCAAGAACTGTCACTAGGATAGCTAAACCAGGAAACGTAGCAGCCCACCAGGCATCACGTAAAATTTCTCTACTGGACGAAAGCATCGCACCCCACTCTGGTGACGGCGGCTGGGCCCCTAAACCGATAAAGCTCAAGCCCGCGGCTGCGAGAATAACAAACCCGAGATCAAGGGATGCTTGAATGCTGGCCGGTGCAATCGAGTTGGGGATAATCTCCTTGAACAGGACCCTAATGGGATTTGCGCCAATCACTCGTGCCGATTCGACAAACTCCGCATTCTTAATGGATAATACGGAGGAACGGACAATCCGTGTATACCAAGGCCACCACGTGATGGCGAGAGCAAGCAGTACGTTTTCAATCGAAGGTCCAAGGGCTGCAGCAATCGACATAGCAAGAATGATTCCTGGAAATGAAAGAAAAATATCGGTAATCCTCATGATAATTTGATCAACCACTCCACCGACAAAACCAGCAATCGCACCGAGCACGGTTCCTACTGGAAAAGCAATCACAACCACTAGCAAACCAATTTTTAAAGATATTCTAGTGCCATAAATAATCCGGCTAAAAATGTCCCTTCCTACCTCATCAGTTCCAAACCAATGCTCTGAACTCGGCGGCAGCAATTTCTGTCCCAAGTTTACTTCCAATGGATCCTTTGGGGAAATCCAGGGAGCAAAAATGGTAAGAACAATGATCATTAATACGATGAAAAGTCCAATCAACGTTAATGGACTGGAGAATAAACGTCTAGCCATTCACTCTGCCTCCCCTTAATCATAATTTAGTCTCGGATCGATAACTTGATAGAGTATATCAATAATCAAATTAACCGTAATAAATAAAATAGCAATCAGCATCGTAACGGCCATAACGGCAGGAAAATCCAAATACGTAATTGCATTTACCGCATATTTCCCTAAACCAGGCCAGGAAAAGACCGATTCTACAAGGACACTGCCGCCTAGGGAATGGCCAAATGTCATTCCAAGCAGCGTCAAAATTGGCATCATTCCATTTCGTAATGCATGCCCGTAAAGCACCCTCGTATCTGTCCCTCCTTTTGCATAGGCGGTTCTAACATAATCACTTTTTAAAACTTCAAGCATACTGGATCTCGTCATCCTTGTAATCATCCCAATCGTTACCGCTGCTTGAGTAATACCAGGTAGAATGAGATGAATGATTGCTGATTGGAAAACCGTCCAATTCCCCGATAGTAATGCATCAAGAGTATACATACCGGTAATCGTTACTGGAGGCGACAGCCCCGTGTCCAACCGTCCAGATCCCGGAAGTATACCGAGTTGGAGATAAAAAAAGAGGAGAAGTAAAATTCCGAGCCAAAACGCAGGCATGGCAACTCCCATTAACGACATGACACGTGTAAACTGATCTGCTATTTTATCCTTCTTATTCGCACTAATGACGCCAAAAGGTATCCCTATTAAAATAGTGATGAACATCGAGAATAACGTTAATTCAAGCGTGGCTGGAAAATAAGCCTTAATATCCTCGATTACTGGCTGGTGGCTAAAGTTACTAAATCCAAAATCACCATGGACCAGGTTGTTCATATACGTTCCATATTGAACATATAGCGGTTTATTCAATCCCATTGTTTCACGGAGTTCTTCAATTACCTTTGCATCGGCATGAGGTCCTGCAGCTAATCTTGCCGGATCGCCGGGAATTGTATTTGAGATAAAGAAAGTCAAGACAGTGATGCCAAAAAGGATCGGAAACATTAGTAAGAGTCTCTTTATTATGTAACGGAGCGCATCCATTCCTACTCCCCTCCTTCAATTTGTTATGAAATAATGAGCCGCGGCTTTTCCAGTTGGGCTGGCTGAACATGGATACAAGCCGCCCAATGGCCCATTTCCTTTTCCCTCAGTTCAGGAACCTCCGTTTTACATTCTGCTGTTGCTACTGGACATCTTGTATGGAAAGGGCATCCACTTGGCGGATTCACCGGGCTTGGGAGATCACCTTGTAAGATGATCCTTTCTCGTTTCTTCGTCGGATCTGGCTGAGGCACAGCCGTTAATAAAGCCTTTGTATAGGGGTGCAACGGATTCTTATATAAATCTTCGACATTGGCAATCTCCACAATTTTCCCTAAATACATCACCGCAACGCGATCGGAAATATGTTGAACAACGGAAAGATCATGGGAAATGAACATATAACTTAAATTAAATTCCTTTTGCAGATCGACCATCAAATTCAAAACCTGCGATTGGACAGACACGTCCAGGGCAGACACAGGTTCATCGGCAATAATGAGTTTCGGGTTTAACGTTAGCGAGCGGGCAATGCCAATCCTTTGCCTTTGACCTCCGGAAAATTCATGAGGATACCGATCTAACTGCTCTTTTCGAATCCCGATTTTATCGATTAAAGATTCAATTATTTTCATTCGTTCTGCCTTGTTATTCATTCCATGGACAATCAATGGAGTCTCTAGAATACTCCGAATTTTACTCCTTGGATTTAAGGAAGCATAAGGATCCTGGAAGACTAACTGCATATCTTTACGGACAGATTTCATTTCTCTTCTCGGCAGATGGGTAATGTTTTTCCCGTTAAAAATGATTTCCCCTGAAGTCGGTTTTAAAAGTTGGAGAATCGTGCGGCCAAGACTGGATTTTCCGCAGCCAGATTCCCCGACAATACCCAATGTTTCACCGTGTTCAATGTGGAGGTTAACACCGTCAACAGCTTTTACTATTTTCTTTTCACCTAAAAACCCTTTTTTAATGGTGAAGTGTTGTTTCAAATCCTTTACTTCGAGAAGTGACATCCTCTTCCACCTCCTTCTTAAACAACCAGCATGCTGTTAAATGATCTTCTCCAACCTCTTGCATCGGCGGAATTTCCTGTTTGCAAATATCCATTTTCTTACTGCATCGATCGTAAAATCGGCATCCTGACGGCATCTGATCAGGTGATGGAACCATCCCAGAAATGGAACCCAGTTTTTCCTTTCTTTTCCCTAGTTTAGGTATTGATTCAAGCAACCCTTTCGTATAGGGGTGCTTAGGGTTTAGGAATAACTCCTTTACATTTGCTTGTTCCACCACTTTTCCGGCATACATCACAATTACCTTGTCGCAAACTTCAGCAACTACACCAAGATCATGGGTAATCATAATAATCCCCATATCATTTATTTGTTTAAGATGGTTCATCAAATCGAGGATTTGCGCTTGAACGGTTACATCTAAAGCCGTCGTTGGCTCATCGCAAATTAATAACTTTGGATGACAAGCCATCGCAATCGCAATCATAATTCTTTGTCTCATACCGCCTGATAATTGATGAGGGTATTCATTCACAAGGTCTTCAGCCCTTGGCAAGCCGACTTCCTTTAACAATTGAATGACTCTTCGCTTTCGCTCCGCCTTGTTACTATCCGTGTGAAGGATTAGCGCCTCTTCGATTTGCCTTCCAACTGTATGAAGCGGGTTTAAAGAGGTAAGCGGATCTTGAAAGATCATCGACATTTGATTTCCGCGAACTTTTTCCAGGCGCCGTTTAGAAAATTCGGTCACATTCTCATCATCCAAGAGAATCGATCCTTCAAGCTTTGCCTTTTCAGGTAGAAGTCTCATGATAGATAAAGCCGTTAAACTTTTTCCGCAGCCAGACTCGCCGACAATTCCTACTGTTTCTCCTTTTTCAACTTGAAAAGAAACATCATCTAAAATTTTTGTGTATTTTCCTTCTCTTTTTAATGAAAGAGCTACGCTTTTCACTTGAAGCAGCATAGGTAAAACACCTCCTCCTAATGTCAAAAAACATCCATTTTTTTCAAATCTTTAAGGGTGTGTAGATAATGATCGGAAAATGCCTTTTTTACCTTCTCTAAATCTTTTGATTTTAGGACATCTAAAAGATGTTTGTGGATATCGACCACGAGCTTTGCCCTTTCAGGAACTACGCTTGCTACAGTAAGAAACATTGCTCCAACCTGAGTATCTAGCTGCTGGTGCATATGAATTAATCGTTGATGCTTTGAAGCCAGCACAATCGTATGATGGAAAGAAATATCGCATTTTGCCTCTTGTTCCAAATCTTCCTCTTGATAGGCCGTTTTAAATTCCGCCAATAATTCTTCTAATCTCAAAAAGTCATTGGTTGTTAAGTTTGGTGCAGCCAATTCAGCTGCTTTTCCTTCAAGCAAGGCTCGCATTGTATAGATTTCATACGCATCCTGGTTAGATAATGTTGTAACAAATGTGCCCCTATTTGTTTCATGATTGATCAATCCTTCATTCTGAAGCATTCTTAACGCTTCACGAATGGGTCCCCTTGATATGTTTAATTTTTCCGCAAGCTGCACTTGATTTACTTTTTCTCCTGGTTTAAGAGTTCCATTCATAATCATTTTCCTAATTAAACCAGCCACGTGATCCGAAAGATTTTGATAGTTTATTAACATGCTGTTTCACCGGATTCATATCTTTCTTTTAGTTTAGATAAATTTTTCCAATCCATTTGAGCAGCCCCTGATTCAATATCTTTGATGAGGGAAATAAGTAATCGAGTTAAAGGCATTTGAATTTGGTGGATTGCGCCGATTTCAATAACTGGGACTAATTGAAAATCGATTTCTGTCTTCCGCTTTCTTACTGCTAAATCCCGCCAGATTCCACTTTTCGCCTTTTTATTAATTGCCATCCGCTTAGCGAGTTTTTCTAATTGTGCGTTCAAAATAAGTTCATCTCTAGTCTCTCTTGGATAGACATAGGTTGGTTCCCAATCATCAAAGCCTACAGGCTGGATTCCTTCCAACGCTGCAACCTCTAGTATTTCTGAACATAGTTCCATCAGCGTTGGACGAAACTCCTGGTTTCGCACAACTGCTGCCATTGTTTCATCCACTAATGCCGTTGCAAATAAAAGCCCTGCATAGGAAAGTTTCCCCCATAAATAGCCCCAAATATTGTTTGTTACCTCAACTGGTCCCCAACATGTTAAAAGTTCCTGTAAATCCAGCAGCCTTTTCGTTATTGATCCGTCTAACTCCCCTAAATAGATGGAGGCAACCCCTCCATAAAGAATCCTCCCAGGGGATAAATAATCCGCAGAAAAATTAACAAAGCAGCCAATCGTTCTTTCTTTCCCGATGATTTTTGAAATCACATTTTCACAAAGACCATTTTGAAACGATATTATTTTTGAATTTTCCGATAATAATGGCAATACTGATCTAACGGCTTCTTCTGTGTGCTGCGCTTTCACACATAAAAAAACTGTATCTAGCATTTTTCCCCTTCTGATTAATTCGTTAGGTGTATACGCCGAACATTTCACTGTAAAAGTTTGATCCGGTCCCTCAATGGTTAAACCATCGGCATTCATTTTGTTAATATGGTCTTCAGCAATATCACAAAAGGTAACTGGTTTCCCATCCTTTACAAGGTAAGCCCCTAGGACACCTCCGATTGCACCTGCCCCAATAATGGTAATATCCACGTCCCCAGCCCCCCTAAAATAATTGTTGCCCTCCATCTACCGAAATCGTTTGACCACTAATATAGCTAGCAAAATCTGAGGCAAAAAATAACACTGGATTTGCGATGTCTACTGGTTCTCCAAGTCGTTTCACAGAAATAGATTGAATTAAGCCCTCTTGTTGCGATTTAGTCATTCTTTCCCACTGTTTACGGGTAGAGGGATTGGAGAGGACAAATCCTGGTGCAATATTATTAACCGTTATTCCGAATGGACCTAATTCCTGAGCCATTTGACGGGTAAATCCAATTTGACCAGCTTTGGCACTCGCATATGCTTGAATACCTGTTAAACTAGTACTTCGACCGGCTCCACTAGAAATATTGATAATCCGTCCATACTTTTGTTTTTTCATATAGGGGGCGACAGCTTTTGTTGTAAAAAAAGCCCCATCTAGATTTACATTAAATATTTTTCGCCATTCATCTTCCTGAACATCTTCTATTGGTTGATTCACCTGTCCACAAACCCCGCCTGCGTTATTCACCAGGATATCAATTTTCTTATATTTATCAATTATGTATTTAATCAGGTCTATTACTTCGCTTTCCTTCGTAATATCACATGAAAAGGTATCAAATTGAGTTAGATGATCAGAATCCTTAAACCGGCCATTTATTTCATTTTTAACCTGTTCTAGTTCCTCAGCTAAGATATCCGTCCCAATTACATTGGCACCTTGACCCGTAAATGCACAACAGATCGCTGCACCTATTCCATGTGCGGCCCCCGTCACTACTACTGTTTTTCCTGTAAACAGCGAAAAGTGTAAACTGTTAACACTTTCAAACATATCATCTCACCTCTTTGTTTTTTATCATAACCGAATGCTTTTCAGAATGTCAAAGAATTTTTGGAATATTTTTAATTATTTCAAAAAGAGAAACTTAAAGAATTATATTAGTAAATTAAAAACCTGCCCCTCTGCTAGGCTAACTCGTTAGCCTTCTAAGGGGCAGGTACCAAATTTCCCGTCTAATCAGATGTTTGAAGATATCAATAGATAAAAAGAAAAGAACCCAGACACAGATTCTTCTCATTTGATCCCTATTTTGTTTCATTTGCTTGTACCTCCGCGGAAAACTCCCATGTCAGGCCGTTATCTTTCGAAAGAAACTTCCCTTTTACCTTTCCGCCTTGATAATCACCGGATGGCCCTTGATTAATAAGGACGGCTAAATGATCTTCTTCTTTAAAGGGCAGTTCGGCGGTAACAAAAATTTTATTATATTGATCAGGAATCGGAATCGATGCACTCACCCAGGAATCACCACCATCTTGCGTCACATTTAGATCAGGTTCTTCTGGATTTATAAATCCAGAGGATAAGAAACCTGTATGTTCATCCACAAAGCCACCGTCTTTTATTAACCTTGTCACGTTCGTTGGATTCGTTTCCTTCCACGACTTGCCGCCATCATGGGTGACATAGACATTGGACATTTCCTGTGACACCGTCCGATCTCCGGTAAGAATGACATAACCAAAATTTTCATTCAAAAAATCTACTTTTCGAAACCGGAGCGATGGATATTGTTCGGTGACAACAGCATCCTGCCAATGGTCACCTTGATCCAGCGAATATTTCAAAATAATTTTTTTAGCGGACCAATCAGGGCCATCTGAATATAAAAATGCGATCCGATTTTTTGAAAGGATATAACTTTTTTCTATAAGCTCTTGTTTATTGCCGCTGTACTCGCCTTCAAATAGTTTATCTTTGGCAATTGGAACAGTCTTCCAGGTTTCGCCTTTATCGAAGGTAATCTTGAGATAGTCGTATTGAAGCGAGTACTCAATGGCTTGATTAGCAAATTGGATTGGTACCTTTTGTTTATCTTTTGTATCCGTTATTTGATTTTCTTGAGGTTTTCTCGGTTCAATTGAAGATTGGAAATAAATCAAGGCGATGATTAAGAGTGCCACCATTAAACTGCTAATCCCAAGTAGGATATTTTTCACTTATCAAAACACCTCACGAAAAAATCGGCTCCCGTCTTCTTCTATTTTATTCACAACTATTATACTACAAATATACATAGAATATCTATGTATATATTCAGAATCGTACCGGTGCCTGACACCCGCTGCACTAATGGTTAGCAATCGAGAATTCGGCACCGAAATTTCCTACTCTTTGATGACCAATCCCATTAATGTAGCAAATTGAATTGCTTGATAAGATGAGACCTTGCAGCCTTTTAAATCCTCTATTGCCACGGTCAGTGTATCAAATGTGGAAGTACTAATATCAATTCCTTTTAGTGGCGTTTGATCAAAGTTTGCGCCATCAAGATTACAATGTTGAAATTCAACGCTTTTTAATTTACATTCAAAAAAATCGGTACTTTTTAATAACGTTTCCTGAAATTTTACTTTTTCAAGCTTTGAATTTGCAAATGTCGTCAAGTTTAAGACGGAATTATCAAACTGAGCATTTCCAAAACGTGATTCGGTAAAATCCACACCTACTAATTTACTATTTTTGAATACCACTCTGTGTATGGAAGACTTACTCAAATTGGCATTGGATAAATCGCAGTTTTCAAACAGCACATCCGTAATATCAATATTTTTAAAATCGGTATGGTTGAAGCGGCAATTCTTTATCACCATATTCGATAATCGCACTCGGCCAACCGTTTCATTTTCAAATACGGAGTCAACGACCTGACACATTTCTAATTCATGATCTTCTTCATAAAAAATATCTTGGAAATTCCTTGCAGGTAATTCAACTGAAATTTTAGGTGAGTCAATTTTCATATCTATGCCTCTTTCATCGAAGATTAGTGGATTTTTAAAATATATAGCGTATTATTTATTCATGATAAAATCTATCTTACATCAAGGGAAGCATATGAGCCAGCGCCAATCGTATCAAATATCGAATCCCCACAAAAAACAACAATCCTTTTAGAAGTGAGTCAAAAATAAAGAACAGGTTCCTATCTATGGACCCTGTTCTTTGTTTCATCTATTCAGTTAGTTCCTGCCAGTTCTTCCGCTGCATTCCTTTTAGAAACTAG
Organism: Neobacillus sp. NPDC093127; assembly: GCF_044754175.1. Lineage (NCBI taxonomy): Bacteria > Bacillati > Bacillota > Bacilli > Caryophanales > Bacillaceae > Neobacillus > Neobacillus sp. NPDC093127. The sequence goes on from NZ_JBIVOP010000013.1 coordinate 34,039, forward strand.
CGACTCAATAACGTAGGCCATTTCAAATCCATCTTTAATCGCACCTGTAATGGAACCTGGATTGTTAGCGTCACCTAATACAAAGACATTATCAAAATGGCTTCGATAGAGCTCTTCTAGTGGATTATAGGCCTCTGTCCCCATGGAGAATACAACATGATCGACTTCAAATTCAGTTTGCGCAGCTGATACTTCATCCTCGACGATAACGGAATTTGGCAGGAGCTTTGCTACTTTCTGACCTTCGATAATCTCGACATTTACCTTTTTCAAACGATCCAACAGCATCAATCTGGTGTGGGCTGAGACTTTTTCGCCAGTGGCAGTAGGGATGTCAATCAATGTGACAGCGTTCCCCTTTTCCGCAAGCTGGCGGGTTACGCTATAGCAAACCATCCCACTACCAATTACGGCAATTCTTTTATCATTAAATGCTTTGCGTTCTAAAAGAACATCTTCATAGTCACATACATTCGTAAGATCATTTCCCTCTATGTCCGGAATGATTGGTTTGGCACCAGTTGCTAAGAATACAGCATAGGGATTTAAAGCTTTAATCATTTCAATAGAAGCCTTAGTATTTAGGCGCACATCCACCTTTAATCGTTCCATTTCATTGCTATGATATTGAATCATCCAATTCATTTTCTCTTTTGCTTTTGGAGCGGTAACAAGGTTCAATTGCCCGCCAAGCCTATTGTCCTGTTCAAATATGGTAACGTCGTATCCTTTTAAAGTAAGAACTCTTGCCGCTTCCATTCCGCCAGGTCCGCCGCCAACGATAGCCACCTTTCGCTTATCTTCAATCGGTTTGATTTCCTTAAACTCCAGTTCTCGGCCAGTTCTAACGTTAAGTGCACACAGAACGTGAGCGGATGACCTTGTACAATTTAGGCAGCAAATACACTTCCTAATTTCCTGATCACGGCCTTCCAATGCTTTCTTCGCCCATTCCGGGTCAGCGAGGTGGGAACGTCCCATCGCAATAAAGTCAGCTCTGCCCTCGGCTAAAATGTTGTCGGCAAATGCCGGTTCACGAATAACCCCAACGGTAATCACTGGGATCTTCACTACTTTTTTCATTTCCTCCGCAAGGTACACTCTCCCCCCTTGGTCGAACAACATCGATTCGATTATTTTATTCAAAGAATTATAGTTTCCGCAGCTAGCGTGAATGGCATCTACCCCGACTTTTTCCAAGTAACGGCAAATTTCCTTGCTTAATTCTACATTCGTTCCACCTTCTTCAAACTCGTCTACACTTAGGCGAATCGTAACCGGAAAATCCCAGCCGCATTTTTCCTTAATGCCAACAATGATTTCCTCGACAAATCTCATTCTATTTTCAAAGCTGCCGCCATATTCATCGGTCCGCAAATTGGTATTAGGACTCAGGAATTGGTTTATTAAGTAGCCATGTGCCCCATGAAGCTCGACCCCGTCAACGCCGGCAAGTTGACATCTAACCGCACCCATCACAAATTTATTCACGATTTCTTTTACTTCTGCAGTTGTTAATTCTCTTGGTTCTTCGCCAATTGCCGCACAAGTAACCGGACTTGGCGCTACGATTTGTCTCCCGCCGCCTAATACCATGGAAGTGGTTTCTCTGCCTGGATGTTGCAGCTGAACAAAAAGTTTTGCGCCATATTTTTGGACAGCATTTGCTAACCGATGAATCCCCGGTATGAAACGATGTTCATCTATTCTTAGTTGATTAAATGCGGCTCTGCCAAATTCATAATCGATTGACGTATATTCAACAATAATTAACCCGGTTCCCCCTTTTGCTCGTTCTTCATAATAGGCAATCTGATGGTCTGTGATTTCCCCATTCGGGCCTGCCAGATTCGTTCCCATTGCAGGCATCACAATTCTATTCTTCAAAACCAAACTGCCGATTCTTCCTTTTTCAAATAGATGACGGTACTTCATAAAACTAACGCCTCCTTTTAGGTTGCTCAACGTTTCACATAAACGATTGTAAAGTAAATATTTCCAACACTAATTATAAACGAACGCATCTGATACTTTGTGAATTTGAGGTGTCAATTTTTAGCCTAAAAGGTGTCAGGCACCAATTTCCACACCAAAAGGCTGCGTTGATAATATGGATCGAGAATTTCAGTAATTTTTTAAAGTTTGTATTGTAGTGAATAGGTCTAAATCTATCTATTGTTAAATATTTTATATGAAGCGTAAAATATGAGCTTTTTTGTAACAGATACTATATGGAGTAGGTGAGCCCAAATGTTTGCTGTTCATTTTTTAGAAAAGAAAAATGTTTTATTAACTCAGTTGCTAAAACGGGTACCATCTGTTGGGGAAGAGGTAAAAATTAAAGGTCGTAAAGCAAAGGTTTCAAGTGTAATTGAAATGGATGAAAAAAATATTCATGTACATGTAATCTTAGAAACCGTCAAAAAAACTAATGTGGTTATCGATAATTCTAAAAAGAAAAAAAGATGATAAAAATTTTTCTGATTATTTTTTACCAAAATAGGGAAACTAGTCAAAAACGGAGATTATGGTATGGAGAAGAAAATCGCTATTATTTCAGATATTCATGGCAATCAATCTGCTTTAAAAGCTGTACTTGACGATATTGGCCCAGAAGGGAAAATTGACCACATCTATTGTTTAGGAGATATAGTCGGAATTGGCTATGAAACAAATGAAGTGCTTGAATTGCTTTTTTCTCGTGGCGATATTTCTTTTGTATTGGGAAATCATGATGAAGCAATCCTAGATATCATCGCAGGCAGAGAACCTTATAGTAAGAAAAGGGAAAGGGTGCACCACGAGTGGATTGCCTCCCATTTAGACCGGAAATTCCTGCCATACTTATTGGCCATTCCAACAACAATTGATGCTGAATATAATGGAAAAAAATTTATTTTTGTCCACTATCATTTAGATGAACTCGGTGAATTTTTATCAGTTGATTATGAACCCACCATTGAAAAATTGGACTTCCATTACCGAGATTCATCTGCTGATATCGTCTGTTTTGGCCATCATCATGTAATCCATCATTTTAAAACGAAGAAAAGGCTCTATCTTAATCCCTGTTCGCTGGGATGTTATCCGAAGCCGCTCGCCTCTTACGCAATTTTGTCCATCGGCGAACACGGTGAAATCGGCGTAACATTTAAAGAAGTACCTTACGATAATAAAGAATTTTTATTAGGATACAACAGGTTGAAGGTACCGGATTCCGAGTATATTTTGAAAATGTTTCATGGAAATCAGCATCTACAATACCTGTGATTGCCTTCGCTCGCATGTTCACTTCAGCTGCCAATGGCGGCTGTTTTTTTGATTCGGAAAATAGTTTGGTGACTGATTTTTTGATGCGAAAAAAAGAGACAGCACCCCTGTCTCTTTTTATCCTCATTATCCATGAAAATTCGTTCCGTCCGTTGTTGCTTTTACAATCTCCGTGCGGATCACAAAGTCACCGAAGTGCTCACCTTCCCGGCGTTCTTTGGCAAAGCGGGAAAGGAGTACTTGCAGCTCGCTTAAGATTGCAGCTTCGCCAATGTTTTCGCGATACATTTTGTTCAAGCGGCTCCCGTTGCGGGCTGCGCCAAGATACATGTTATATTTGCCGACCGCTTTGCCAATAAAGGCAATTTCCGCGAGTCCAGGACGGGCACAGCCATTCGGACATCCTGTCATCCGAATCGTAATTTCTTCGTCACGCAGGCCATTTTCATCGACAATTTCCTCAATTTTATCGATAAGTTCCGGTAAATAGCGTTCTGATTCTGCCATTGCCAAACCACACGTTGGAAGTGCGACGCACGCCATCGAGCTGCGTCTTAATGCGGAGTGATGTTTGCCGTCGGACAGGCCGTATTTTTCCATTAGTTCATTTATTGTTTTCTTTTCCTGACTTGATACATTCGCAATGATTAGATTTTGATTTGCTGTCAGCCGGAAATCACCCGTATGGATTTTGGCAAGTTCATGTAAGCCTGTTTTGAGTTTGTAATTCACAAAATCTGCAACGCGGCCATTTTCGATAAACAGCGTATAATGCCATTTTCCTTGCATTCCTTTTATCCAACCGTAGCGATCGCCATTGTGATGGAACTGATATGGTTTTGCATCCTCCAAGCTCCAGCCAAGTCGTTTTTCCAATTCTGCCTTAACCGCTTCGAGTCCGAGGCGGTCTACTGTGTACTTGAAGCGGGCATTTTTCCGAACAGAACGGTTCCCGTAATCGCGCTGAATCGTAATCGTTTGTTCTGCCAGCTCCACCACTTTGTCTGGCGGGCAGAAGCCAATGACCTTTGCTACTTGTGGGTAGGTCGCCTTATCGCCGTGTGACATCCCCATCCCGCCGCCGATTGCCACGTTAAAACCAATAAGTTTGCCATCCTCTACAATCGCAATTAAACCAAGATCCTGTGAAAAAACGTCGATATCATTCGAGGGCGGGACAGCAATTCCAATTTTAAATTTCCGCGGCAAATAGAGTGCCCCGTACATTGGTTCTTCCTCAATTTCTGGTGTACCTGCCACTTTTTCCTCATCGAGCCAAATTTCATGATACGCTCTTGAGCGAGGTAATAAATAATCACTCAAATATTTCGCCCATTCATACACTTCGGAATGAATTTCAGATTGATCAGGATTCGGGTTACACATCACGTTCCGATTTACATCGCCGCACGCCGCAAGTGTTGTCAAAAGGGACTGATGAATCTCCTGAATCGTTTCTTTCATGTTCCACTTTAAAATACCGTGCATTTGAAACGACTGCCGTGTCGTCAGTTTAATCGTTCCGTTCGCATTCTTTTCTGCAAGCTCATCTAATACAAGCCATTGTTCAGGTGTAACCACTCCACCCGGAGCACGGACACGGAGCATAAACTGATACGCTGGCTCTAGTTTTTGTTTTTGCCGCTCATTGCGGAGATCACGGTCATCCTGCAAATAGCTGCCATGATGTTTCATTAGGCGGTTATCATCATCAGGAATACCGGCGCTGATTGAATCCTGCATAACCTCCACTAAAGTGCCGCGCAGATAGTTGCTTTTTTCTTTAATACGCTCAACATCGCTTGGTGCTCCCGCTGGCGCTGTTAAAATTTTCTTCACCATTTTGAAAAAATCTCCCTTCACTTCATAACGAATATGGCGTTCTACACTACCGATTACTTTGTAAAAATATTCAGAGAACCATCTAGTCAATATAGGCGGTGTGAGCAGAGCTTTGCTTCATCTTTTCGAAGTGAAAAATGGAGAGCTTCACCCAAATCGTTTAAATGATTCGTTTATTCGGCGCTCCGCCCCTTTTTCGATAAAATCAATATACATCACGCTGATACCGTTTGTTCTGTTGCATCTGTGTTAGATATTCCTCTGCCTTTTCCCGGCTCATGCCGCCTTCTTTTTCGATAATGGTGAGGAGCGTTTGATGGACATCATGGGCCATGTGTTTCTCATCGCCGCAAATGTAAACCGCTGCTCCGTCTTGAAGCCACTCGAACAATTCCTTGCTGTTTTCTTGCATCCGGTGTTGCACATATACCTTTTGATTGGTGTCACGTGAAAAGGCAACGTCCATTTTCGTCAGTGTGCCGTTCTTCAGCCATTTTTGCCATTCGGTTTGGTAAAGGAAATCGGTGACGAAATGCTGGTCTCCGAAGAACAGCCAAGATTTCCCTTGGGGGAACCCGGTTTCTTCACGCTCTTGCATAAAGGAGCGGAACGGCGCTGCACCTGTCCCCGGGCCAACCATGATGATCGGTGTTTCTGGGTTCTGCGGCAGCTTAAAGTTTTCGTTATATTGAATATAAACTGGCAATGTGTCCCCTGGTTTAAGTCGCTCAGCTGCCAAAATCGAGCAGACGCCATTTCGTTCACGCCCGTGCGCATCATAGCGGACGGCACCAATGGTTAAATGGACTTCATCCGGATTGGCTGCTAAACTGCTTGCAATTGAATACAGCCGGGCCGGTATTTTTCGAAGAATGCTTACAAACTCCTGTGCCGAACAAATCCAAGGGGTAAAATCACGAACTAAATCTAGTAAATCTCGTCCATCAAGGTACGCCTTTACCATTTGTTCATTTCCCGGTATGGTCAACTCTTTTAATTTCTTATTCGCTGAAAGCTGTGCCGCCTTCTCCAGCAGCGGTTTTGTTAGAATCGTAATTTCATAGTGGGAAAGTAAGGCTGTTCTAAGAGGCCGAACATCTCCCGGTTTAATCGTCACCAGTTCCTCTGGATTCCATTTCATTTCCTCAATAAGCAGGTCGACTAGTGCTGGATCGTTTTCCGGGTAAATACCCAGGCTGTCTCCCGGTTCGAATGTGAGGCCTGAACCTTCAAGGGATATCTCAAGATGACGCGTTTCCTTATTCGAGCCCCGGCCGTTCAAATTGATATTTTCAAGTACCTCTGCTTGAAATGGATTGGATCTGTCGTATACCGATTCTACTGCTTGATGGGCTATTGATTGCGACGGAGTTGGACTTTCGCCCTGTGCATCCCCTAAGCTGCCAAGGACTCCTTCCAGCCATTCTGCCGCTGGTTCATCATAATCGACATCGCAGTCAAAGCGCGGATATAGCCGGGTACCGCCGAGTTCTTCAAGGCGTTGGTCGAACTCTTTTCCCGTTTGACAGAAAAACTCATACGAACTGTCGCCAAGCGCTAATATGGAAAAATGAAGGTCTTCAAGCTTCGGTGCCCGTTTGCTATGAATAAATTCATGGAATGTGAGCGCACTATCCGGCGGGTCACCTTCTCCATGGGTGCTGACGATAATCAGAAGGGTTTGGACCTTTTTTAGATTATTTGGTTTAAAATCGCTCATCGATGTGACGGTTACTTGAAAACCGCTCCCCTCAAGCGTTTTCGCAGCCTTCTTCGCTAGCCCCTGGGCATTGCCCGTCTGTGATCCGTAAAGAATGGTTATTTCTTTTTGGATTGTTTGTTCTTTCGTATGTTGTTGTATCTTCTTTTGTTGTGTCACCTGTGCATCTGCTGTTCCCAATGCGGTATTCATCTGAGATGCAGTGAGAAAACCGCTGAGCCAAAATTTCTGTAATTCCGTCAGGGTCGGCAGAAGGCGATTTAGGAGCTCTGCCTGCTCCTGATTAAAAGGGCTGTTTAATACTTGAAGTTGCAATATTACCACCTCGCTATGGTATAAAAGTTGTTTATCGATATGTGGCGGTGTGCCGCAAACTTTTTTTGGGTTTGTGAAGGTCATAGTGTCCGTGGATACGTTTTTTTCCGGGTGACGGGCACTATGAACCTCTTATAGTGCCCATGAACGCTCTTTTTTCCGCGCGACTGGCACTATGAACCTCTTATAGTGCCCATGAACACTCTTTTTTCCGTCCGATGGGCACTATGAACCTCTTATAGTGCCCATGAACGCTCTTTTTTCCGTCCGACGGGCACTATGAACCTCTTATAGTGCCCATGAACGCTCTTTTTTCTGTGCGACGGGCACTATGACCTCTTATAGTGCCCATGAACACTCTTTTTTCTGTGCGACGGGCACTATGAACCTCTTATAGTGCCCATGAATGCTCTTTTTTCCGGTCGACGGGCACTATGAACCTCTTATAGTGCCCATGAACGCTCTTTTTTCCGGGCGACGGGCACTATGAATAGCTTTTCCATATAGCCGCCTAAACTTATTTTCCTATTGCCCTTTCGACCACGATATTCTCAAACATCTGATGCCCGCTCAATGGGCCGGTACCGAGAATTTCAAAACCTAATTTTTGCCGTTTAAGCACCTCTTGGTTTACTTCGCCAATAAGCATGCCTGAAAATAATAGGTAGGGGACGACAATCGTTCTGCCATCATTTTTTACACAAATAGTCTGTAAAGCTTCCTGGAGCCTTGGTTCTGCAGCGGCCAAATAACAAACCGATACGTGATTTACTCCGAGCCGATTCCTAATCCCCTCCGCAATAATGGCAAAGTTATCGTGAATTTTAGGATCGCTGCTTCCTCTGCCAACAATCAATAAACGGTCCTGCGGCTCTAAGGCACCTGCAGCATCACTGACAAGTTCAGCTGCTGCATCAAGAATTTTCTCCTGGATCCCAAAAGGATCCTTTACTTGAACCGCAATATGAGGAAATCTGACCTGTAGCAAAGACAGGACCTGCGGAATATCTGTTTTGATGTGGCCCGCAGCCAACAGAAACACAGGAACAACAATAATTTCAGTCGCACCTTTATCTACACATTGCTTGAAGCCTTCCTCAATAGACGGCTCAGTCAGCTCAAGGAAACTAATTTCTTGAATGGGTAGCTCGATTCGACCTATGACTCTTTCGATAAAGGCCCTCGCTTCCTCCGCTCCCTTTTTAGAGCGTGTGCCGTGGCCAATGTATAAAATGGCTTTCACCCTAACCGCTCCCCTCTGCCTTTATCCATGAACCAGCGGCAAATTGGGAACAATTTCTTCCTGAAACCAATTTAATTTTTTATGAAGACGGACAACCTCGCCAATGACAATCATGCTTGGATTAGAAATTCCTTCTACTTTCACCCGTTCTTCGATTGTCTCGAGTGTACCTGTCACGGTTCTCTGATCGCTTAATGTCCCCCACTGAACAACGGCAATTGGCGTTTGCGGTAGTTTGCCATGCTGGATTAATTGCAATATTATTGTTGAAAGCTGGGAAACCCCCATATAGACACAAATGGTATCGACTCCATTTGCTAGATGGTGCCACTTGTGCTCCGCTGCGACATCGCCTGCCTGGTGTCCAGTAATAAACGCAAAACTTTTGCTTAAGGTACGATGGGTAACAGGAATTCCCGCATAAGCAGAAACCGCAATCCCTGCCGTGATGCCAGGGATTATTTCGAACGGAACATCATGCTTGACACATTCCTCAGCTTCTTCCCCGCCGCGGCCGAAAACAAAAGGGTCTCCTCCTTTTAAGCGGACAACCTGATACCCATTTTTTGCATATTTCACCAAAAAGGAATTGATGGTCTCCTGTTTCATTGTGTGAAAATGGGGGAGCTTACCGCAATACACCAGCTGTGCCTCTTTTTTTGCATGCTTTAGTAGTTCGGGATTGACGAGCCGGTCATAGAGAATGACATCGGCTTGTTCGAGGCATCGCAGTCCTTTAACGGTAATTAAATCTGGATCTCCTGGTCCCGCACCAACTAAATAAACCTTGCCAGCCATGGCTTCCCAACCTTTCCCAACTAAATGATGTTTTTTTCTTGAAGGTATTGAAAAATTTGTCCGACTGCATCCTTTACTGTCAAAAGGTCGGAGCGGATGGTAATTTCCGGGCGTTCTGGCGCCTCATACGGCGAATCTATCCCGGTAAAATCCTTTATTTCACCGCGGCGTGTCTTTCTATAAAGCTGTTTTGGATCTCGGCGTTCACATTCTTCCAACGGACACTCGATGTAGACCTCGATAAACTCTTCTTTTTCAAAAAGGGCACGGACCTGGTCACGATCGGAACGAAAAGGTGAAATGAATGCCGTTGTCAGGACGGTGCCGCTCTCGACAAATAGTTTTGCCACTTCGCCAATCCTCCTGATATTCTCTGTCCGGTCATAATCCGAAAAGCCAAGGTCTCGGTTAAGGCCATGACGGATATTATCGCCATCAAGAACATATTCACTAATTCCCCGGCGGTGCAATTCACTTGAAACAGCATTGGCAATAGTTGATTTACCGGACCCCGAGAGTCCAGTAAACCAGAGGACACAGCTTCCATGACGATTTTGCACACGGCGGTCAGACTTCGTTATTGCCTCGGCATGCCAGGTGATATTTGTTGATTTTGACATGGTTGAATTCCCTCCTTACACCGTTAGATGTTCTTTCACTCCTTCAATCAGGACTTCGACAACTTCTTTTCGGCTGAAAGTGGACGGCGGCAGCTTCCCTGCACGCAGCAACTCTCTAACTTTTGTTCCGGATAGAATGACACGATCATGATGGCTATGCGGGCAAGTTTTTTCAGATGCCATCCCCTCGCATTTATTGCAATAAAAGCTGTGTTCAAAGAATAGTGGCTGGATACCAAGTTCCCCTTCAAAAAATTCGCTGAAAATAAGCTGGGCATCATACGTGCCATAGTAATTCCCGACGCCAGCATGGTCGCGGCCGACGATGAAATGAGTACAGCCAAAATTCTTACGGGCTATCGCATGAAAAATCGCTTCCCTTGGACCTGCATAACGCATGGCAGCAGGATAAACCCCGAGATGGACCCGTTCTGTAGGATAGTAATTTTCAAGCAGGACCCGATAGCTCTTCAAGCGGACATCGGCAGGGATATCGTCAGACTTTGTTTCGCCGACAAGCGGGTTGACGAAAAGGCCGTCAACCGTTTCCAACGCCGCTTTTTGAATGTATTCATGTGCACGATGAATCGGATTCCTCGTCTGAAAACCAACTATTGTCTTCCAGCCCTTTTTTTCAAACAATGCCCGGGTTTCCTTCGGCTCAAGCCACACATCGGCGAAAACCCCTTTTTCTGGTTTTTTTACGAGAGTGATTTCTCCAGCCACGTAGACTGGTCCTCGTTCATAAAGCCGCTTGACTCCCGGGTGGGCAAGTTCCAGTGTCTTATATACCTCAAGTGCTTCTTTGTCTAGATCAGGTTCATACCATTCCGCTACTTTAATCACGCCATAAACTTCTTTTTTAAAAATAAGCTTGATCTCTTCCCCGACTGTGAGGGTAGCTGCCGTTTCAGCGGGTACTGGGAGCGTCACAGGAATCGACCAAATCGTTTGATCCGCTAAACGCATCTGGTCGACCACCGATTGGTAATCTGCTTTGCCTAGAAATCCGGTCAGCGGACTGAACAGCCCCACGCCGATTAACTCCAAATCACTCAAAGCAATCGCGTCAATCTCCAGCTCTTTTTCGATATGCGCTACGTCATAGTTTGGATTAAAGGCTTGAACAAGCGTTCCTCCATGTGGTTTTGGTAAAAATGACATGTAAATCAAATCCTTTCTTCGATTAATTTACTGTATACCGGCATAAATGTGCCGCTTACTGGCAGATGCCGGATGTTTACTGGCGACTTTCCGCTCGTTACTGGCGATTAACCGCCGTTTACTGGCGACACTCCACTGTTTACTGGCGACTTGCCACCGTTTACTGGCAATTAACCGCTTTTTACTCGCATACCCACCATTTACTCTCGACTCACCGCCGCTTTCTCTCGATTACCCACTTCCACCACCGAATACTGTCTATTCTTTTGCAATCTGTTGCTGCACCGCACCTGCAGGTTTCTGCCGCTTCATCAATGACAACACGCCGAGAACAGAGATCAGCACTCCAACCATGGCAATGATTGGGTAAAAATTATGTTCGATGATCAATTGGATGAGGGTGTATGACAGCACCATCGATAGGACGGGTGATACAATCCAAACTGTCAGGAGCTGAACAACAATGTCTTTTTTCAATACCGCTTTGCCGTGCTTGGCGAACCCCATTCCTATGATGGATGAGGTTGTGATTTGTGTCAGTGGAACAGGTATCCCGAATACGGAGGCAACGGTTACAATGGTTGCACCTGTTCCCGAGATGACACAGCCTTCTTCGAGCCGCAGCGTCGTTATTTTTTTTCCATTCGTTTCGAGGACCCGCTGCCCCAGCAGCAGTGCACCCGCTGCGACAAACAACCCACCCCAGAAAATACCACTTCCAACAGCGAGGATGTTGGCACCCACAAGTGGGCCGGCAGCATTGGCAACATTGTTCATCCCGGCTGAAAAGGCTTCGAACAAACCCATAAACACAACCAGCACAGACAGAAATGGAACAGCTTTCCGAGTTTTCATCCAGCCTTTAAGCCTTCTATTTTCCAACAAAAACGAAGCAGCAATGGCGATGAAAAACGCGGTAAAAGGTGTAAGCAGCCAAAAAAACATAATCCAGACAAGCTTACCGACAAACACAGATTGATAAACAATCCCGGCACCAACGACAGATCCAACTGCCACTTCACTTGTAGAAAGCGGAATGCCAAAGATATTGGCCAAAAACAATGATAATGCTGCTGAAGCTAATACGATTAAGGCTACAGGCACGGTAAATGTACTAGATGGGACAATCCCGCTTCCGATCGTTTTGACTACTTCACCGCCGCCAAGCCAAGCACCAAGGAACACAGCGATACTGCACAGCAGCAAGGCCAGCCGTTTTTTCACGACACCGGCTCCATAGGCGATTCCCATCGAAGCCGCCGCACCACTGGCCCCAATATTTATGGCAAAAAATAACCCAATTGTTATCGCAATGATTGTAAGCAACGCTTTAGCCCTCCCTATTTGGTGTGTAAGCCACACTCCGTTTTGCCGATTCCAACCCAGCGTCCCGCTCGTGAGTCACCATCAACTGGAGCCGGTTGGGTACAAGGAAAACAGCCAATGCTTGGATATTGATGGTCATGCAGGGTGTTGTACGGGAGCTCATGTCTCCTGATGTAGCCCCAAACCTCATCCCATGTCCAGTGAATCAAAGGACAGATTTTGATATTCCTGAATTTTTCATCTTTATTAAGAAATTCAGTGCTTGCTCTTGACGGAGACTGTTCCCTCCGAAGACCCGAGATCCACGCTTGTTTTCCCGTTAATGTTTCCCTTAACGGAATAACCTTGCGAATATTGCAGCACTGGTTAGGATCAGTCTTCCATAACGCCGAACCATATTGTTCCGCTTGTTCATCGAGACTTAACTTCGGCTGTTTTCGCTCAATCCTTAACGACGGGAATCGAGCTTCAATCTTGTCAATGACCTCATATGTTTCTGGGAAATGCAGTTCCGTATCTAAAAAAACAATCCGGGCATCCGGTTGAATTTGCTGGATTAGGTCAATCAAAACAATCGCTTCAGCCCCGAAACTGGACGCATAGACAATTTCTTCGGAAGGGTAAGCCCGGTAGGCCCACTCCAGCACAGAATGGGCACCCTTGGTTTCATCCACGATTGGGAAAGTATCAGATATTTGCTGCCAATTTTGATACGTTATTGCTTCATTCATGGCTCAATGCCTCCTTATTTACTAAAAACTAACTTGAGTTTCAACTTTCGCAATCGCTCATACTGTCTGAAAAATACTTGCTCCGTCCGAAATTCAACAAAAAAAGGCAGTCTTCCACTTTGATAAAGTGAAGACCGCCTCTAGTTTGTCTAGTCAGCGATGCTTATACGATTGAAGACGAATCTTTTCATTTTTCTCAATTTGAACAATTTTGCCATCCTGGACAACTAACGTGATCGAGCCAAATTTTAAGGTCTCCATCATTTTCTCGAGATGTGCGATTAGTTCTTCCTTTTCATCTGCCTTCAGATTGATTCGTCTCCTTTCAAAAAAAAACGTCTTTCCCATCAAGGAAAGGCGTTAGAACTACCACTGTTTAACACCTTATCTCCCAAAATGAAGGTCATTTTGCTGGAATTAGCACCTTGCTTTGCAGGTTGCCGGGCTTCATTGGACCAGTCCCTCAGCCACTCTTGATAAGAATTGAATGATTATTGAAATTAATCCTATCATACCAATAGGTTTAATGTAAATAGGAAAACTAAATATTATAAAAATTCTTTTTAAGGGGTCTAGTTCTCTGACAAATTAAAGTGTTAATTCGCTGTAGGGACGGACTCTGTTAATGAAATATCAGAAGGATCGGGGAATTTAATATATTGAAATAGGTATACATGTGGTTTATTCGTGATACATATCACCAACTAAACTTCCCATTCCTTTTATAATAATGGTAAGAGGTGAGTTTTATGGACAAGAATTGGTCTGTTTCACTTGAACATGAGGATTATGAAAATGATGTTGAATTGATTGTAAAGGATGCTATTGACGCAATTGCGAATACTTCAAAGGGGTTTTATGTCAATATCGTCACACCGGCAGATTTCGGAAATCCTAATGATTATTTAACAGGGGCGCTGGCCTTATATTTTGGTGATAGCATTAAAAGCAAATTTATCGATCAATGCGGCTGTGGGGGCTATGTGCTTAGGGTATGGAAAAACAACTAGCTGGTACCACTCCCCCACTCCACAGCGGGGGAAATGGACCCGTTTTTTAACCGCTATCCCTTTTCAATTGATAAAGCCGCCTCTTTATTTCCTTCTCCATCTTTTGAAAAAAACTTTCCAAACTCTTTTTCGCACCTGCCGCTAATATGCGCTCTCCTGCTAGAGAAAGCGCACCAGTTACCTGAGCATCAGTGCTAAAGGTTAACTTGGATACGCCATGGGATTCTTCAATCATGATATCGGCTGTAGTATCAATCTCGCCAAGATTCCCTTTTCCTTTCACAAGCAAGCGATAAAAGGCAGGTGATTTTTCTTTTTCCCGCCGTATTTCAAAAATGAAAAGATCTTTAATCGGGCCTATACTAATCTCGAGTTCAGCTTGGTAACATCCGTTTGACTTTTCTACGAATGACTTACAGCCTGGCAGCGAGTTCCTAAGGATGTTTTCATCCTTTAAGTCCCTCCATACAATGCCCCTTGGTAACCCGAAGGTATATTCGTACTCGATTTTCAAATGTTTCCCCCCCTAAAACTGTGAAAGGGAGTAGAGGATCATTCCCCCTCCCCCTCATTCGTTTATTTTTATTCAAATTGGGGGGAAGTTGTTAAAATTGGACTATGCGGGTTGTACCCAAGATGTCTACTGTTTAGAGGTTCATGTATTTTTTACTTTAGCTACCCCTAACGCAAAATGACTCCAAAGAATGTTCTCTACTAATTCAGACTGTGATTCTTTGCAATCAATAATAAGAATAACTTCTGATTGCTTTCCTTTTAATAGTCTTTTTTTCTTTTTTAAAACTACTTCGGTTAAAAGTCTAATGGCAAATCCTATTACAAATCCGATAAATGCTCCGATAAGTCCCCAGTAAATGGGACCCCACGATAATTTAAACCCGATACTTGCTCCTATCACAGAAAATGCGGTGGCAAGAGCCATGCCAATATCGATTAGTGAGGTTCCGTCCGAACGGTGAAGCGTATCGAAAACTTTACGCTCCTCTTGCCGATTATCGAGGGGAACAGCAAATATATCTTGTTTTTTAATACCGTTTTTCTCCAAAGTAGATATCGCCATTTCTAGGCCCGGCTGATTTTCAAAAGTGGAAAAGAGCTGCACATCATCACTTCACTTTTTGTCCTTTTAGTATTCGGAAACCTGTTGATTGGTAATGTTCCATTAAATATTTCCTTTGTTCTTTTTCAAACAGTTTATTATTTTCAATCGAATTCATATAAGCATCGAAGGCGGAAAACCCATAGTGAGAAGGAAGGAATAATAGCCATTCTGGATTTAAAATAGTGGTAGCCTCTTTTATTTTTCCTAGGAATAAAAAAGAAATCGCTTCAAGGGCATGTGATTGATAAAAAAAGACGACTACCCAAACGATGACAAAGAACGCGGTCAAAATTCTATGGATATAAAGCTGCCCTAGCCCAGGCACAAATAGTGACCAGATGACGGCCATCAAGGGGTTTCTATTATCTAAATAATTTACCTCCCCTGGTCCTAAGCTAAATGAGTTGAAACGGTGGTCTTCATGATCCGCTAAAATAAACCCCTTGTTCAAGTCAACTGTGGTTCGATAACTATCCCAAATTCCAAATAGATAAACGGGAATATACATGAGTAACCATCTTGTATCCAATACTTCTTTTGTCATGGCTATATTTCCTTGAAATGAGTAAATCATGGCAAGGTTCACATGCGCTTTAATATTGATAACCACTTCCCAAATAAATAAGGCATATCCCCTAAGATATTTTGACAACAGCATATGTCCAAATCCAGGGAAAGCGGCTGACCACCAGGCAATGATATAAGGATTGCGTAAATGAATAAGCGTTGTACCAAGTATGCTAACATGGGCCTTATAACGTTTGGCGGTATTATCATTCTTATAGTTATCCATAAAAGGCCACCTTCAAAACAAATTAATTACCAATAGTTTTCCAAATAGTGGCTGATTTATCCTCATGAACATTCGTCCGGCACCAAATTTTTGATGATTGCTTGGGTATTTTGCTATACTCTTCCTAATGATAGATTTTAGAGAGAAAATCAAGGTGAGTGGATGATGGTGAAATATGCTAATTTAGATAATGTATCAAACAACAAATCGTTTAAAGACATGAGGAAATGGCAGAAAGAACGACGAAGTAAAGTGAAGGATTTATCGGTAAACATCGAACAATCTCCCACAAAAATAGTGAGGGAACTAGTCGAAAACAGAAGCCGGACTTCTTATACGTGGGTTGGCCATTCTACGTTTTTGATTCAGCTAAATGGCATAAATATAGTAACGGACCCTGTGTGGGCCAAGCGGATGGGGTTTCAAAAAAGATTAACGGAGCCGGGCATTTCCTTAGCAGATCTGCCGGAAATTGATCTCGTCGTCATCTCACATGGTCATTACGACCATCTGGACTTCCCCACTCTGAAAAAATTAAAAGGAAACCCGCATTACCTTGTTCCTGTTGGTTTAAAGTCCCTTTTTATCCGAAAGGGCTATCAGCAGGTGACTGAGATGAGTTGGTGGGAAAGCACCGAATACAGAGGGATAACCGTTCATTTTGTCCCTGCCCAACACTGGACAAGACGAACGTTGCGAGATATGAATTCATCCCATTGGGGCGGCT
Source organism: Neobacillus sp. NPDC093127 (assembly GCF_044754175.1). Classification (NCBI taxonomy): domain Bacteria; kingdom Bacillati; phylum Bacillota; class Bacilli; order Caryophanales; family Bacillaceae; genus Neobacillus; species Neobacillus sp. NPDC093127. The sequence continues at coordinate 50,718 of NZ_JBIVOP010000013.1, forward strand.
GGATTTTTCAAACTGCCGAAGAAACATATTATTTTGTTGGCGATACAGGCTATTTCGCCGGCTTTCAACAAATTGCGGACCGCTTTACAATCGATACAGTGTTTATGCCGATTGGCGCCTATGAGCCGGAGTGGTTTATGGCTGCATCCCATATTTCTCCAGAAGACAGTGTGAAAGCGTTCATCGAATTAAAAGCGAAACACTTCGTACCGATGCATTATGGCGCCTATCGTTTGGCCGATGACACAGGACCGGAAGCATTAGAACGGTTATACCGTGAATGGGAAAAGCGGCAGCTCCCCGAAGAACAACTAAAGGTGCTCTTACTCGGGGAAACTATTATGGGTTCTAAATAGCACTTTCAAAAGGGATACAGAATTAATTTATCGTTGGTTATTCAATTTGTTTTTAAAAGAAAAACGAGGAAGGCAGTTTGAGTCTGCCTTCCTCATTTTTTCCTGTATTGTTCAAATTGGAATGACTTATTTTGGATAAAGAATCTCATCGATAATCCCGTACTCTTTCGCTTCCTCAGCACTCATAAAGTAATCCCGATCGGTATCCTTTGCCACCTTTTCAACTGGCTGTCCGGTGCGTTCTGAAATAATTTGATTGATATGTTCTTTTAATTTTAAGATACGCCGTGCTGATATTTCGATTTCTGTTGCTTGCCCCCTGGCACCACCCAAAGGCTGATGGATCATGATTTCACTATTTGGCAGGGCGTACCGTTTTCCCTTTGTACCTGCAAGCAGTAACATCGCCCCGAATGAGGCGGCCATACCCGTGCAAATCGTTCGAACATCCGGCTGAATGTACTGCATTGTATCGAAAATGGAAAATCCTGCTGAAGTTGAGCCACCTGGGCTATTAATATAGAGAGAAATTTCTTTATCTGGGGCGTCCGCTGCTAAAAATAATAATTGGGCCACGACACTATTGGCCGTGTGGTCATTTATTTCATCGCCAATAATAATAATTCTGTCCTTTAGCAGCCTTGAATAAATATCATAAGAACGTTCCCCACGATTTGATTGTTCGATCACATATGGAATGGTACTCATTTACTTTTCCTCCTTAAAGCGATTAATTGGCTATGCCGCCATACAGAGAGTGCTTGAAGGGGAATAAGTTTGAATCGGTTGTAAATTCCGTGAAACAAGCTTTGGCACTTCACTAATACTTGTTAGCGATGGAATGGATCGAATCAGGACGGTTGGGTCTTGATTTTTCAAGGCTTCATAAAAAATGTCTGAAAGCTGAGCCCTCTCTTCCTGATCCCAAAATGATTCGGCTAAATATGAATGATCATCTTTTTCGAGACGTTTTTTCACCCGATGAAGACTTGCCTTCACGGCCATTTCTGTCGTGTTTACTAGCTCTGCTATTTCCTTTAACTGATATTGAAATGCCTCTTTTAACATAAAGATAACGGCTTGCTTTGGGGTAAAATGCCTCAAGAGCAAATCAACTGCATGTGATATTTCATCGAGTTGAGCTGTCAATTCATGAATGGAATGATCAATATCAGCCTCTACCGTCACATTTTTTCTTTTTCGAAGCAAATCAATCCAATGATGATAAGCAATTTTATTTAACAAAGCTGAACTCATTTGTTGCTGGTTATATTTTAATGCCTTAAGATAGGTCTCCTGTGCGATATCGTCTCCATCCCATGAGTTTTGGGTTAGAAAGCGGCAATATCGCTGAAGCTTTGGATAATATTCGCTCCACAGCCGATCATCAACCTGTGAATTTTCACTGCTGAAAGGGCTAAGCTTTTGTGGCATGGTTTTCACTCCTTTTGCACTCTCTACCCAATAAACGGTTCAAGAAGGATAAAAAGATACGGGGTCAAAAACTTTTTTATTACATTATATGCTAATTAACCTATTTTCAATTAGATAAATGGGAAATGAAATTTGCTGATACAAATTTTAACTATGAGTTTACATAACATTATTATGATTTTAATAAAAACGACAGCGAGCTGTCGTTTGTTTTCAATAAAGCCGTTTAGAATAGCTTTCATTTAAGCTTTCTTCTATTGTTTCGGCACTGCTATTTGGGAGCTTCGCGTGTTCAAATAATATTTGAGCAGCCGAAGGTAATGTTTCTTGATCAGCCCAGGAACTTGGGTCCCATAATCCTGAGCGTTTAAAGGCTTTTGCACAATGAATATAACATTCCTCTACTTCTACTCCAATTCCCACAAGAGGTGTTCGTCCTTTTACTGTCATCTTTTCAAGCAACTCGTTATCTCTTACTAATGCCGCCCTGCCATTAATTCTTAGCGTTTCTCCTAAGCCTGGTATGAAAAATATCAGCCCCACATTTGGATTTGATAGTATATTTCGCATGGTATCGATTCTTTTATTCCCTGGTCTTTCTGGGATGATCAAATATTTCTCATTTAGAACATGGACAAATCCAGAAACATCCCCTCGTGGCGAAACATCACAAAAACCAGAGGCATCAGCAGTAGAAAGAACTAAAAATGGTGACTTGGAAATAAAGGTTGAACAATGGTGATCAATATAGGTAATCACCTTATTTTTAACTAATTCACTTGGATAACCAACAAGGGAACGCAGCCCTTCTTCTGACTCAATAATATCTTTAAATGGATTGCCAATCTCCAAAAATATCCACCCCTTAAGTAAATAACCTTTCTCTAATTATATCGTTTTTGTAATAAAGAATGATTGTTTACTTAAAAGCAATTTTCTTTGATAAAAAGGGGAATGATTGCCCCCCCGGTGAAGTAACGTACTAACTTAATGGAGGGAGGCACCTTAATTCGGTTTATTTTAACTTCACGGGCACTATGAACCTCTCTTAGTGACCGGATCCCGCTTTTTTTCAGCTTTACGGCCTCTATGAACCTCACTTCCTATCAATCATCTAAACCGATGATTGCAGGAAGTGATCCGTTCCCCTGGATCCGGTGCTGATGGGTGTATACATTAAACCCGTTTCCTCGAATAAAGCCTACCGCGGTAATTCCAAGTTCCTCCGCTAAGTTTAAGGCAAGATTGGTTGGCGCTGATTTCGATAGGATAATTCCAACCCCAATCTTGGCGGCTTTCAGCAACACCTCTGATGAGATTCGGCCGCTAAAAGCTATTATCTTATCCTTTAGTGAAATTCGGTGGATAATGCAGTAGCCAAACAGTTTATCTAAGGCATTATGACGACCAATATCGGTTCTGGATACTACAATTCCATCACTTGTACACAGAGCAGCATTATGAACACCGCCTGTTTGCTGAAAATGAGAAGAGCTTTCCTGCATCTGCTTCATTAACTTGCGGCATTGTTCCGGCGTGATTGTCAATTTTGTCATTACCGTTTTTGCTGTTTTCACATCATTATGAAAGTAAAACTGCCGACCTTTTCCACAACAAGAACCAATAAATCGCTTCGAATGAAATTCTTTTAAAACAGAGTGTTTGTTTATCAGATCCACATAGGCGAATCCCCGATCTTCATCAATTTGAAGGGATTTGATATCCTGGTAAGCGCGAATAACACCTTCCGATGCTAAAAATCCAACCACCAATTCCTGCAAGTCAGATGGGGTACATACCATAGTGGCAAACTCGTTTCCGTCTACCGCAATAGTTAAAGCTGATTCAACAGCAACATCATCCTCATCCTCGAAAAAGTCTTGTCCGTTAAATCTGAGAATGTTTTGTGAAGTAGTGATTTCATTTAACACATGCTTTGCCCCTTTCCATGGAAAATTAACCTACTTCTGTTTCGAGTTCAGGAATTGGCTTTTCAAGATAGACGGTATCTTTCCTAGCGTTATATCGTTCTGCTTTTTCTACATGAACAGTGATATTGTAATCAGGGATTCCAGCAAATTTCTCATATCGGCCCCGCGGCAGCAAGAAGTTCCCCTCCGGAAAGTGCACTTCGATATTACCTGGTGCAATCTCAACAAATTTTGCTTTGCCTTGGAATACGCCGAAACCGTTATATACGACGATTCCTTCACCCTCGGCAATGCTTAGTTTTTGCCCATCGACAGTACTCATTAACACGTCATATCGACCTGCCCCGTTTAACGGATCGACCTCATTGTAAACCATTGAATTAAACTGCTTCCCACGTCGGGAGGTGACGATAAATTGTTCAGGCTTCTTATTTAAATCGGGAATATCAACAGGTATTAAACTTCCTTTTCCGTCCGGAGTTGGACAAATCCCGTCTTCACATAGCCAAGCGCCGCCCCACTGGAAGACGTCTCCCTGTACTTTCAAGTGTTGGATGCCCTCATAATCAGGGTTTGCATTCGCAATTTCACGACGAACGGCATAACCGTCAGCAAAATCAACCAAATGAGCCGTTTCCGGTTTCACACGCTTAGCAAGATCGATATAAATCTTCCATTCTGCCCGTGCTTCTTCCACCCTATTTTTGTTACCCGGTATCTCAGGTGAAAAATAAACCATCCTTTCTGTTGAAGTACTCGTACCGCCATCTTCCTGCTCATAACGTGTTTTCGCCGGCAATATGATGACTGCCTCTTTTGCATCGACTAATGTCGAGGTGTTTAAAATAATATCTTGGTGCACACGAATTTCTAATTCAGATAAGGCCTCTTTGATAAAATCAGGGTCAGGCATCGTCTCTAAAAAGTTACCGCCAGATAAGTAATAGAGTTTAACTTTGCGCTCATGGTCTTCTGGAAGGACAATGTTTTCCAGAGTAACTCCCACGATATCCCCCTGCCACTTTGGAAGTTCAAATCCCCAAAGCTGTTCGATTCTCTCGACAGTGTTCAGATCCCAGCCGCCGCCCGGTAAGACGAATGGATCAGCCCCCATTTCACCGCTTCCTTGAACGCTTGAATGTCCCCGGAATGGCATAAGACCTGCATGCTTTCGTCCGAGATGTCCACGAAGAAGTGCCAAGTTTGCCACTTGAGAAATATTATCAGTGGCAAATGAATGCATAGTAAGTCCCATAGCCCATGCATAAACAGCATTTTTACTGCCCGCTAACAGTTCAGCTAATTCAATAATCCGTCCTTTCGAAACACCGGAAGATTCAATGATTGCTTCCCACGATTGGTCTTGAACCTTTTTCTTCAGCTCTTCATAACCATTCACATGTGCCTCAACAAACTCGTGGTTGATTGCAGAACCATTCACCTTCTCATCCATATCAAACCAATGCTTCATAATTCCATGCATGAACGCGATATCTCCGCCAATGTTGACTTGATAGAAATCATCTGCAATTTTGGTTCCGAACAAGGCGGATTCCGGGTTTGAAGGAATCCAATACTGGTCCATCGCTGGTTCTCGGTATGGATTGACAACAATGATTTTGGTGCCCTTTTTCTTCGCTTCAAGCATGTATTTTGAAGAAACTGGTGAAGAGTTCGCTGCGACACTGCCCCAAAACAATAGGACATCTGTGCCAATCCAGTCTAAATAATTGCACGTTGAAGCTCCGACGCCAATCGAACGCTTTAACGCTGTTTTACTTGGTGCGTGACAAATCCGTGAGGCATTATCAATGTGATTAGTCCCAAGAAAGCGGGCTACTTTACCGGCCACATAATAGCTTTCATTTGTAATCCCGCGTGCTGTTAAATAAAAAGCAAATTGTTGTGGATTCAGCTTTCTCATTTTCAACGCAATCATTTCCGTCGCATGATCCCAAGTAATCCGCGAAAATTTTCGTTCCCCTTTACGGCGGATTAATGGATAGGGAATACGGCCAAGCTTCCGAAGCTCCGAGCTGTCATATTTCCTTAATTCATCTATATCTGAATGAAGAATTTCAGGCTTAATCGCAGGCATGGTATTGAGTCTTAGGACATTTAAGCGAGTTGTACACACATGTGGTCCTGTTAACGTCTGGTCATATAAACCGGATACACCAAGCGCGCAGCCGTCACATACCCCTTTTGAAAAGATATTGGCGGCATAGCCGAGATTATCTTTATTCTCCCAAGCGACCTTCATCGTATCGCGAATATGTTTTGGTTTCATTTTTCCTAGTCCAAAAGGAATTGGACTCACCCAGTGTTCGGGTGCTGGCACAACTGATTTTTTCTGTGGACCTGGATGTAATGTTTTTCCCATCCTTCATTCCTCCTCAAGATCTCCAATTTTAAAAACAAATAAAAAACCACCCAGGACAGCATTCATCTCAGGAAAAGGATGAATGCACCAAGGTGGTTAGTCTTCAACAGGTTCGCTGCCAAGTACCAACTATTTTAATAGTCATTAATTTTTAAACTTCTCTTCAATATCCCGATCAAACACGAAGATGGACATTCCTTTGTCCTCTTCGATATTGATATCAACAAATACCTTAACGAATTCTACTCCTAAAAGTTCCTCCATCTCAGCTGGGTGATTTTTCTTATAAATCTCCTTAACCATTTCGGTCCGAGCAGCCCGCAGCATTTGTTTTCCATCTTCCGCAGTAGCAATAAATTTTTCAATCGGAGATAAATTCCCCTCTAATTCACAGATTGCCCAGTTCTTACAAAAGGTTGTTCGCACTTGACTAGGACCTTTCCCCATATGCCGTTTACGATACGCACGAACAATATTACTAAATTCCGCTTCATATTTACTCAATAAACTCATCTCACTTGCTATTACTTCAGGTTTACATACAGTTAATGTTGTTAATATTGTATTAGTTTACTAGAAAATTTGCAACTTTCTTAACTTACCTGATTTTTCAATGGTGTATTTTTATTCATTGGGCCTCGTTTTAGCTTATTAATATCAACACGGATAAGTATTGAGATGACAAACGCTATGACAAACAATCCTGAGAAGAACGTTAAGCTGCCTGAGTAGCTGCCTGTTGTATCTTTAATCCAAGCGGCAAATAATGGACCAGCAAGACCTGCTGCTGCCCAAGCGGTTAGAATATACCCATGGATTGCACCGAGCTGCTTTGTGCCAAACAAATCACCGATATAGGCCGGAATGGAGGAAAATCCACCGCCATAGCAAGTATAGACGATAATTAACATCCCCATGAACAACCATTTAATCGATACCTCTGGTAAGAAGAAGAAAATCACCATTTGTAGGACAAAGAAGGATGTATATGTAGCAGGTCGTCCGATAATATCTGAAAAACTAGCCCAGCCAATTCTTCCTAAACCATTAAAGATTCCAATCGCTCCGACAAGAGCTGCGGCTGCCGTCATATCAATGCCGATACTTTCCATCGCCAGTGGCTTTGCAACTGCTAAAATCGCAATTCCACAAGTCACATTAATAAATAACATCAGCCATAAATACCAGAAACGTTTTGTTTTAACCGCTTCATTAGCCATCAGTTGTGATAAATCCATATTTGGTTTCGCTTTGCCACTATTAATTTTCTGTTTATATCCGTCGGGGAGCCATCCTTCTTCAGGCTTTTCAAGATAAAGTGAGGATAGCATCATGATGATGAAGTATGAAATTCCAAGTATGTAAAAAGTATTGGCAACACCTACTGTCTCAATGAGCATGTTCATAATCGGACTAGCAATGGCGGCTGCAAATCCAAAACCCATTATCGCAAGTCCGGTTGCAAGCCCCCTTCTGTCAGGAAACCATTTTACGAGCGTGGAAACAGGCGCAATATACCCCACTCCTAATCCAATTCCGCCAAGTGCTCCATAGAAAACATATAATAGGTATTTTGAACCTAAATGAACAGCCAGACCAGACCCGAGGATTCCCACTCCAAAAAAGAGTGCAGCTAGAAATCCTGATTTTCTAGGGCCATATTTTTCAACAAAGTGACCAAGAAATGCGGCAGACAAACCTAAAAATAAAATAGCAATACTAAATGTCAGAGCCACTTCTGAATCCGTCCATCCGAATAAGTCCTTTAATGGAGTCGTAAAATTACTCCATGCATACACAGAACCAATTGAAATGTGAATCCCAACTGCCGATAAAGCAATCAGCCACCGATTTTTTGTCTTTTTCATTTTTACTTACCTCTCCCTTTTGGAATTCATTTTATATAAAAGCTTTGTGAACAAATAAAAACCGTTGAAAAAATTCATTGTAGGTTCCTAAGAAAAAGGGAATCATAATGAATTCTTACAACGGTTTGCCTTAAACAGGGACGCTGTTAAGTACCAACAGTTATTGTTTAATAGAGTTATAAATACCTTTAACCGATCAACAGGAACGCTATTTCGTATTAAAGGTGATTCATAATTTTTTAAAAGTTCACAATTCGTTCACATTTGATGTTTTTTATCATACCATGCAAACGAATTCAATTCAAGAGAAATACATATCTAATGTTATCAAATTGTAATACTCTTATAACATAGTTGACAGAATTATCTGTTATAATTCCAATACACTAAATAGTATGAACATTCTGAAGATTAGTAATAAAATAATATTTTATATGAAAGTAGTGATGTTGAGTGATCAAAAGAATCCTAATATTGTTTAGCTTAGCCATCATGCTTACCGCGGTCGGGAACGAATTTTCTATACATATGGTTTATGCGGAATCGTTTAGTGACTTACATAATCAAGACTATTTAACCCAAGTAAAACAGGCTCCCATTCAAACAAAGCAATTAACAGCTGAACCAGAGGTTCCAAACCTCAAAGAAAAATTAGTAAGCAAACTATCAGCGGAACCAGAAATTCCAAATCTCCTTATTCATATAAATAACGAAATGAAACGTGTATCTGAAACTATTCAAGAGAATAGGATGAAAATTCCTGAAACAGTCAATGAGGCGGCATCGAAAATAAAGAATAAATACATAAGTACGGTCACGAGCGCAGGCAATAAGTACATGGGTAACTCTGTTTATGTGTTTGGCGGCGGAAGAAATGCCAATGATATTGCCCGTGGCAGATTTGATTGCTCCGGCTTTGTTCATTGGGCGTTTGCACAAGCAGGTATCGAAATCGGAAGCCATACAGATTCGATAAAAAAGGGCGGTCGTCAAGTTTCTCCTCAAGAAATGCAGCCAGGAGATCTTGTCTTCTTTGACACGTATAAACGAGACGGACATGTTGGGATCTATCTTGGTGACGGAAAATTCATTGGATCTCAAAGCTCTACCGGTGTCGCTATTGCCGACATGACAAAAGGTTATTGGAAAAAAGCGTTTAAAGGACGTGTGATTCGAATTTAATATAAGAAAAAGCCCTTAATTTTACCGTAAGAGCTTACAAAAGACATTTCTTATATTAAATTCTCATTGATTTTATTGATGCGAATCTCATGTTTATGTCGTCTTCTTTTTAGCCTATTAGCTTTTTCTTTTTCATAGAAATAATGAACAATAAAGTAAGAAATAATGCCCAGGATAACACCAAAAATGGTCATTCCAATTAAAGCATGGACTCCCCCATGAAGGAGGCCAACTAAACTATGGAAATCACCTTGCATTAATTGATGAAAAGAGAAAGATGTATGGTGTCCGATTCTGACTTGCATTGGAAAGATTGCTTTTCCAAGTGTTCTAGCAAACGGTAACAGAATCACGGGAAGCAGCGTTAGTTTTCCTATGACATTTCCGATGATGGAAGCCGGTAACGATCCTTTAGCCAACCGGACAATTGGTACAAATAATATATATATTAGTGAAGCCGTTGAAATAACCAGCATTTCCAAGCCAAAGCCCAGGGCAAATCCCAATGATACCTTTTTGGCTCCTCCAGGAGAACGAAGAAGTTTTAAGAAGTTTAACTTAAAAGCACGTCCAAGTCGTTGAAAAACATGATACTTTTTTTGTTTTATGCTCATAAGGTACCCCTCCTGATGAAAAAAAAGATAAGTTTATTATATTCTATATTAACGGTAAATTCTAACCCTTCAAAAAATTTTTTTCATATTAGGATAGAAAAAGCAGCATCATCAACACAGCATGTCAGCTGTATTTTCTATTTTACACTTTATTTATTAAAAAATAATAAAAAATTTATTATATATTGGTAAATGTTCATGGAAAAAACTAATTCCCGTCCATTGCCAAAGCAGGACTCGAAACGGTGTATTCGAGACTTAAGAATCAGGACCTCCTAATCATTTTTAAAATTATGACTTTTCCGTATATTCAGTCTTGCATTACGATGCTATTATTTACCTGTACATACTATATTTTAGGAGGATGATGTATTGAGGCTATTAAAAAGAACACTTATTTTTTTAGTTAGTATTTTGACTGTTGCTGTATCTTCGACCGTTTATGCAGCGCAGCCAGGATTATCTGATTTCCCCGAACCAGTTGACCCCCAGTCCTGGGTTCTTCCACGGGATATGACGTGGAATGATTACAAGCCCGTTCCAGGAGTAGACTGGAACACAGCTGACGTAAAGGCCGAAAGAGTCATCAGGGGCGCTCTCATCATTGTGGATTTCAAAGACCAGGATTTTATCTTGAGCCAGCCTAAAGGGTCAGAGATAGCCGGCAACCCGGTCATATCAGGAAAAATACCTCGCGATGAGCTCGGAAAGTTTTGGGAGGACTTCCTCAATAAACCTCAAGCGCTAAACAATTATCGGACAGTAAATGAATATTGGCGTGAAAACTCCTTCGGTAAATGGCAAATTGAGGTCAAATCCTTCGGTACGTATCGAATGGAGGGCAATGAATTCGAGTATGGTCTTAACGAGTTCGGGCAGACGGTAAACATGCCTGCCGGCTTCAAAGGCAGAAACTTACGGACAGAAGCTGTTAACGCAGCGAAGGCTGATATGGCTGCTTCAGGTGAAAAGTTCGACTTTAATTTTGTCATTCATGCAGGATATGATGAATCAGGCGTCTGGCAGGAATTTGGCGAAATGATGTTTCAAAATGCCGATGCGATAACAAATCCATTCGGTCCAATCGTTGCTGGAGCAAATGTACCTGGTATGCCTAATTCGGCGATTACCCGCTACGTACCGTGGACCTCCTGGTATGCTGCCAAAAGTATCTGGTCAAGTGCCGGCGGCGGCACATCCATCCAAGGTGAAAATGATGGAATGGGCGTATTTGCTCATGAATTTGGTCATATTATGAATCTAGGCGACAACTATAATAATCCATATGCTATTCCTGTATCCCGTACTTACTCGGGTCCTTGGGAAATTATGAGCCGCGGCAGCTTCAACGGTCCAGGTGGTTCACACACTCGCTGGATGGTCCCATCTACTCTCGGAGCATCCGCACCATCACACCATATGCTGCGAAATAAAATCAAACAAGGCTTCCTCGCGCCGGACCAATATTTGAGTCTAGACCGCGACAAACTTGCTGAAACTGGACCAGTGTTCGCCGATATTCTTGCGCGTGAGGTGCCTACTGGCAGCGAATTTGGACGCGAGGGAATACACGGCATCAATATCAGCATGGTGGATAACACACCAGCAAACTCACTAAATGACGATTGGCGTGCTGACATGCAGCGCGGGGCTAAATGGTACAATAACTATACAGTCGAAGTCGTCGACCGCGTGGGTTCTGATTCTTTTGTTCCGGACTCAGGAGTATTACTGGCGAAAACAAAGAATAGCGAAACTGCACCAAACATCTGGGTAGTAGACTCACATATAGAAGATATTAATAAAGTAGACTTCAAACGGCCAGATGGATCCACTGCCATGCTCTCCAAGGGGGATTATCAACAGTTAGCCGACGCCCTCTTTAAGGCTGGGACTGGTGATGATGTGGTTAGTGAGTACACAGATGAATATAACCGTCTTCACTTCTACATGTTAGATAAAAAATATGACGCAAAAGGTGCTCTTTCTTATCGGATAGCAGTGCGCCATCTCGATGGCGCCGGCCCCTTTGCACGTGGTGTATCTGTTGCAAACGGTAGTTCAGACTTTGCTGCACCAGGTAAAATAGCTGTCTACTATTTCAATGTAAAGAATACAGGGAATGCAACAGATCTCATTCGTCTTAATGCCAAAACTGTTGCTGGCTGGGAAATTCAGTTACAACATAACGTGATTGAAGTGGAAGCTGGTAAAACGGTTTCCGTACCAGTTTACGTAAAGATTCCTAAAGGCGGCAAAGGTCAGATGCAGCCAACACCGACAAACCTTACCTTCACTAGCACATCTGAGACTGATGCAGGAAAGACATCTACCGTGACTCGCCGTGTTGGCCCTGGTAATGGAAATTAAAGAATAATAGTAAAAGAGGTAATACCCCTTGGGTATTACCTCTTTTAATAGACTGCTAGATTCATAGGAAGCACATTTAAAACCAGCAGCCTCCAAAGGGAGACTGCTGGCTTGCATTTTCAGAGGAACATAGTCTACCTGTCAATAAATCATTGGTGGGTTTGGCAACACAGCTTACTTTTAAAAATTAACGCCTTTTTTCCCTTCCACGATCGGCAGGTTAATAACACTTTGGCCAAGATGGACATTGAAAGTAGCTCCTGTTGCCGAAGGAAGTGTCCGCTGATACGCGCTTCCTGCAATAATGACTCCGATGCGATGGCCTTTCTTAAAGACATAGTCATGAGGCAGTGCGCCCCACTCAAATTTATAATTTTTACCTGGATTTAGTGGATCTGCTGCTAAAAGTGATTTCCAATTTTGCGGATCAAACCAGCCTCTAGAGACAATTTCATACGATGCTGTACGGAACGTTTTTTCTGTCTCTCGATAGCAAGCATCATCTGTATCCGAACTTTCTCCCCAACAGCTTTCAGTTGCCAATGTTTTGATTCCTTCTCCACTTCCGGTATGATTGACCCTGGTATCCATTCCATAATCGACAATCATCACGGTTAAATTGGAATTATCCTTATCTACTGTTGCTCGAAGTGAAACTTCCGGTACACCGCTCATGCGCGCATCCTCGATTAGTGGTTCAGTGAGGAATACTAAACGGTCGCTTTTCACGGTCATTTCATTTGTGACCATCGCGGTTTCTGTTTGCCTCGGATTGTCTGTAAAGGTTTGCGTAAAATTACCTTTTACAGGACCAGTTGTTAAAACTCCAGGTGAATTTTCGTTTTCCCCAGGTGCAAAGCGGATTTTCGTTGATTTCACATTTTTCTCCGGCCATGAGGCATGGGTTTCCCAAACATCTGCTGCTCGTTCAATATCGACAGCAGGCTCATCCATAATGCCATTTTTCATGCCAAGAAGCCAGTAGTCAAACCAGCGATGCAGCGTATCGACCCACTCTGCTCTGCGGAAATCAAATGGATCGACGTGGCCTGTTTGCGCAAGCCATAGTTTGCGAGGCACTTTCTCCTTATTTAGTGCTTCCCACCAGTCATTGAAATGGTTCATCTTCACGTTTAAGTCATTTAAACCATGGATGGCGAAGACACTTGCCTTTACGTTTTTGATATCTTTCACATAGTTTCTTTCATTCCAAAAATCATTGTAGTCGCCGGTGGCGTCATCTGCCGCTTGATTTACACGATCAAACACATGCTGACACGTTGCTTTCCGGGAACTGTTTACCACCCTGCTTGCCAATCCGCCTGGCCCATTATTATAGTATGTTAGCCCTGCATAGCGGTAATAATTATACCAATTGCTTATTGCGCCAATCGGAACGATTGTTTTTAAGCCTTCTACTCCCGTTGCTGCGACACCATTTGCTAATGTGCCGTCATACGATTTACCGATCATCCCAACATTACCGGTTGTCCACGAGGCCTTTACCTCGTTATTATTTTTATCAACTGCCGTTGCCCTTCCATTAAGCCAATCGATGACAACTTTAATACTTTCAATTTCTTCATAACCGCCGGTAGTTGGGCAGCCATCCGATTGGTTGGTTCCTACCATATCCGGCAAGACAACTGCATATCCTCTTGGAACAAAATAATTATCATAATAAAGCGGAAACTTCTCATTAACCCCGTCTTTATCTTTGTCCTTTACTTCACTTTCATTGCCTCTTCCTAAACTCTCATAGTAAGGGCTGGCATCCATAATCACAGGTACCTTCAGCCCTAAGTCAGATTCTTTCGGCCGAATGATGTCTACGGCAATTCGATCAGGAACTCCGTTTTCATCCGTGTCAAGGCTAGATTGGACAAAAACGGTTTCACGAATGGCATCCTTGTAAGAATATTTCGGCTCTGATTTTACATTTGCCAATGAGTTTACTGCTTGACTCTTTTTCGGCGCTACTGTTTCCGCATTTGTATAATTCACAGATGATAGTGTTAAAGCAATGGTTGTTACTAATGTAGTTACTATTGAAAACGCTCTCTTTTTCATTAAATCCCTCCTTTACCCTAATAAATTCAATTGTAGGATATGGAGGGATCTGCCAATAGTGTATAAATTACCAATTTTCACACTATTAATTTTTATTTAATAGGTGAAAGGACTTACATCTTTTAATAGAGAATAGTCTTTTAAAAAATCTAGTTTACTCGTAAATTCGATCAATTAACATTCAACACTACTCGTTCTTCCTCTGCGCCTAATAAATTGGCTAAGTATTCTATGGTCGTTAAATATAGGATTCCATTCCCTTCAAGCTTTGGCGAATTTCCTAGTGGTACGGTCCTTCTAATTAGTTGAGCATACAGCTCTGGCTCGGTTAGCTTTCTTTCAAAAGCTTGATTCGAAATTGCTTTAATCAGCGCAAGTGCGCCGGATACATGCGGGGTTGCCATTGAGGTTCCACTAAGCTTTGCATATTTTCCATTTAGGAAGGTTGATAGTATATTTTCCCCTGGAGCGACTAAATCTACTTCCTCATTTGAATTGCTAAAATCCGAGATTTGGCGGCCCAGTCCGGTGGCACCGACACTGATTACCTCATTATAAGCTGCAGGATAGGACAACTCGTCTGTTGAATCCCGTCCGTCACCTTCGTTTCCGGCCGCACATACAACGAGAATCCCACTTGCGACAGCCTTTTTAATCGCCTCATGTAATTCAAGAACATCTGCTGGACCGCCAAGGCTCATTGAGATAATATCCACCTGTTGTTCAATCGCATAATAGATTCCATTGATGATCCACTCATATTGTCCGGAGCCATGTTTATCAAGAACCTTCACTATTAACAGATTGGCTTCCGGTGCAACACCGACTACTCCGAGATTATTGGCGGTTGCTGCCATGGTACCGGCAACATGTGTGCCATGACCATTGTAATCCCGATAGTTCGTTTGATCACTGCGGTCGTCTTTCGTAAAATTTCTCCCGCCAATAATTCGATCCTTTAAGTCGGGATGGGAACTCTCACAGCCAGTGTCTAAAATGGCGATGGTGATCCCTTTCCCTTTTGTTTTTCCCCACACTTCAGGAGCCTGAATCAATTCCACCCCTTTTGGCACCTCGGTTACATCTTCAAATTCTGCAATCACCTGGTACGGAATCAAGCGTACTTTTCGCTCCATCCAATTCCCTCCTAACAGATTTAATTGAAGCCAACCCATGATGTTAGTAATAGTTTAACAATTCTGAATATATTAAAAAAGGTTCCTTTGGAGTGTTTTTAGAGATTTTTTAACATACTAGATAACGAATCTGAAAAACAAGTAGCAATATGAAACATTTTACAGCATTTGATATATTCGTTACTTTCGAAAAGAATTTTTAATAAAAATTAAATAATCTAGTAAAACAATAGTGGTTTTATGTATGATACATTGATTTTAGCCTTTTAAAAAACCTGAGAGTTTGTAAGAATAAATAATGCTTCTATTTTGTGAAAAAGAATGAGTTGATTACATGTTGAACGTAAAAGAAGTTACTGACCAATTGAAGGACTTAGAGATAACAGATAGCGAACAGATCGTTTTACGTTGGATTTTGGAAGGGAAAATTAAAGCTAAGCGGACGAAGAAATTAAACATTGATTACTCAATCAAACCAGCTGATTTAGCATCATTCATATTAATAAAGCTGATTGAGGAAAAGAGCAAACAATTTGGTGTTGATTATCAACAATGGGAAAAAACGTTCCATGAAAACCAGAAATTAAAAGAGGAAATCGAAGAATTAAATAGTAAAATTCGCATCGAACAATCCAAAGTTCGCGGCTTAAAAAAAATGATATCAGCAGAATATGCTCTATCCGAGTCTCCACCTTTTACATACACCTCATTTTTAGGATTAGATCCGGATGCTGACAAAGCTTTGATAAAAAAAGAGTTTAAAAAATTACTTAAAGCTCTTCATCCTGATCGCGGAGGAGATGAACGGCTTTTTAAAGTGTTTTATGAACAGTACAGGAAATCCGGTGTTTAACCAAGGGTTTTATGATTATATACATGGAAACTCTCCTGATTAAATTCGGGAGATTCCCATGTACTAATAGAATGCAGCCTTTTTAAAAAGGCATTTAACACTTCTCGTTCTTACGATGAAGTGTTTTTTGTGTCTTCCAGCCCTTTTTTTTAACATTGGTTTCGCAAATCGCGAAATTTGTTCTAACAATATGACGCTTGTCCAATCAAGGTTAGAATTAGCAAATATATTACATAGTGGAGGGTTTTTCCCTTCTATTTTCTAATAGGAGGTGATTAGATATGTATGGTTATGGCGGCGGCTATGGCGGTGGAAGCAGCTTTGTATTAATCGTTGTATTGTTCATTCTGCTTATCATCGTAGGTGCTTCTTTCATGGGCTAGTAAACTGTCCGGAACACCGGGCACATTAAGGGGTTCATTTGTCCTTTGAATTTGAACTTCTAATGAAGGGAGGATGAATTAAATGACATTTGGATTTGGGGGATTTGATCGAAGAGAAAGGTTTTTTCGTGACGATTTTAGAAGAAGACGGTTTTTCCCCATTGAGATTGAAATCGAAATAGAGAGAAGAAGACGAATTGAAATCGAGATTGAGAGAAGAAGGCGGTTTGAATTCGAAAGGAGACGCAGATTCTTTTAGCGTTTATTTTAAAAAGTGTTCTTTTGGGCCTTCGGGCTCTTTTTTTAATATATAGAACCTTGAATAGTTGGACAAACCACTTTTGCTTTAACCCACAGGGCATTCACCTAAATTTTTTTAAAAAAACGATACCACATTTTACCTAGCTGCATTTAATGTAAGGTGAAGGAGGATGATGATTATGACTGAAACGAATTTTCATCAAATTGCCCATGAGTTGCTAAAGAAGGACGTTGAGGTTATTACGCTCCGAGGGGATTTTAGCGGACGGCTGATAAATGTAGGTACGGATGTGATTGTTTTGGAAAGAAGAGGTCGAATTCGTCCGGTGAATTTGGCGATAAGAATCGAAACCATTGTGTTAATTTATCGTGCCGAACAAATGCCAAGAGGACCATTTGGGTTTGCTCCAGAGGAATTTCATGAGGAACAACACCATGAGAGCAGCGATGAGAGAAAAAGATAAGGATTCAAGTGTTAGATTTTACCTGAGCGTGGCGGGTAGAATATCCTTCATAGCTCATATGAAGGACATTACCCGCCACGTAGGTGTTTTTTTAAATGGACGAGAATTCTGTTACCAACTGATCAAAACGCTTTAAGGCGTTGTTTATCGGTTCAGGCGTCATTAAATCAACGCCTGTTTTCTTTAACAATTCAAGTGGATAATCAGAACTTCCACTTTTTAAAAACTCTATATAAGCCTTTAATGTCGCTTGATCGCCGGCTAACAGCTTCTCAGCAATATGAATAGCGGAGGCAAAGCCAGTTGCGTATTTGTATACATAAAACGGCCGGTAGAAATGCGGGATTCTTGACCACCCGTATTTGACTTCATCATCAAAAACAACCTCATCGCCATTATATTGTCTAAATAAGGATTCGTATGTTTGATTAAATACTGCTACGTTTAGCGGCTTGCCTGATTCTGCGAGCTCATGAGTGATTTTCTCGAATTCCGCAAACATCACCTGGGTATAGAAGGTTCCTTTAAATTGATCGATAAAATGATTGAGTAAATGCTTTCGAATCGCTTCATCAGTTTCTTTATTAAGTAAATAGTTGATCAGTAATACCTCATTCACGGTTGAGGCCACTTCGGCGACAAAAATACTGTAACCGGCTGAAATTCTAGGCTGGTGCGAACTAGAGTACCAAGAGTGCATCGCATGACCGAATTCGTGAATCATCGTGAACATACTGTCTAAGTCGTCATGTTGATTTAGTAAGACAAACGGGTGGACACCGTATACCCCTAAATTGTAAGCACCAGACCGCTTTCCTGGTGTTTCTCGTACATCAATATAACGGGCCTCTTTAAACGTTTTCAGTGTGTTGACATATTCCTCGCCTAAAGGGGCTAATGCTTCTAAAATGGTCTCATAGGCGTCATCATAAGAAATTTCGATTTTCACCCCATTCACAAGCGGGACATTTAGATCATATTGACGCAATTCCTCCACCATCAGCTTTTCTTTTCGAATCGCTGTATAACGGTGCAGCGGCGCAATATTTGCTTTCGTGGCAGCAATCAGATTTTCATAGACTTCTTTTGGAACCATGTCTCCGAATAATCCCTTTTCCAGTGCTGAAGGATAGTTCCTTAGGCGTGCTAGGGTTACGTTTGTTTTAATATTGGCTGCCAGGGTGGAGGCAAGCGAATTTTTCAGCTGAAGGTATGGCTGGTAATAGGCCTTATAGGCTTCCTGGCGCTTATTTCGGTCGTCATCTTCAATCAGTTTGGAGTACATGCCACGCGTTAATGCCACTTTATCGCCATCATCGGTTGTTACCTCACCGAATTTGATATCGGCGTTATTCAGCATATTGTAAGTTTGGCTAGGGGCTGAGAGTGCTTCTCCTAGATGAGAAAGAATTTCTTCTTTTTCCTTGCTTAAAACATGTTCCTTATAACGGTAAGCTTCAAATAGATCCTTTTCGAAGTAATCAAGCCGCGGTTCTTGTTGAATAAATTCTCTTAACGTACTTTCTTCGAGGCTTAATAAATAGGGCATAAAAAACGATGTCGCTGCATTTAGTTTAACGGCAAGCTGTTTGGCGCGGTCAACCAGTGACTGTGCTTCGATATCCCTCGTGTCCACATCTGCCTGCAGCATTCCATAAACATACACAAGATTGAATTTACTCGATACTTCTTCTTTTTCTGTTAAATAAAGATAAAGAGATGTTCCATCTTGAATGGCGCCATCATATTGCTTTAATTTTGTTGTCATTTCTTCGATACAGCGATAGTCCTCTTCCCATTTTTCTAACGACGGATATATGTCCTCGATATTCCATTTCTCTTTCTCAGGTACCTCTGCTCTGGATTGATAGGTGTTCAACACAAGCATCCCTCAATTCGTTTTTTTTTCATGTTTTGATATTTTTATTATAACGGATTCGCTTGGAAATTTTTTAATAAAAAATCGCCATTTAATGTGAAATCGCTTCCTTCACCCGAAATACGTATGACATGGAAGTGACTTTTCTCCCTATAAAAATTTTGGATGATTTTGCTGAAAAAAAGTGGTGGACTTATTTTTTAAGCCTGCTATAATCCATATAGATACTAATCATTAATATTAAAGGTGGACATTATGGGGAACACTTGCAGGTATGTTGTCAACGCACTTGGAAAAGGTGGGGAAACATATTATACTCTTTGCAAAGATAAACAAGATTTAAAGAATTGGATAACCAATAATCGAGAGAAATTAATAATGGAAGAAATAATGATTACGGATAAACAGCAAAATCTATTTTCGAAATGGTTCAGCTCTAAAAAACTATATTAAAAGTGTGACGCCATTCCTCAGGAATGGCGTCCAGTTCGTATTTTCAACGATTACTAGTTTTTCTAAACTACTTCTTTTATTTCTACTTCCGCGAACTTCCGTTTTTGAATGTAGAGCAGTCTGATTGATAAAGCAATGCCTGCTGCTAGTAATCCGAAGGTTAATCCAATCCAATAACCTCTAGCTCCTAAGCTGGTAAAATGAGCAAGGAGGTACCCGACCGGAAGACAAATTAACCAGTAAGCGATTAAGGTCATGATAAAGGCAAGATTGACGTCCTTGTACCCTCTTAACGCTGCCTGCGCTGTTGCCTGAATGGCGTCGCAGATTTGAAAAAAGAGTGCAAAAATTAAAAAGTTCGCCGTTAAGTTGATAACCGCTGCTTCATTCGAATAAAAACCGGCAACCTGGTAGCGAAAGAGTACGACAAAGACCCCGCTCAAACTGGCAATTAAAATCGCCAGGTAAATCCCCAGCCAGCTGTATTGTTTCGCATCCTTATAGCGGCGTGCTCCGACCTCATATCCGACGAGAACCGTTTGGGCCATCGAGATACTGAGTGGAATCATGTAGAGAAAGGAGACGATGTTTAACGCCGATTGATAGGCCGCGATTGTCGTGACGCTAAACTTACTTAAAAGAATCGTGACAACGGCAAACATACTCGTTTCAAAAAAGGTGGACAGCCCCATCGGCACGCCGATTATTAAAATTTCCTTACATTTATCCCACGAAAACTCCTTCATATTGGCAAACACAGGAAACAAAGAAAATGGAACTTGTGTTTTCACGATGAAAATCGTCATGGCCAATATTGCCCAATAGGTAACCGAGGTCGCATACCCCGCACCAGCCCCGCCTAGTTCGGGAAAACCAAAATTTCCAAAGATGAGACAATAGTTCAAGAAGAAATTGAGTGGTAAGGCTAAAAGGAGGATGACCATTACCACTCTTGTTTTTCCGAGTGCATAAATAAACGAGCGCAGCACGTTAAAAATAAACAAAGGCAAAAGTCCATAACTTAGGCCAACCAAATATTCAAAAGCCGTTTTTTCTACACGGGCGGGCAGATTCATTTTATTTAAGATGGGATCTAACAAGAAAAATCCTGCGATGATAACGACCACGGCAATGATGACGGAAAGGTAGATTCCATGCTTGACAACTGAGGAAACCTCTCCATTCTTCTTCTCTCCGAAACGCTGGGCTGCAATAGGGGAAACAGCAAGTAGGATCCCGCTGATTCCCATGAAAACCGGACTCCAAATCGAGGAGCCAATCGCCACACCGGCAAGGTTGGAGGCATCATATTTGCCTGACATAATCGTGTTGAAAAAAACCATTGAAAACATGCCAAGCTGGGTGATTAAAATCGGTATTAATAAAACTAAAATTTGCTTTGTCTTTTCCTTGATGGTAAAAGTCTGATTCATAACGGGTACTCCTTATAAGAAAAGCGTAAGCGCCCTGTTCAGCGGCGTATGGCCTGGAGCGCTCCAACTGAGATAAAGGAAACACGAAGAGCCGTAGGCGATTCGATGTTGACTTATCGTAGGGCGGAGAGCGAAGGACACTAGCCGCTAGGGCGCTGGAGCTAGACAATTCTCAAAGTCTAATATGTATGCTTTCTTAAATAAAATTTTTAAAGCACGGACTTTCCTTGCCCTATTTCTTGATAATTTTTGATGGATTGTTGAGTTTGTACAGCACTGCTGTATCCACCACGAATTCCTCCGCCACGTCTTTCCCTTTAGCTAATTTCTTGGCGGCCACTTTTCCGTCGAACTCAAGTAAATCACCGGGGGCAAGTTCAAATTTCTTAAGTGTTTTGCTGTGGCTGCACCAGGCGAGTCCAAGCTCTAGCGGGGATTCCTGAACAATTTGTACATTTTCTAAAACGACCACTTCATCATTTTCTTCATTAAAAGGATTGTAGGTTAGGGCAAATTGTTTGACGGTGGCTGTAAAGTGAACTTTATCGACGGGAAGTTCGAGCTTCGGAGCCCTTTCTTTCTTTTGTTTCGTTTCTTTTGCTTTTGCGGGTTTCGCTGCTGCTACTTTTTTGGGAGTATCTGTGTCTTTGACAGTTTGTGATGGCTGGGTAACTTCTCCACTAGGTTCTTTTGCTGCAGACGGTGCTGGCTCTTTGCCCTCAACTGTCAACATGCTTTCTTTCCCAAAACTTGATTGCTGCATTTCTTTTAAATAGGCAGGGTGGATACAGGATAAATTCCCGTCTTGAAACTCAATCACTAATGTAGCAAATCCCCCTCCACTTCCGTAGGTCTCATATCCTTTGATGGTTACCTGACGCTGATAGTTTCGCTCCTTGTACCAAAATTCCTTTTTCGCTTCCTTTGCTGAGGATAGTCCCCACTCCTTCAGCTTGTCTTTATAATGCTCCACATCACGAAAAGTCTCGTAGTCCCCTTTTGGCGGAATATAGCGGGTCAAATCTGTTTGTTCTATATGTACATGTGCCATAACTACTACTTCACTTCCTTTCACTATGTATCTTGTTTGATTATACCATTTCAAGGGGAAAACCATAAGCTTCATGAATGCATGGTGAATGGCACATTAAGAGGTGGTTATTGTTGCATAAAAAAAAGACCCTTCGAGAGGGTCTTTTTCAACTTCGCTGGCTCTAATTATGCTTTGCGAACGTTAGATGCTTGTGGTCCACGTTGACCTTGCTCAACATCAAATGTTACTGCTTGGCCTTCGTCTAAAGATTTGAAACCTTCTCCTTGGATTGCTGAGAAGTGAACGAATACATCGTCTCCAGCTTCGCGTTCGATGAATCCAAAACCTTTTTCTGCATTAAACCATTTCACTTTACCATGTTCCATTTGTATATCCTCCTGCTGTGCGCTGTGCACAATGTATTACTATCCTTGCTCAAATCTTCAAGACAAAAAGCAGTATCACTTTAACGTTCTTTCCGACAGACAAAAATAATTCTACTTAACTATAACAGATGCAATTGGATAATGCAACCGAATAAAGGTCAAACAATGGTACAAGTTTTTTCGGTGGCTCCTCTATGAAAGCTAAGAATCCTCATTCGATTTCGCAAACATATATAAACCAAACGTTTTTCTTATCGATAATATCATTCCCATTAAAATCATATTGGAAAACAAGGAGCTGCCGCCGTAGGTTAAAAAAGGAAGGGCGATCCCCTTAACAGGCATGATCCCAACAACCATGCCGATATTTTGGAAAATTTGCACAGAGAAACTCAATGTGATTCCGGCACAAATATACATACCAAAAGAGGTTTGTGATTTATGACCGATTCTAATAATCCGATAAAGCAAAAGCATGAATAAAAGAACAACAAATGCGGCAATGATAAAACCGCCTTCTTCTGCTACAGTTGCAAATATAAAGTCAGTATGTTTTTCAGGAATGTAGACATTCCCCTGCATGTATCCTTTTCCTACAAATTCACCGCTCCCTACAGCTAGCAAGGATTTTTGACTTTGATAGGCTCCTTTACTATCCCCAGAAGGATCTAGCCACCCGATAATCCGCTCCTGTTGATGTGGCTTTAAGAGAGGAATTAAATCTTTATAAATAATGTCAGGCTGATAGTAAAACAAATAAACAAGCACCCCGGCAATAATAAGCGGAATCATCACAAAAAAAGCTACCAATTTCCGTTTTAACCCAGATAGGTACATCATGCCCCCAATCGCAATAAAGTAAAGAAAGACCATGCCCGTGTCTGGCTGCTGATAGACAAACAAAGAAGGCGGAATCGTGACGAGCAGAATTTTTCCAACAAGCAATAAATCTGTTTTCATTGTTCTTAGAAAATGAGTTGAATTATGCTTTGAAATGAGTCTTGCGACTAAAATAATTAATGCAATTTTGAAAAACTCAGATGGCTGTATCGAACCTAATAAGGGAATGCTAAACCATCTTTTCGCTCCATATATCACCGGAGCAATCATTTTCGGTGAGAAACGCAATAAAATAATGACCATAAACATGAAAATATAGGCGGGCCATGCTAATCTTTCAATTTGATCCATATCAAGCTTGGCCACAAGGATTAACAGGACAAAACCGATCATATAATTGATCCCCTGTTTCAAGGCGAAATTTTGTGCACCATACTGACCTGTCTGCTGACTGCTATAAATAAATACAATACTTATCATAAAAAAGGCCATCAAAATGAGCATGATGGCACCATCTAATCTTCTAAAAATTGTTGTTTCTGTGTTCAATTATTTCACCTTCAAACCATTTTGATCAATCAATACGCATGCCCCCGCTTACTAATCGGTGCTAGTGCTGCTATCTTCTGAAGATGCCAAGAAGTCTCGTAAAGCCTGCTTATTTTTTTCAAAATCAAGTCTTAGCACGGCCCCGACGTCAACCGTTTCATCCTCATATGAATCTTCAAGTGGTATTCGAATACTTTCCACTTTTTTGGAGTCCCCAGCAATTAACCCTTTACCAATTGATAGAATCGTCGGTGTATCGACATTTGTATCAATATAAGGCGTAGCCATCCCAAGGATTTTTGGCAGGTTTAATAAACTATGAACACTGACTGCTTGTTCTTTGATTTTTGAAACTACTTCCTGCTGTCTTTCCACCCGGCCGAAATCACTTAAGCGATCTTGGCGAAAACGAACATAGCCTAACAATTTATCACCATGTAATATTTGTTTACCAGGAAGAAGTGTCATCCCAATTCCGTGGGACATCTCATGTGGAATGTCCACTTCAATTCCGTTAGGGGCAACGAGGTCAACGATTTTTGAAAATCCTTCAAAGTCGACAATGGCATAGTAATTAATATCGACATCAAAATTTTCCTTAATCGTTTTTCTGACTAATTCTGGGCCGCCATATGCAAAAGCGGCATTGATTTTTTGCTTGCCATGTCCGGGAATATCGACATATGAGTCCCTCATAATCGAAGCGACTTTCATATTATGTGTTTTTTGGTTAAAATGGGCAATCATTAATGTATCAGATCGTGGATGTGCCTCACCGCGTGAATCACTCCCAAGTAATAAAATATTAATCTCGCCAAATTGAGGTTCAGCACCTTGGAAGTCATCATACGATGTTTGTCCGCCCTTATTCTTTCCATTACTCGCTTCTGCCAAGCCATTCTTATATTGATAGACACTATAAACAACGACGGATATAAATAATAGTAGAACGGTTAAAAGGCTGTTTCTAAGCCATTTCCGTTTCTTTTTTGTTCTTACTCTGTTTTCCATTTTACATATCACCTGTCAGAATCATTTTTTTCAAGCATTTTTGGATAGTAAATCTAAACCAAGTTTTACGGCGATTGCATCGTCTACATAGCCAATCGGAAAAATGTAATCCGGGATCACATCCACCGAAATAATAAAATATATGAGCACGCTGCCAATGATAGCTAGCTCAACAGGAGAACCATTCTTTAAACGAAACCGCTCAAACATTTCTTTTAACTGGCTGATAAACGGACCGATGCTGCCAACTTTTCTCAGCTTTTTCTTAAAACCAGTAAGAATCGTCTCTTTTCCCTCGTCGGTCTCTGCATATTGTTGATACTTTGCCAATTGCTGTTCAACCAACTCAATCGAAAACGTTTTATTGTTCAATTCAGTTGATTCGAGCACTCTTTGAATACTGTCAATCGACGAGTGAATATCTGAACTCTGCTGTTCTTGACTTTGCTCTACCGGGTACCCTGCAGCTACAAACAAATCAGTGATCGGATATTCAAGGCAGTCGGCGATTTTTTGTAAATGTTCAGGATTTGCCTTACGTTTCCCATTAATAATCCTTGAAATGGTTGCTGTATCAATTTTAGTGAGCTCACTAAGCTTTCTCATTGATAATGAACGTTCCTTCAGTAATTCTTTTAACAATAAACCAAGTTTACTCGTTTTAGGTTGATCCGTCATACTCTTCTATCCCCTTCGAACAGAAAAATTCAGCTTGTAATTCATATTTTTATAGATTAATAAATTTGTTCTCTTGTGAGAATATACCTAACGATTGACATTTTGTCAACAAAAGTATTCAACTAAAAGAAAGCGGTTATGGCAATGATTAAAATAATAATCCCGCTAATGATGGTACCGAATTCCCCTAGTGTAAAAGAACCAATGCGGATGGAAGCTAATTTATGACCTAACTTCACTCCGGCCCAAACACTGATAATACTGCCAATCGCAGCGGTAAGTGAAATAGCAAGCGGTGTAAAACCGAGAAGCCCGGCACCTAAGCCATTCGTAAGGGCATTCGCTGATAAGGCCACACCAAGTATTATCGCTTCCACCCAGCTAATTTCTCCTGAGTTGTCAACATCAGCTGCTTCGGGATTCTTAAGAATCCCCTTCATGCCTGAAGAGGGATTGGCTTGCTCTTGGCCTGCGTCTAAAGCCTTTTTTCGTGGTACAGCCAATAATATAATTCTGATGCCGATAATAATGAGAATTAACGAGCCGATCATCACGGGGAACAAACCTGGCAAAAACTTAGATAGCCAAACTCCAAAAGATATTCCCGCTATGCTCATCAGAAAACAAATCAACCCAATCAATAAATTAGCCGCTAGACCAATCCGGATTTTGCGTATTCCATACGTAATACCTACTCCTAAATTATCAACACTTGATGAAACAGCAAATGCCAAGATGATTAACCAATACAATGTAAATCACTCCTATTTTTTTTACATTGTATTGATCAAATTGACGAATAGTGCTTATTTTTTCAAAGAACATTGATAAAAAGTCAACGGTATTATTTAATAAACTCGTAGCCTACGAGGCGGGAACCTCGTCTCCTTTTAGAAAAAAATTATAAATGTAATAGAATCTTTGCGACTGTAAAGTATAAAATTAGCCCCGTTCCATCAACCAAGGTGGTAATAAATGGACCAGAAACAATTGCCGGGTCAACCTTTAACTTGTTCAAAATCATCGGCAAAACAGCCGCTACCATTGATGCCCAGATCACAATAAATAATGCCGAAATCGCAACAACAGCCCCAACGTTGAAATGAACACCGAGGAAGAAAGCGCGGATTAAAGCAACGGTCCCCATCGTCAGACCAAGAAATACACCTGTCGAGACTTCTTTCCTAAACACCTTGAAAATATCTTTAAATTCAACTTCCCCTACGGCCATTGCCCGCACTAATGTTGTTACCGTTTGTGAGCCCGTATTTCCCCCTGTCCCTATTAAGAGCGGCACAAAAAAGGCTAAAGCGATTTGCTCAGAAAGTGTGTCCTCATAATGCCGTAACACTGTTCCTGTGTAAGCTTCAGCGACAAACAGAATTAACAGCCAGCCGATTCTTTTTCGATAAATGCTCCAAATGGTATTTTTAAAGTATGGTTCAGTTAACGGTTGACTTCCGCCAAGCTTTTGAAAATCTTCGGTTGCTTCCTCACGAATAACGTCAATTAAATCATCAACGGTAAGGATTCCAATCATTCGCTGATTGTGGGTGACGACCGGAATGGCAACAAGGTCATATTTTGACAATACATCTGCCGCTTCCTGCTGATGAACATCAACAGAAACGTAAATCGGTTCTCCTTGAATAATTTCTTCTAACACTGTTCCTTCATTAGCCAAGATGATATCCTTTAAAGAAACAACCCCGACTAGTTCACCTTGTCTATCTACCACATAAATGTAGGAAACAATCTCTGCCTCATGGCCCACTTTTCGAATGTGTCCAAGTGTTTGCTCGACAGTCCAATGAGTTCGGGCCGCAACATAATCGATTGTAGCCAATCTTCCGGCTGTATTTGGTTCGTAGTTCATCAGCGTATTAATTTTCACCTGATAATCGTCTGGCAAATAGTCCATTAGTTTTTTCGCTTGATTCGGATGAACCGATAATAACAGATTTACGATTGTATCACTAGACATTTCATTTAATAGATCCGATTTAAATTGTTCCTTCATTCGAAGCAGAATTTTATATTGCAGCTCCGGTTCTAAATATTCAAGAATTTCTGCTCCAAGTGGCGTAGGCACTAAAAAGAAAAATGTTAATTGTTCTTCTATATCCAGTTCACTCACCATGGCAGCTATATCAAATGGCTGTAAATCACTTATTAATTCATTTAAATTGACTTGATTATGCTCTTGTAAGATTGTTTGCAATTCACGCATCATGTTTTGTTCCATGATCATAACCTCCATTATTTAAATTAACCCGAGGTATTTTATGTGTATTTTTCCATGATAAATTCGTCAAAATCCCCAATGAAATTAACATAAATATTAATGATGAGCCTCCATAACTTACGAACGGAAGAGGTACTCCTGTTATCGGCATTAAACCCGAAACGGCCGCTAGATTAAATATGACCTGTACCATGATTTGAAAGGTTAAACCAATAGCCAATAATTTAGCAAACGGATCTTTGGCTTGAAGAGCAATACGGACCCCACGGTACATGATAAAAAGATAAGAAAAGATTACTAACAGCAGTCCAAAAATCCCAAGCTCTTCCAAAATAACGGCCATGATAAAATCCGTATGTGCTTCGGGAAGATAGCCAAATTTTTGAATACTATGTCCTAGACCCTGCCCCCATGTCCCTCCCGATGCAATAGCATGGTAAGAACCAATTAACTGGTAACCGTCGCCGTAAGGGTCGGCAAACGGATTTCGAAACGACAAAATCCGGTTCATGCGATAGGGGGCGGATATGGCTAAAAAGCCAATTCCACTTACAGCTATACTTCCCAATAGAATCAGGTGAATAATCCGCGCTCCTGAACACAGAAGGATGAACCCGCAAGGTAGTAAAATGGCCGTGGCTGTTCCTAAATCCGGCTGTTTTAAAATCAGGAAAAAAACAACAGCCAAAATCAACAGCGGCGGCATGACACCCTTCCAGAAATGGGCAATATAGGCTTGTTTTTTTGCATATACGTTAGCAAAATATATGATCATCACAAGTTTTATCGCTTCAGTAGGCTGAACAAGCATTGGGCCTATTTGCAGCCAGCGTTGCGAATGGTTCCTTTCCACTCCGACCCCTGGAATTAACACCATGATCAATAATATAATCGATATCACAACCAAAATAGGGCTCAGTTTACCGTAAGCACGATAAGGAAATACTGCTGTTATGACCATCAGGACGAAGCCAATTCCTAATGAGTGTAGTTGTTTTGTATAAAAGTAACGAGAATCATGGAAATCGACCGAAGCGATCGGAAAGCTCGCACTATATACCATTACAAGTCCAAACAAACATAAGAAAATGGCCGCAATGACTAATAAAAGATCCATTTTTTTCAAACGATTTAGATCCATGTAATTACCTCTTGTTGACGATTATTGTAAACTTCGACACTGCCTAGCTAAAGTTTTGAAGGAAAAAAAATAGCCTTTATTTCTCAACTCGAGGAAATAAAGGCTATGTTTGCACATAAAAAAACTATTTTCGCTTGACAGTTTTTAGATAATTGACAGCTTAATAGATTATTACCTAAGTTTCCCCTCGTTCAAGTTTTAGCACTAAATAGCATAGGTATGTTGACCAGCTTCGTTAAAAAAGACCTTCTTCCGATCTTTCCTGTTGACCCATTGGCGTCTCTCGACGTTTTTGGGCAGAAGCGTTTCTCTACTTAGGAGCCTCACCTAACAGAATACTTTAAGTGTTTATTAGATTAATTAAAATATATGTTTTTGTTGTCGAAATGTCAACAAAATAATTCAACGGTGTACAGAATGTTTTTAAAAAAATTCTCCGTCAGGAAACACACTATTATTTTTTGATAATTCAATCGTTTTATTAAAAATAAAATTATTGTAAAATATATTTATTTTAAAATATTTAGTAGAAATAATGCGATTCGATTGTATAATAAATTGTATAATTTTAAAGTGAAAATGGTGAGGAACACATGCGCGCGTATAATGAAAAAATAAGTATCTATCATGGAATGGTGTCGACCGTTGCATTAAACCTAGCAAGTAACTTTTTCCCGATTTTCGCCATTTCCATTCTGGGAGCCACTAATTATCAAGTTGGTTTAATCAGTTCTCTTCCGCCGCTGGTAGCCTTAATCATGACGATACCAGCTGCGATTCTATTAAATCGCTTAGACGAGCAAAAGAAGACGGTCGCTATGTCAGTTTTAGGAGCGCGGGCACTATTTATCTTGTTAGTTGGTGTTATTTTTATTCCTGCTACTTACCAGGCATGGGCTTTTTTAATGATAATCGCATTGATGAACGTTCCGGGAACGATTTCGAACATCGGCTGGCAAACGCTGATTAGCGGGATGATTCGTGACGAGCGCAGAGGAGCCTTTTTCAGTGACCGCAATCGACTGTTAACCATAGTTGGGATGATTACTACCTTAATTATCGGTGTGGTGATGAAAAAACAAACCGATAATGCAGCTGCTTACCAAGGCTTGTTTTTTCTCGCCTTTATTTTTGGATTAGTAGAAGTATTCTTCCTAATGAAGCATAAGGAAACCGTACAGCCGAAACCGAATAAAGAGAAGAAGAACGCCTCGATGGACTGGTCCATCTTTAAGGATCAGGGGTACAAATGGTTTCTGATTACTGCATTATGCTTTAACTTCTCCTGGCAGATGGCTTGGGGGCTTTTTAATATTTATAATGTGAGGTATGCCCACGCGACCATTCTCTGGATTAGTATTTTTTCCGTTGGCAGTCAGTTGGTGCAAATATTCTCTTTCCCATTATGGAAAAAATGGGCAGAACAGAAATCAAACACATTAATGCTTGTCTGGGTAGCAGCCGGGATGGCTACAGCGCCGTTTTTAACGGTTTTGTCTACTAATCTCATCTATCTAACCTTCGTGCAAATGACATCGGGTTTCTTTGTATCTGGAACAATGCTGTTGTTGTTCAACCTCCTGTTGGAACAATCTCCACAGGAAAAGAGGACATACTGCATTACCACCTATAATGTCCTGTTATCGTTTGTCGCCTTTATGGCACCACAAATTGGAATCTGGCTTTTAGAAACAATCGGAATGCAAAAATCAATGGGCATAATCTCCGTATTTAGATTTATGAGTTCGCTTGTCTTTCTACTCATGTATATTAAATTTATGAAAAGCAAAAAAGGTTTAGGAAAAATGCAAATATAACGATGCTAAGTTTCATATTTTAGAAGGTGAGTTGATTATAATACGGGGGGAGAAACATGATCATAATTAATCATCAACCTGTTAAGCCCGATGAGCTCCTTTCCACTATTTCAAATGCTGAACAGAAAACCATCCTTAAACAAATGGCCGCCTTTAATGAAAATTATCTATATCGCTCTGTTGACCAATTAAAATTTGAACTTCTATTTAGAAGCAATACAATGAAGGCAGCCCGGGAGCTGAACAAAAGCGGTGCGAAGTTTACTACGTATAGCTATGCATTCTGCAATAAGAAGTATTGGGATCGCTTAGGGAACGGCGGCTTCCTTTTAAAGCCTGATGTTCGTCCTTCTGTCGGTATTTTAGACATCATAAAAAATGGAAAACTATACGCCTTTGAATGCTCCACTGGGATTGCCATTGTATTATATATCGCTGCATTATATTCGATGGGAGAAGAGAGGTTTAATATCCTGTTTGCCAGGCTTTACTTGATGGATTGGCAATTTGATGAGGACTTGCCGATTCTGCAGAAATATGGGGATGATTACCTGCCTGGGGATGTCCTGCATTTCAATAATCCCGACTTTGATCCGAAACAGCCATGGTGGCGGGCTGAAAATGTGATTTATTTTGGTGACGATCAATACTATGGACACGGGGTAGGGATCCAAAATGCAAAAGCCATTATTGACTTTTTGAATAAAAAGAGAAAGTCCGAACCGAAGACGTCAGCTTACCTTATGAGTATGATTACAAGACCTCATTATCAATTAATTTTTTACTGAAAAAAACTTGGCGGTGGGGTACTTCCCCTCGCCAAGCTTCTATTTTTTATTTAAGACGGCTGCACCGGCGGTACCAGCTTGATTTCCCGGTTGGCATAAATAGCCTCTATTTCAGCGGATTGCAACAATGTTTGAATCTCATTCGCAGGCAGTTTCATAGCCACTCCATTAAGGGCAGCTGTATAGGCATGGACAATGCGATAGGGAACTTGCTTTTCGCCTAAATACTTTTCCGCATCCTTCCGAAACCGTTCATGACTATCCTTGACGTCCTGTTCCGCTTGTTCCAATGTTAATGGAATTCCACTTGCTTCTGCCAAGGCGACAGCCGTTTTTGCGGGTTTTGTTTTAAAGTGAATAATGATCGTTACCTCTGCCGGGCTATTCATATTAATCTTTGGGTCAATATAAATATTCTGTGTCATTACCTCTTCCCCCTTAGGTTCTTCTTGTTCTACCTTTGGTTTACTCTGCACTTCCTTATCACGTTTAGTTTGTGTAAAAAACACTCCGACGCCTACCAAAGACAGCAGACAAAAAACCAGTAAAACCTTTCCCCCTTTTCGCAAATCCATACCTCCCTTCTATAAATAGGTATAGTTATACGCTACTACTCTTAGCCACTAATTGCAATTTGCTTCCATTATTTTTTTCATAGGGGTTCTATAAAATGAACTGCGGTGTCAGGCACCGCTCGTGGACAAATGTCCGCGTACGGTGGACATCTGTGGTGCCTGACACCCAATTGACCTTAGAAATTGATAAAGGCATCCTTTGCTTTTATTTCTTGTTTTATCATTTTGGTACTTTTTAACCATTCCGCGACCTCTTCCCAGGTTTCTCTGTCTTGGGAACCGAATGGTTTGTCTTTTGCGTCCATCAGCGGGAGGAGGATTTGCAGGCTTTTCGTTTCAATATCCTTTTCCAGTGGGGACGCCTTCTCTTCATGCCCCATTAATATAGACAAGCCTTCTACTGGGTGATCAACAACAAATTTTTGCCCCTTCGTAATGGCAGCGATAAATTTTTTAAATACTTCTGGTTTTGCTTTTAACCCTTTTTCACTAGCGACCAAAACCAATTCATAATAATCCGGAACCCCATAGTCTGCAGGATTTAAGGTTCGCATCGGGTACCCTTCTTTTTCCAACAATAATTTCTCATGATTGATAAATCCACCCATCAGGGCATCGGTTTTTTTCGTTGCCATCGCGGGGATTAAATCCCAGCCGACATCAACCATCTTAACCTTCTTCACATCCCCGCCATCTGACTCCATCATCGTTTGAATAATTGCTTCATCGAGTGGAATTGCTGGATAGCCAACTGTTTTGCCAGTTAAATCCTTCGGAGAATGGATTGGCCCGTCTGTGGGTACCATTAATTGATTTAATGGGTGGCGAACAATTGCAGCAAATGATTGCACCGGAATTTCCTCACCGCGTGCCACCAGCACCTGAGGCTGATAGCTGATCGCCATGTCAATTTTTTCAGCCGCAACAAGTCTAAGGGGATCATTCGTATCAGCCGGCATTTGGATATCCACATCCAGCCCTTGTTCGTTGAAATAGCCCTTTTCAATTGCAACGTATAGGAAGGAGTGCACCGCATTTGGATACCAGTCCAGCATTAAACTCACCTTTTGTAATTTACCCGTACTACCCGAGGTGTTATCGGATGCCCCTTTCCCGCATGCACTTACTAGAAATATTAATAAACAAATCATAATGAAAAAACCTTTTTTCACTGGCGAAGTCATCCTCTCAAGTTGCGAATTTTATTTTTCAATAACTGTTTTTCTATGAAACTAATTAATAAAAACAGCACAATGCCTAGCAATGACAACAGGAATATCGCGGCAAACACGGCATCTGCCTGCAAATTCCCCGACATCCGCCGGCTGAAGTAGCCTAAGCCAACACTTGCACCAAGCCATTCACCAATCGTTGCTCCGACAACACAATAAACGGCAGCCATCTTCAATCCAGACAGGATTGCCGGCAAGGCCATCGGCACTTGAATTTTTTTAAAAATCGCCCAGCGATTAGCACCCATAGTCAACAGTAAGTCGCGGTATTCCGTCCCTCCCGACTTCAGCCCATCATATGTACTTACAACGATTGGAAAAATCGCGATTAAAATCGTCACCGCGATTTTGCTCCAGATTGAATATCCGAACCACATGATAAAGATCGGCGAAATCGCTATCAGCGGGATGGTTTGTGAAATGACTAGGAACGGGTATAATATTTTTTCTAGCGCACGGGAAAAATGCATCCCCGCGCCAAGCAGCAGGCCGCCTGCAAGCGATATTGCAAAACCAATCAAAACTTCTAGGAGGGTTGCCGGCAAATGTTCTTGCAATAGGAGCTGCCTGTTTTCTATAAGTGACCGCCAGATTGCGGAAGGAGACGGTAATATGAAGGGGGGCACCAACCCTTTCCTGACAATCCACTCCCAACCACTAATTAATAGAATTGAAACAAGGATAAACAGGCCATACTCCCCCAGCCATTTTTTCCAGTTAATTTTCATGTTGAATCAAACGCTCCAGTTCTTGTTTCATCGTGATAAACTCCGATTGATAGATTAATTCCGTGCTTCTCGGTCGCGAAAGACTCACCTTTACTTCCTGCAAACTCTCCCGTCCAAGCAAAAAAATCCGGTCGCTTAACAGAATGGCTTCCTCTAAATCATGGGTGATGAACAATACCGTCTTTTGTAATTCGCCCCACAGCCCTAATAACCAACTGTGCATGTTTCGTTTCGTCAGCGAATCGAGTGCCCCAAACGGTTCATCTAGCAATAATAGGTTTTTACCCGTCATGATGGTTCTTAAAAAAGCAGCCCGCTGCCTCATCCCGCCGGAAAGCTCATCCGGATATGCTTTTTCGACTTCTGCCAAGCCAAATCGGGCTAACCATTCTCGAATCAAAGGAATTTTCCGCTGGCTATTTTCTTTCGACACCTCAAGCGGCAGCAAGACGTTGTCTAAAACCGTTCTCCATGGTAAAAGTAAATCCTTTTGCGGCATATAGCCTACTTTGCCTAACCTGTTTCCAGCGTTTTCGCCATTTATTCGGATTTGCCCTTGGTCAGGCTCTAGTAAACCAGTAATTAATTGAAAAAGGGTACTTTTTCCAGAACCGCTTGCACCTATAATAGAAACAAATTCACCGGCTTTTACATCCATTGAGATTTTTTGAAAAATGGATCTAGCGTTTTCAAAAGAGTATGTAAGTTTTTTGATTGATAACATTGATGGGTTAGACAGGCCAATCCTCTCCCTCGTAAGCCATATCCCAGAACATGTATTCAAAGCGGGAGGTCGTCAGGAAATGCTCTTCTAAAATCGCTAACTCCCGTTCTGGCTTTCCTCCTGTCAATTGATCTAACAACTCAATCAGCCAAATGGCTAGTGAACCAAATTCGTTTGAGGAATACATTTTTATCCAATCACCAAGAGTGGATGTTCACTAGCAGTTGGATAGTTATCTGCTAGCATCTTACTAATCTCCCAATAGCTCCATATGCAAGGAAACAGCGCGGAGGTTAATTCCTCAAGCGTCCCGTTTTGAGCGACATTCAGCATATACCGTGTATAGGCTAAGTTGATGGGATATGGCTTTGTTTCCTCCAGCTGTTGTCGGGTAATGCCGAATTTGGCAGCGTACCCTCTGTGCAATTCCATTTCTCTGTGCAATGTTTCATGGAGCAGCTTTGCAAAAACTGCCATTGTGTCGAGGTCCCTTGCTTTAACCGAACCCAATGCAAACAGCTTGGAATAGTCGATTAAAAACACGTAATCCTGCTTCATATACCGGATGAATGATTCCACAGGGAGGACGCCCTTGCCAATCCCGACAACAAAGGGGTGCTGATGAGTTTTCTCCCAAATTTCTTTTACCTTTTCATGTAGTCACAGCGAAAATTTCATGATAACTCCCCCATTTTGTGCGTTTAACTTCTAATATTGCTTCTCCATGCACCGAATTTCCGAAAAATCTCAATTGTTCTAACGACCTAATCCGTCTATCGGCGAATTTTGAGGTCCTATCGGCGAATTTGTCGTTTCTATCGGCGAATTTTGAGGTCCTATCGGCGAATCTGCACATCCAACCATATTTTAACGTGTGCTTAGTTTTTAATTGAATGACCTGCCTTGATTAAAACTTTCTTTCTTAAAAAAATCGTTAAAATCACCAACCCCAACAGAGCTCCGGCGAACGAGCTAAAGATAAATAAGGGGATGAATCCAAAAAGGGTTGCTTCTTTTCCAAGTAAAAGTGTTGCAACAGGCTAACAGAGAATCGCACCGATAATTCCCGTTCCAATTACTTCGCCAATGAAAGCAAAATAGATTTTTCTAGTTTTTAAAAATAATATCGATGCGAGCAATGCCCCGACCATACTTCCGGGAAAGGCAAACATGGAACCGGTTCCCATCATATTTCTGAGCAGGGAGACACAAAAGGCTTGAGCGACAGCGTAAAAGGGACCTAATAACACTGCTGACAAAACGTTTAGAAAATGCTGTATTGGAAAGACCTTTGTAAATCCAATCGGAATAGATACCATGGAACTGGAAATCGTGCCAATTGCAATCATCATTGCCGTAAGCGTCAGTTTATACGTTTTGTTCATTTCATTTTTCCTCCCCAACAATGTTTCTTAATACACGTGCTGCATCCATTGGTGAATCTGCCTGGCTGATGGCAGTAATCACGGAAACGCCATCTGCTCCAGCTTTAATGACAGAAGCAGCATTTTCACTTGTGATTCCGCCGATACCCACAATCGGAACGGTGTAACCCTCGTTTCTTAATGCTTGAATGAGTGTTGTCCCACGCGACGGCTTTGCATCCAACTTCGTTTTTGTCGGAAAAACAGGTCCAATCCCGAAATAATCAGCCCCATCCCTTAGGGCGATCATTGCCTCTTCATTGGTATGTACAGAAACACCAAGGATCTTATCGCCAATCCTTTCCCTCACTAATTTCACTGGCTCATCCTCCTGCCCGATATGAACACCATCTGCCTCAATCTCTAGTGCTAGTTCAATATCATCATTGACAATGAAAGGAATCTGGTGCTCTTGGCAGATTGCCTGGAGTTCTTTGGCAAGTGCGCGCTTTTCAACTCCCGTTAATGCCCCTTCTCCCTTTTCACGGAACTGAAAAAGGGTAATTCCACCTGCGATGGCTTCCTCTAATACTTGTTTTGGATTTTTCCTGCAGTTCGTACTGCCCATGATAAAATAAACACTTAATGCCTCACGCAAGTCTTTCATGACCCAGCCAACTCCTTTATGTATTTTCTTTTTCGATAGGCCCAGTGGTTTGTGGGTCCATTTCCCTGACCAATCACTAATTCATCTTCAATTGCTGCTTGAATAAAATCCTTCGCTGTTAAAACAGCTTGATAAACGTTGGAGCCTTTAGCCAATTCAGCAGTAATGACGGATGAGAAAGTGCATCCTGTTCCATGTGTATTCTTTGTTTGGATACGCTTACTTGTAAAAGTGTAGAACTCGGCACCATCAAATAATAAATCTGTTGATTCAGATTTATTTTCATCATGACCGCCTTTAATAACGATATTTTTCACACCTATTTCATAAAGTCGTTTGGCTGCCTCCTTCTTATCACCATATGTCCGAATCACCATGCCAGTCAGCACTTCCGCCTCAGGAATATTCGGAGTCACCACTTTAGCCAGCGGCAATAAATTCTTTTTCATAGAAAAAATGGCTTCCTGCTGGAGCAAGGAGGCACCGCCTTTTGCAATCATCACAGGGTCAACAACCACGTTCTCCCATTGATATTTTACGAGTTGTTCCGAAACGGCCTCGATGATTTCTGCGCTAAAAAGCATTCCTGTTTTCACCGCGTCTGCACCGATATCCTCCCCGATGGCCTCAATCTGTTTGGCAACTGCCTCAACCGTCATCGGATATACCGCATGAACTCCCAATGTATTTTGGGCCGTGATAGCAGTTAAAGCCGACATGCCGTAAACCTCTAATTCTTGAAATGTTTTCAAATCAGCCTGAATCCCAGCCCCGCCGCCCGAATCGGAACCCGCAATTGTTAATGCCTTTTTCATATTACATTCCTCCGCTCATTTTATTAAATAAAGCATATAAATTAACTTCATCTCCCGAAACCAATGACAATTGATTTAAAAATTCGATTTGGAAACTGCCCGGCCCCAGCTCCGCTGTTTTCTCGGCTGCCTGTTCCGCCGCAATGCCATAGTAAGCTAGAGCAGCTACAGATGCCGTGAGCAGATCCTTTTCCACTCCCGCAAAAGCTCCAATTACAGAAGTTAATAGGCAGCCGGTACCTGTTACTTTTGTCAAAATCGGGTGTCCATTGGCAACTGTATATGTCGTTTCCCCGTCTGACACGACATCCTCCTTTCCGGTTACGACGACGACACAATTTAATTTTTGGGCAGCGGTGGTGGCGAGATCAAGGAGGTTCCCTTTTGCATCTCCTGCATCAACGCCCTTAATTTCCCAATCCTCGCCAACAACATTGGCGATTTCGGCCCCATTCCCTCTAATCACTGAAACATTGACTTCGTTCATGATTTTTTGTGCGGTTTCGGTTCGATACCTGGTAGCACCCGCGCCAACCGGGTCAAAAATGACTGGAATATCGTGCTTATTAGCGGCATTTCCAGCCAGGATCATTGCCTCCACCGACTGTGGGTTTAACGTTCCAATATTCAAAACTAGTGAACTAGCAATCTGTGCCATATCTGCTGCCTCTTCGATGGCGTTGGCCATGACTGGTGATGCACCGAGGGCAAGAAGC
Source organism: Neobacillus sp. NPDC093127 (assembly GCF_044754175.1). Classification (NCBI taxonomy): domain Bacteria; kingdom Bacillati; phylum Bacillota; class Bacilli; order Caryophanales; family Bacillaceae; genus Neobacillus; species Neobacillus sp. NPDC093127. Next base: position 89,097 of record NZ_JBIVOP010000013.1, read on the forward strand.
CCATTTGCCGTAAAATTCGTGACGACAACATTTGTTATGTTATGGACAAGCGGGTTTACCTTTCTTACTTTTTGTAAAGTCTCAGATAATTTGATTTTTTCCATTTTAATCTCTCCCTTTTTTAAAAATAAAAAAACCAGATCCCCCAAAAAGGACCTGGTTAGTAAGCATGAGAATAAAATCACTTCACTCGACTACTTTCCTACGCTGGTATTACCCAGATCAGGTCCGAAGGGTTAAAAACTAAACGTTTTCTCTCAGCCTGAATACAGGGCACCCCTAGTAGATACATCACATATTAAATTATGTTCATATTAGCGCTAAATAAATTGGATGTAAAGGAAATTATTCCAATGATTAAGCTCTTTTGGGAAAAAGCTTAAAAACATTGCAGGATAAAACTAACATTTTCGAACCGTTTATTTTTAAAATCGTCTTTGTTCATGCAGTCGCCTTGATTAGAAACCTATTTCATCATATTAAGTTTCATCCTTTAGCTATATATCCATTTCCTTTTTTAGCTTTTCGCGAAATCCATAAGCTCTTTTAGTTCATTTGTAAACCCCTTAACCGCACGATGATCAACCACTGTAACTGGGACACCCATAAAACCAAGTTTCTCCACTTCCTTTTGATATTGAGAATTGGCAAACACGTTTCTGGTTTCAAATGGAATCCCTTCCTGTGTTAGTACTTTTTTGACCATATCGCATTCTATGCAGTCATTTGTCGTATAAACGATAACCTGTTTTTTCATTTTTCATTTTCCACTCTTTCTAAGTTTTTCGTATGTTATGCAGGAAATTGGGAATGCCACTCCTTAACTCGATAATTGTCAGTTCTTGCGCTTTCCCAAGCAATATTTACATTATAAACGATGACCAATAAAATACTATATTAGCAGTACAAAAGAAACAAATCACATCAAATTCTCGAGGATCACTCGAATAAATTACAAAAAAAACCAAAATGTCCACCTGGGGTGGACATTTTGCCGAAAGTGTCTTTTTGTGGTGCCTGACACCCCTTCTTTTAACCGTTTTGGCAGTTTTCATGTATGGGCTGGTATATTTTTTTGATAAATTTATTCATTAAATCCGGCAGTATTCTTTTACGTCTTGTCACTAGGGCAGTGACCATCGCCTTTTTTTCATCCTTTGACACATTCCAGTCATCAGGGATTACTTCAACGATTTCCTCTATTAATAAAATGGGAATGGTTTGAATTAACTCCAATTGCTCGATAAATTGTGTCTCATCCTCAATAAAGGAAGCCATTATTTGATGGGTTGTACTTTTTAGCAATTCAGTCGGGAGAGTTTCTAGATCAAATTGATTCCAGCTATAGGATCCGAAAATTTCGGCCTGGTCAATAATCGCTAACCGATAAGAATTCGCGGTTTCTTCTCGCAAAAGAATGTTCTTCCTCGTGCGGTCCCGATTACAAAGCCAGTAATCTAATAGAATGATTCCTGCTAACGTCTGGTGATTGATAATCTGGCTAACATTGGAAACCTGATGTCCATCCAAACAATTGGGAATATACAACGAAGCAAATTGATGTTGTGCAAGGCTCATCTCACTAAGCTCTGGCACTTGTGCAGAGAATTCTGGTGGAATTTCGATTATTTTCGCAAAGGGAATCGGGAGTCCAAGGTATCTTCCTAAGCCATATCCGACCCATTCATTTGGTAATGATTTTTCAAAACCAGGCTGAAAATATTTCACGACATAGTCTTTACCATCACTAAAAGTGATTAAATGAGCATTCGATTTTCCTTCTAGTTTCCTAAGATAAGTAAGGGGTTCGATCATTAAGGCTTCACCTCGTCATGACCAAGAGTATCCGCCTTGACTAATTTTTGCAATAAGCGAATATATTGTTCCGCTACCACTTGAATCGCGAACATCTCTTCCACCCTTTGAATGGCAGCCTGTGACATTTGTTGATGGATTTCTGGTTCGTTGATAATACCATAAATTTGATTGACAGCATCCTCGACATTTTGTCCTCGATAAAGCAGTCCTGTTTCACCATTTACGATAAGTTCGTTAATTGGCATAATATTGGAGGCAACTACAGGCACACCGCATACCATTGATTCGATAAAGGTATTGCCGAATGATTCTGCTTTCGTAGTGGCGAGTGTGCAGCCGCCTGATTGACGTATTTTTGCATATACATGAGGCATTTGCTGATAGGGAATGACAGGGAACCACTTGATAATTTCAGTGAGTTCCTCCTCTTGCCATACAGCGGCGAATTCTTCACGCTGGACACTTTGCGCTCCGCCAATGACCCAAATTTCAATATCATCACGTTCGCTGTTTATCTTTTTGGCGACCTCAATCAACATTGGCCAGTTTTTCCGTTTGTCCAGACGGCCAATCCAGCCGATGATCTTTTTACCGGTGGGAAGTTTGGGTATGCTCTCGTAATCAATTTCCTCATTCGATAAGGCTCGGAAAAAAGACGTATCAACGCCATTATGGATAACGTGGATAGGGATGTCCTCAGTAAGAATAGAAACCAAACGCCTTTGATATTGTGAAGGAACGATAATTAGTTCCGGCTGAATTCCATTGAAGGTTTTTAAATGGGGCTGAAGCTTGATCAGCTCAGGTGTGCGAGCTTCAATTAAAACGGGACCCTTATATTTGGCCTTTCGAATCCATTTATAGGCGGCCCCCGTGTCGACGACTATGATGGCATCATAGGCATTGTCCTTGATAATGTTAATAATCTCGTTTTTATCTTTTGTTAAATAAACTTTAGCGACATCCTGCATAATATGGAGCCCGCCGTGGTCGGTCGTATAAAGAAACTCAGTTTCAATTCCCTTCTTTTTAAAATAAATCGAACGATTTCGCCATCCGGCATTGACACCGCCAACAGTGAGCAGCCGCCAGATTACAAGTACTTTCATTTTGTCAGCTCCTTGTATTATTGGGTTCCCCTCCTCATTGAGAATGGCTTTTGTGTTTTGCCTGTCATCTTAATAATGGTCAATTTCCCCAGGCTCTGCAGGTAATTTATTTGTGGTGCCGGCTTTTGCGCTTACCAACTGTACGTACACGGTGTCTATCCCCTTCATACCGTTTTCCACCATGGTGATGTTTATCATGAGAGCGCCGGGTTTCCCCTTCATACCGTCTTTCTTGTTTACGGCCTTTGTCCCTGTCTCGATCCCTATCTCGATCTCTGCCTCGATCTCTGCCTCGATCCCTGCCTTGTTTTAGTTCCTGCTCAAGTGAATCCCAATATTGATCGATTTTTTCCATTACAGCTTCAGGGTCCTTTCCGCGAGCAAGCATCGTTTTGACCCATTCTTCCTTGAACACCTTTTGAACTAAGCCTTGTAATTGATTAACGTATTTTTGCTCATCCTCGGTTGTTAACAACTTTTTACTGAGATTTTTCAATGTCTCTTTGTTAGGCTTTTCCGGTAGTAGTACTTGGTAAATTTGATGGGATATCTCTTCCAGCCGGATGTAGTGCAGCCATTCCTCGTATAACTCGGGAGCCAATTCTTGAACATGTGTTAAAAATAATGCTTTATTTTCTTCCCCTAATGAATTCAATAATTTCCTTGGATACGGATAAACACGGTCGCGCCAAACCGTTCTGGCCACATCAATCACTTTTAAGCTGCCATCTTCTTGGACGTAAATTTGCCGCTTATGATGATCAATCCGTTCAAAACCGATTTCTTTAAATGTGATTAACATCTCAATTAGTTTGGAAGAAAGTGCCCGTGTTAGTGGCTGGGATTGCAGGTATTCACGCACATCGACCCCTCTAATAATATCCATCGCAATATAGAGCGGCCCTTTTGCATGTATTTTCGGAAAAAGCTCTGTCTTCTGTCCTAGCGATAAGGCATAGTGTTCCCGGTCACAATCTTCAGCATTACCAAACACTTTCACGCAAATATCGTCAGAAACTTGAAAAACCGCTCCTTGACGGCCTTTACCGAGCATGATTAGAGGAGTATTATTCTCTACTTCCACGTCCGCGTTTGCCACATTTAGAACTCGGATATCTTTTGTCCAATCTTTCAGTTGATTAATATCCATATTAACCTCCTTTAATACTAAATTAATTAGCAGACAATCGTTGTCCAATTGCTAATCGTAAGCTAATTAACTAATTCCGTTTTTCTTCTGACCTGACCAAAAGATTGTCTGATAAAAACCTATCATTTTTCGGTCTTGTCCTCTTTTATATTTAATTCATGAATGTAAGAAAATGTATAGGCATGCGGCTACAATACGAAAAAACTATAAGATGCATCTTTTTCGCACCCAGCCCTATATCGATACAAAAAGCCACCGTTCGAGAATTTCGAACGGTGGCTGCTATTTTAGCGGCGTTGAGACCGACTATCATATGTGGTGCCTGACACCACCCACTACCGCAACATTATCCCTGTTAAAAAGGTTAAAAATACGTGGGTGCCGAGTTTGACGGTTGGCTGGACTTGTGTGTCCTTGAGCGGATCGAGGCAGACGATGTCCATGGCGTTGACTTTTGGATGTCTGGCGGCTGCCAGTACTCCATCCAGCAGTTCAGCGGTTGTCATGCCCCCCGGCGTTGAGGCCGGTACCCCTGGGGCATACGCGATATCAAGGACATCCATATCCACTGTTAAGTAAATCGTATCCACTTTTGCTGCCAGCTCCGCTAAACATTGGCGGACAGTTTCTTCAATTCCTTTTTTCCTTGCATTTCGAAGAGTAATATAGTTGACGCCGTGTTCATCGGCGTACTGCTTTAAATCCTTTGTGTTAAAAAATCCATGCAGGCCGATATTGTACATATCAGTGCCCTTGACAACACCGCTTTCAATCAAATTACGCATCGGTGTGCCGTTCGAGGGTCCATTATCGGTCATATCTCGTAAATCAAAATGAGTGTCAAACTGGAGGATGCCGATTTTTTCAGCAGGCTTCGCTTGACGCAAGCCCTTGACCATCATCGCAGTAATCGAATGATCGCCGCCAATCGCACAAACCTTGGCGCCTTCAAAATGGTGATGAAGTGCCGCAGATGCCTCGATGATATTCTCATGACAGCGCCGGATATCTGTAACGTGCATGGGAACATCACCAGCATCCACCGCAATCCTCTCCGACAAATCAACGTCTTCGTCCAGATTATAGGTTGTAAAACCCTTCCAAGCGCGGCGGAAGGCGTCCGGAAATTCGGATGCCCCCGAAGCGCTGATTGATGAACGGGAAAGCGGGACTCCGACAACTACGAAATCGACATTACTTGTCTCTGGGGCTGGGCCAGTAGTCAAGGGTTGAATCCATTCGTGCACTTTGGAAACTTCAGCCCCTTGTTCCGGCCTCACCCATGTAAAGCTCGCTGGATTTAGTTTAGAATAGAGAAAGCTCTTCAATTAACTGCCCTCCCCTGACAACCACCTGACCATTTTTCACAACGGTATCCGTATGATTTACTCCATAGGAGTATTGAAGTTTCATATAATTCTCGACGTTAAAAATCGTCACGTCGCCTTTTTTGCCGGCTTCTAAACTGCCAATTTCGCCGCCTCGGTTTATCGCATGTGCTGCATTAATCGTCGTTGCCGTGATAACTTCTGCAGGTGTCATCCCCATTTTTAAACAGCCAAGATTCATGATAAATGGCAGCGATACTGTCGGTGATGAGCCGGGATTACAATCGGTGGACAATGCCACTGGCACCCCTAAATCAACCATTTTCCGGCCATTCGCAGACTCTGCCATTAAAAAGTAAGCCGTTCCAGGGAGCAAGACACCGACTACCCCCTTCTCAGCCATCGCCTGCATTCCTTTTTCCGATGCTTTTAATAAATGGTCAGCAGATACCGCACCAACTTCGGCGGCAAGTTCTGCCCCTTCATATGGTTCAATTTCATCGGCATGGATTTTCGCCAGCAGCCCGTGGCGCTTGCCCGCCTCCAGAATCCTCCTGGATTGCTCCGGTGTAAACACACCATGTTCACAGAAGACATCGTTAAATTCCGCAAGCCCTAGTTCTGCCACCTTCGGAATCATTTCCTCAATCAGGAGCCGGACAAATTCATCTGGCTGATCCTTATATTCCTTCGGGATCGCATGAGCCCCCATAAAGGTCGGAACAATATCGACCACATGCTTTTCATTCAGCTGCTTTACCACTTCCAGCTGCTTAAGCTCGGTTTCCCATTCCATTCCATAACCGCTTTTTGCTTCCACCGTCGTTACGCCATGACGCAAGAATTGATTCAGTCGTTCGTAGCTTTCTTGAAAAAGTTCTTCATGTGTCGCCGCCTGCGTCCGTCTTGTCGTCGCATGGATGCCGCCGCCCGCGTTCATAATCTCCATATAGGTAGAACCTTGCAGGCGCATGTTAAACTCATTTTCCCTGCTCCCTGCAAAAACAAGATGGGTATGCGGGTCAACAAGACCTGGTGTCACAAGCTTTCCGCTCGCATCGACTACTTCCGCTTCTGCCAAACGAGCTTCATACTTTGCAAGCAGTTCCGCGTCCCTACCAACCGCCTGTATGACGCCGTCCTCAATCCAGATACTGCCCTGCTCAATGATGCCAAGCTCAGACATCTCACCCTTTACAAGGGGAGCATGGGAGCTCCCCTGTAAAGTGACAAGCTGATTCGCGTTTCTGATAAAAATGGCTTTACTCACTTCCAACATCCTCTCAGTCTATTAGTCTTGTTGCAGCATTGGCATCTTGATGCCCTTTTCCTTAGCCGTTTTAATCGCCAGCTCATAGCCTGCATCAGCATGGCGGACAACCCCCATGCCAGGGTCAGTCGTTAAAACCCGCTCAAGGCGGACTTCCGCATCCTTCGTTCCATCCGCAACAATCACCATTCCGGAGTGCTGCGAATAACCCATGCCGACACCGCCGCCATGGTGCAGAGACACCCAGCTTGCGCCGCCAACGGCATTGATCATCGCATTCAAAATCGGCCAGTCAGAAACCGCATCACTGCCATCCCGCATTGCTTCAGTTTCCCTGTTTGGCGAGGCAACAGAACCTGCATCCAAGTGGTCGCGGCCAATGACGATTGGTGCAGAAACCTCACCCGAAGCAACCATGTCATTGATCACTTTACCAAAACGGGCCCGGTCGCCGTAGCCAACCCAGCAAATCCGTGCCGGGAGCCCTTGGAAGCTAATTTTTTCCTGGGCCATTTTCACCCATTTACATAAATGTTCGTCTTCTTTAAACTCACGGAGCAATGCTTCGTCAATCTTGCGAATATCTTCTGGATCACCTGAAAGGGCAGCCCAGCGGAATGGTCCTTTTCCTTCACAGAATAACGGGCGGATATAGGCGGGAACAAAGCCTGGGAAATCAAACGCGTTTTCCACGCCTTCGTCCTTCGCCACTTGCCGGATATTGTTACCATAATCAAAAGTAACCGTGCCTTTTTCCTGCATTTTCAACATCGCCTGCACATGAACAGCCATACTTTGCTTCGCAAGCTTCACAAAACCAGCCGGGTTTGCCTTACGCATTGCTGCTGCTTTTTCTAATGTAAAGCCAATTGGAAGATAGCCATTTAATGGATCGTGCGCCGAGGTTTGATCCGTTAAGACATCTGGATTGAAGCCTTTTTCAATCATTAAAGGTAACATTTCAGCTGCATTTCCTAATAAACCAATCGATAACGGTTTTCCGGCCGCCTTCGCCTCTTGAGCCATTTTTAAAGCTTCATCAAGGTCAGTTGTTTTCACATCAAGGTAAGCGGTTTCAATACGGCGGTCAATTCTTGTCTCATCGACATCAATCGCCAAGCAAACCCCATCGTTCATCGTGACCGCTAAAGGCTGCGCACCGCCCATGCCGCCAAGGCCTGCCGTTAATGTAATCGTGTGTTTCAATGTGCCGGCATACTCTTGACGGGCAAGCTCAGCAAACGTTTCATACGTTCCTTGGACAATTCCCTGGCTGCCGATATAAATCCAGCTTCCTGCGGTCATTTGTCCGTACATCATCAAGCCCTTTTTATCAAGCTCATGGAAATGCTCCCAATTCGCCCATGCCGGTACGAGGTTGGAGTTTGCCAGTAATACACGCGGTGCATCCTTGTGGGATTTCCACACAGCTACTGGTTTACCAGATTGAATTAATAAGGTTTCGTCGTTTTCCAATTCAAGCAGCGTTTTCACAATTGCATCATACGACTCCCAGTTCCGGGCTGCCTTGCCAATGCCTCCGTATACGACTAAATCCTCTGGTCTTTCAGCCACTTCCTGGTCAAGATTGTTCATCAGCATCCGCAGCGCGGCCTCTTGAATCCAGCCCTTGGCATGTAATTCTGTCCCTTGATAATTTTTAATCACTCGTGGTTTTGCCGTATTTGTTTCCATTATCGCCACTCCTTTTTTATCTTTATTTACCTATATTATAAAAATTAAATCTTCTGAAAAAAACCGTTGAAAACATAGATAAACGGTAGTATTTTTAGCAATAGATAGATAATATGGGCTTGGCAAATCAAGTAAATGATAATATTTTTAGAAATTAGTATTATTTTTATAAAAAAATAGACTCAAGTTTTATACTGAGCCCATCTCACCGTTCAACATAGTCACTTTTTTCATTCGGAACTCTCGCGGTGACGACCCGCTCAGCTCCTTAAAGATTCTGCTAAAATAATTTGAATTTTGGTAACCGACAAGTGCAGATATTTCTTTAACCGGCTTGTTTGTCTCCAATAATAACCGTTTCGCTTCCTTTATCCTGATGCCGGCCAAAACATCTGTAAAGCTTGAGTTTGTGCTCGATGCAAGCAGATGGCTGAAATAGGAAGGATTGCGGTCCACATATTTTGCAACATCTTCAAGACGAAGGCTGCTCTTGGAAAAATTCGCCTCCAAGAACGACATTGCCCGTTCAATCGGATCCTGCTTCAGATTTTGAATGCTTGTTTTGGCACCCACAAAAAGTCTTTGATTAAACAAAATGAGGTTTTGAACGGTCCGATAAAGAACGGTGTCATATAAAATCGAATTGAAAATATAGCGGTATTCCCGATCAAAATCCTGGTCTTCATTGAGGTTATATGTTTTCATGAATCTTCTTACTTGAGCGAGAATACTAGTCAGCCTGATTCTTACTAAGCCCGGTTCTGGAAAAGGATGATTTAACTGTAAAAACTCGTCATAAAGCCACTTTTTTATTTTTTCCAAAGCAAAGTTTGCTAGCATGTCGACCCATTCACGCTGTTCTGGCGGCGTTAAAAAGGGATCGGTGTGAACCCAATCCGGCGGATTGTCAAACTCCACGATCTGCTGATACCCCTTGTAATAGGTGAGCTCGAGCATTTTTCTAGTTTGCAAGTATTTTTGATTTAAGGTAAGTGTTTGGGATTGCCCCTTATGGATCACAATCGCCAGCGGGTCAGAAAACTCCTCCTCCCACCTTCTCATCGCTTTTTGGCACTGTTCTGTTATATTCGGACATGTTTCTTGAAATAAAACGATAACCATATCACTCAAAGGGAGGATACCATGTATATCTTTGAAAGGATATTCCGTTAAATAAGAATGCAGCGTGTCAATTGTTTCGTTACTTTCCGTTTGAAAAGCCGCAATGTGGTAGTTCTCTGTGCTAGCCGCCTGGGAGAGAAATAAGGCTTCATAGGAAATTTCTTTATGATAATAGCTGGAATGGAAGCTTCCACCCGTACTATTTTTTGCAGTTAGTTTTCGTGATGCTTTTTGATAGGCTGATTTTACTTTGGTGGTAGAAAAAGGTTTTATCATCAAATCAAGTGCCTGCATGTCAATCGCCAAGCGCGCCTTTTCAAAGGTTGCTTCCGCACTCGTTAATAATAAAACGGGGGCGTAAATCTGCATCAGTTCTCGAAAGGTTGTCCACTCTTCTTTACTGATCATATCGAGTTCCATTAGGACAACATCAGGTGTTTCTTTCTCAAACATAACGATAAATTCCTGAAAATCCGACGCCAAAAAAATGTTCGTCACAGGAATCGAAGAGGTTTTCAACAGCCATTTTAACCCCTCGCGCTCATTCAAATCCCGATCAGCAATCAACCACTTACCTTCCATAAGGCACTCACCCCTTCCTTTCAATTATACATAAAACCATGAAGCATCACGATATGAATGATTTCTTTCATATGTGTGAACGATAAGAACAAAAACCAAGGAGTGAGACACGTGCGCAGGATTTTTATTTTTGCAGTCATTATTGCCGCTTTCTTACCCGTTAATTTAGCGTTTGCAAACACCTTTGAATGGAATGAACCGGTTCGGGGCATTTACATCAAAGCCGCGAATACAAGTGGTCCTCAGTTCAATCATTTACTAAACCTTGTCAACCGCACCGACCTAAATGCAATGGTTATTGATATTAAGGATGACAATGGCAATCTCACGTTCAATCCTGGAAAAAAATCACCGTACTATGCTGCCAGTCGTCCTTATATTACAAATCCTCGAGGATTGATTCAGACGTTAAATGAAAATCATATTTACCCAATCGCAAGAATGGTTGTTTTTAAAGACAAGGTCCTAGCGAATTCGAACCCTAACTGGACTCTTAAGAACGCGCAAGGGATTTGGCGGAGTTCGCGCGGCGATTCGTTTACCAATCCATTTCATAGAGAGGTTTGGGACTATAATATCGGGATGGCGATTGAAGCTGCTAACATTGGCTTTAAGGAAATCCAATTTGACTATGTCAGATTCCCTGAGAAATTTGAATCGATTGAGGGTCCGCTTTCCTACACTGGAAAAGGGAGCAATCGCGCTGCAGCTGTGACTGAATTCGTTAAATATGCAAAGGAAAAATTAAAGCCTTATGGAGTGAAGATGTCTGTTGATACGTTTGGGAATGCCACGGTGATTCCGGAAGCCAGCGGGATCGGACAGAATTTTTCAGCAATCGCTCAGCATGTGGATGTGATTTCGGCAATGATCTATCCCAGTCATTGGACAGGCAGTTTCGGGATTGCCAAACCTGATTTAGAGCCCTACCGGTTGGTGGAAGAGTATGCAAAGGTTGAAAATAACCGCCTGAAGAAACTTGCGGCACCGCCAACATCGAGGCCTTGGCTCCAGGATTTTACTGCTGCCTGGCTTGGAAAAGGGAATTATAAGGTGTACGGCAAACAAGAAATCGAAGATCAGATTCGCGGCTTGCATGCGCAGGGAATCAATGAATTTTTATTATGGAACGCCGCCAACAGCTATACAAAAAACGTCGATTATACACCTTATTAATAGAAAGGCCAAATACACAATTGATAGGTATTTGGCCTTTTTTCTTGAATCGGCTGGTGGAAAATATGAGTTTCTAGGATTTCGGTTGTCGCCCAGAGAAAATAATCCCGAAAATAACGCCGAAAAGCACCATCATAAAATTGATGGTTCCCGTTGAAAGTGAAAGAAACTTGACAGTCATCCCATACCCATCATGAACCAGGCTAAATAGAAGCTGGTGGAGCATAGGCTGGTAAACAAGGAAATAAGGAATCAGGATAAGTGGAACTGCCCGCCAATTACGGCCAATTAAATATTTGGTGATTAGAAAATAAATAATGGCAAACAAAAAGCCAAACCCGTAAACAAACCAGTTAATATATTGCATAGCGCGGCCCGGCTGATCCATAAACGCCAAAATATTTATGTAAACAACCCAAAAAAGCGCAAATAAAATACCAAGAACCTGTGACCTAACAAAAAACCTCAACTGCAAACCTCCCTTCCCAATAGGAAATAATTTTACCACAACAAGGGTGTCAGGCACCACAAAAAGACATTTGTCCACGTGGAACGGACACCAAAAAAAAGGAAATAATCTTCAGAGAGAAAAAATCTTCAAAAGAAAAAAGGACAGGCGGGTTGTTATTAACAGCCTGCTGTCCTTTTTTAGGTATTTTTTTGTGTGCCGATTAGCCTACGTTTAGGCCGAAGTCTGTGGCGATGCGTCCGAGGCCGCCTTGGTAGCCCGAACCGACTGCAGAGAATTTCCACTCGCCGTTGTGGCGGTATAGTTCCCCAACGATAATGGCAGTCTCAACGGAGAAATCTTCTCCCAAGTCGTAACGAATGATTTCTTGATTGGTATCTTCGTTTACAATTCGGCAAAATGCATTCGACACTTGTCCAAAGTTTTGGCCCCGTGCTTCAGCATCATGAATCGTAATGACGAACGAGATTTTTTCCACCTGAGCAGGAACAGCAGTTAAGCTAACTTTAACCTGCTCATCATCGCCTTCCCCTTCACCCGTGCGGTTATCACCTGTATGTATTACGGAACCATTTCCGCCTTCAAGCTGATTATAGAAAATAAAATCACGGTCTGAAGCACATTTGCCATTAGCATCTAGTAAAAATACACTTGCGTCTAAATCGAAATCGTTGCCGCCATCATAGCGATTTGTGTCCCAGCCAAGACCAACAACGACCTTCGACAAACCTGGATTCGTTTTCGTTAAATCTACCTTTTGACCTTTAGACAATGAGATTGCCATAAAAACACCCTTTCAAATTTTATTTATTTATGTAACTTTCTAATTAAAATAGAAAGCCAATAACAAAATAAACCCACACTACTGATTATAGACAAAAAATATATCAAATCCTAAAATTACAATACCTTTCTTAAGTGTACAAAAATCAGCCATATTTTGCTACCATTATATTCATGATTATCCTGTCATTTCATCTCCAACCAGGTTAAGAGCAGAGAAATTTGGTTAAATTAAGAAAGTCAAACTTCGAATATGATAGTTATGCTATAATGAACTATTAGCAAAACGGGTTTACCGTTTATATTAAGCAGGGAGCGATTCTTTCAAATGATAAAAATTGAAATACCTAATCCGGATATCGTGATTACGAAAAAGAACCAAGTTGGCGAAAAGGTTGAAGCACCGCTAAGCAGTGTATACGGCTTTACAGATTACAATAAGATTCCCAGGGATAAGGGCGGAATCATCTTATTTTTCAACGCTGATGACGAATTAATGTATGTGGGCAAAGCCAGAAAATTAAGACCACGGGTAAAGCGGCATTTTGAAGATACTGTTTCCCCAATTAAATCGTATCGAGATGAAGTTTACAAGATTGCCGTCATTGTTGTCGATAATCCGATGGAGCGAGAAATTTACGAGACCTATGCCATTAATACTCTTCATGCAAAATACAATGTGGACAAGGTTTTCTATAAGTAATTCTCTATAGTGGCAAGTGCAGGTCCGAATCTTCGAAAACCTGCGCTTGTCATTTTTTTTAACTAATATCAGCTATTTTAAGAATCATTTCTTTTTCAATATGACTCGCGCGAATGCCAAATTGCGGCTTCAAAGGTTCTACTTTTTCACCCAATAAAATCTTAATCGCCAGGTAAGGAATATTGATGCCAGAGAGACAACTTACGTGCATTCCCCCGCTCATGCGCGGATTGATTTCCAGCAGCTTCGGCACCCCATTGTTATACTTCACCTGGATATTGAAAATATAGGGCAATCGATATTCATGATGAAACCTGTGTGCCAATTCGATTAGCTCCATGCTTTCAACAAGCTCCCGCACCCTTCCATCCCCCTTCATCCTTGGAATGGCAGCCAGCAGTTCCTCACTCGAAGCAAGGCAATCGATGCTATATTCCCTGCCTTCTAGATACTCCAGAACCATTAGATAGGGAAAGGTTTCCTGCTGAGCTAATATCTCGCAAGCATAGCTGTAGGGAATTCGATAACCAATCCCATGATGAAAAAGCTGATTGATTGACTCGATCTCGTCCTTAATCACGCGAAAGCCGTTTGCCCCTTCCCCAACCACAGGCTTGAAACAAACATTATGGCCTTTTTCCTTAAGGAGCGTGTAAGCCTTTTTAAAATCCCTAACCGTATTGACAACATAGTAGTCAGGAAGGGAAAAAATTTGCGGTCCATTTGATAACACTTGGTATGCGGCAGCTTTATTATCCATCGTCTCCATTAGTTCAGCATCTGGACAGAACAACACCTTGACACCGAGTGCTTCAAATTCCGCGAGCCGTTTAGAAATAAGCACATTTTCTTTCCGGGGAATGAAAATGTCGATCCCATACGTTTTGCAAAAATCAAGACAAAACTCTATATAGTCATGGCCATATATATCGGGTTCCACGAAGGCGAAATCACAATTTTGTAAATAGAGCGCATCTTTATTAGGATGTGTTCCATAGATAATAAATTTCCGCCTATCTTCATTAGCCCGTATCCTATCAATGTAATGCGAAACTGTTGTAAACCAGCGGTTAAACCAAATCTTCATTTTTATCCTCTTTCATGTTGTAGTTCAGACCTTTCCCATTATGCGCCAACTAGAACCATTTTATAATCTTAAATTAGCAATATTATTACAAATCACACAGGGTGTCAGGCACCGAATGAACTTTACATTATCAACCACTGAATGTCCCCTTTACAAAATCCCCAATCTCCTTAATCGCCTTTCTCGCTTCTGGTAAAAAATCTCCACCCATTTGCCAAACATGCCACATCCCCTCCCAAACTTTCAGCTTCACCAAAACCCCAGCATTGCGGGCCGCGGCCGCAAGCATTTCAGCATCACTTTGCAGAATTTCGTGGCTGCCAACCTGGATGAACAACGGCGGGAGACCTGTTAAATCGGCAAACACTGGTGAAATCAGCGGGTGATCGAGCGCTTCCTCTCCGGCATACATTCTGGCTGTTTTCCTCACACCATCCAAGTTCAGATACGGATCAACACTTCCATTTCTCTGGTAACTTTGCCCGCTGCTTGTTAAATCCACCCATGGTGAAAGACAGACAAGAGCTGCCGGAAGCGGTTCATTCTGATCCCTTAACACCAAAGCAGCGGCCATGCTCAATCCGCCGCCCGCAGAATCCCCGGCAAAAATAATCTTGTTTGAATGGTAACCCTGCCCAAGCAGCCAGCGGTAAACACGGACAGCATCTTCAATTGCAGCCGGGAATGGATGTTCAGGGGCGAGCCGGTAGTCCGGTGCAAGCACCTTTACCCCCGCCGCTTTGCCAATCCTAGCAGCCAGCGTTCGATGTGTTTGGACAGAGCAATAGCCATAGCCGCCGCCATGGAGGTAAAGAATCACCTTGTCATCCAGCGAGTCACGATAGGAAAGCCACTCTGCGTAGATTCCCTCGATTTGAAGCGGCTCAACCAGGCAGTTTTCCGGCATCTTTAATCTTTTTGAAGCGGCATCCAGTTTTTGCCGCCTTTCCGCTATCCCTCTTTTTTCTAAACTCTTACCGGCCACGCTCTTAGCCGTAAGTTTAATTACTTTTTCTAAAAAATAACCTTTGAAACTCAGCATGACCCCAATCTCCCTTTCAATCTTTGATTCCATTATTTAAAGATAATAAAGTATAAATTTTTGACTTTGAGAATTGTCTAGCTCCAGCGCCCTAGCGGCTAGTGTCCTTCGCTCTCCGCCCTACGATAAGTCAACATCGAATCGCTACGCTCTTCGTGTTTCCTTTATCTCAGTTGGAGCGCTCCAGGCCATACGCCGCTGAACAGGGCGCTTGCGCTTTTCTTTTCATTATACTGAAAAAATCTATTTTACAAATAAATTCCAGTCGAAAATTCTGCGTTATTTATTTATATTTCAAGATATTTGTAAAAATTCTGTAACAATTTGTCCATTGCGTATTGTACAATTGAGGTAACCGAAAAACGTAATGTGGAGGTTTTTTCGTGAAGCGACTTACTGAGCATCTCATTATTATTTCCTTTGATTGTTTATCAGCCTTAGACTTCCCAATTTTAAAAGACTTACCTCATTTTCAAACCCTATTGAAAAAAGGGGCGTTTGTTGAAAATGTCGAAACGATTTATCCATCTGTCACCTATCCATGTCACGCGACGATTGTAACTGGAAATTATCCGAACCGGCACGGCGTCATCAATAACACCATGTTGCAGCCAGGCAGGCTTTCGCCGGATTGGAATTGGTACCGTGCTTGCATTCACGGCACGACATTATATGATGAGGCGAAAAAGTCTAATTTGACAACCGCCGCTTTATTATGGCCAGTAACCGCCAAGGCGAAGAACATAGACTATAATATGCCGGAGATTTTTGCTAACCGCCCCTGGCAAAATCAAATCCTTGTTTCACTTATGAACGGTACCCCCGGCTATCAATTGGAGCTTAATAACCGCTACGGTCATATCCGCAACGGTTTGAATCAGCCGGAACTGGATGACTTTGTTTTAGCATCCACTGTCCACACCATTAAAACAAAGCAACCGAATTTATTGCTGGTCCACTTTACCGATTTGGACACCCAGCGCCATTATCATGGTTTTTCATCTGAGGAAGCGATCGCCGCAATCCATCGCCACAACGAGCGGCTGGGGAAAATTATGGAAGCCTTGAAGGACAGCGGACTCGAGGAAAACTCAACGGTAGTCGTGTTGGGTGACCATAGTGCTCTCGATGAAAATAAAGCAATCAACCTGAATGTCCTTTTACATAAACATGGACTAATCACAACCAACCCCAAATCAAAACTTATTAATTGGAAGGCTTATTGTAAAAGTTGCGATGGCTCTGCATATATTTACATGAAAGACAAACACGACACCGCGGCATTTAACGAAGTGAAACTTCTAGTAGAGTCCTTGCTCCAGGACCATGAATCGGGAATTGAAAAGGCACTTACCGGTGAACAAGCAGGAGAAAAAGGAGCAGACCGTACTTGTGCCTTTATGCTCGAGGCCAAGAGGGGTTATTATTTTTTAGAAGACTTTGAAGGGGAGTATCTCAAAACCATTTCGCAGGAGGATGTCACCGCAGATAAAAAGTACACCTTAGCCAGCCATGGATATTCACCTGAGAAAGAAAATTACGGCACGATTTTGATGGCAGCAGGCTGCGGGATAAACCCGATTACGCTGCCAAGCATTCGGCTGATTGATGAAGGCCCGACCTTTGCAAGGCTTCTAGGTGTCAGTCTGGGGAATACAGACGGCAGTGTGATTGAAGAACTTTTAAAAAAATAGGCTGTGATAAAGAACATTGTTGATTTTGAACACAATGTTGATTGGAGTGGAAGGCGCGAGACTCCTGCGGGAGCAGCGGGACAGGTGAGACCCCGCAGGCGCTTTAGCGCCGAGGAGGCTCACCGCCCGCCCCGCGGAACGCGAAGCGCCTGGAACGGAAATCAACATTCACTTATAACACAGCAAAAAAATAAAAAGGGGGAACTAGAATGAGTCGAATGTCAAAGCCAGAAAAGAGCTGGGTGTTTTACGATTGGGCAAACTCTGCCTACTCCATTCTCATTACTACCGCCATCTTTCCATTATACTTTAAAGAAGCTGCCAATAAGGCTGGCTTAGCGGGAGCTACTTCCACTGCTTACTGGGGTTATGCTAATTCGTTTGCGACACTGTTGATTTCCCTTTGCGCTCCCATTTTGGGGAGCATCGCCGATTTCAAAGGATTTAAGAAGCGATTTTTCAGCTTTTTCTTAGGTCTCGGAGTTGTCTTTACCCTGCTGCTTGCCGTTGTACCTAGCAATCAATGGCTTGTTCTTTTAATCTGTTATATGCTCACCGTCATCGGTTTTGGCGGAACCAATATTTTTTATGACGCGTTCCTGGTCGATGTGACGACAGAAGACCGGATGAATCAGATTTCTTCAAAAGGATATGCCTATGGCTATATTGGAAGTACTATTCCGTTTATTATCAGCATTGCACTCATCATTTTGTCACAGAAAAACATCATCCCATTATCCGTCCCCGTCGCAAGCCAGGCCGCATTTGCGATTACGGCTTTGTGGTGGGGCCTGTTCACCATTCCGATGTTAAAAAATGTAAAGCAGGTTTATTATAAGGAACGGGTGCCAAACCCAATTAGCAATGGTTTTAAACAACTTTTTGAAACGTTTAAAAAAATTAAGCTTTACCGGCCATTGTTTCTGTTTCTAATCGCCTATTTCTTTTATATTGACGGGGTTAATACAATCATTACGATGTCAACGGCATATGGGTCCGATTTAGGCATTGATACCAACAATCTGCTGATTATCCTGTTTGCTACCCAAGTTGTAGCGGCACCGTTCGCGATTATCTATGGGAGGCTTGCCGATAAATTTAAAGACAAAACAATGCTTCTAGTGGGGATTTTTGTTTATATCGTCATTTGTTCTTATGCCTATTTCTTAAAAACGACTTTAGATTTTTGGATTCTTGCGATGCTTGTTGCCTCTTCACAAGGGGGAATCCAGGCATTAAGCCGTTCCTATTTCGCCAAACTTGTCCCGAAAGAAAATGTCAACGAGTTCTTTGGTTTCTATAGCATCTTTTACAAATTTGCCGCGATTTTAGGACCATTTTTAGTTGGATTTACTGCACAAATGACCGGTAACACCAATAGCGGCGTCTTCAGCCTAATCGTCCTATTCATCATCGGAGGCATCATCCTCCTGCGTATACCGGAACCAAACAATATTTCAAAAACAAATTCAATATCGCACTAAGAAAAGCGCAAGCGCCCTGTTCAGCGGCGTATGGCCTGGAGCGCTCCAACTGAGATAAAGGAAACACGGTGAGCGCAAGCGAACCGATGTTGACTTATCGTAGGGCGGAGCGCGAAGGACACTAGCCGCTAGGGCGCTGGAGCTGGACAATTCTCGAAGTCGACATGATATAAATTCTTATATTTTAAACCAAAGGAGACCCCACCGACTTAGTGAGGTCTCCCTTAATTTGGGAAATGGTGCCTGACACCCACTTCCATTTCATTACTTTTTCATTAATTTTTGGATGGTGACTAGAACTTCATCCAAAACCTCAAAATCGCCATCTTGAATTCGTTCCACCACACAGCTCTTCATATGACCTTCCAGCAAAATTCTTGCGACGCTATTCAGCGCCGATTGAGTGGCGGAAATCTGATTGATCACATCATCACAATACGTATCTTTTTCGATTAACCCTTTAATGCCGCGAATCTGGCCTTCGATACGGTTCAGTCTTGTTACTAAGTTGTTTTTCACTTTATCTGAATGATGACTTTTTCGATGGCTGCCGTCATGGCCGCAACAGGAATCATCCAATAGTTCTTCGTTTTCACCTTGATCAAAAGACATTCAACCGCCCCCTTTTTCTCTTATTATATCATACCCCGGTAGGGTAAAACGATACGATATACTGCCTTTTATTCATTCTAAAAAATCCCGCTAAATATTCTAGAGAATTTTCCAAATCTCTGGTTCTTTACGCTCGCATTTATCGGATGAAATCATTTATAATAATTTCATAACTATCTGAAAGGTGTTGGTTCCATTGGCAAACCAATCTGAAGCGCCGAAAATTTCCGTTAATTCGACGGTATCTTTAAAGGCAATCGTGAAAGCCATTTTCAACGATACCATTCATGTACAAATTGGCGGAAAGATTATTACACTTCCAACAGCAGAATATCTGCTCGAAAAACCAACCCGATAAATCTTTCCTTTATTCAAGAAAGCCTCTCACTTTTAATAAATGAGAGGCTTTTTTGCACTTCACTTCGAAACAAGTGAAGGCTATTTTCGTTGCAGCAGCTGTTCAAAAAAAGGCAGATTAAAACTTCCATTATTTAATGACAGGAGTTCTTCTTTTTCATGTTCAGCCTGTTTAATATCAGATACTTCTTTATGAAGCCGTTCCATTTTTCGATCTAACTCCGCAGCCATTACTGCGGCGTCTTTTAATTCAGCAATCATCCGGTCCGGCACTTCTTTATTATATTTATAATATATTTTATGTTCTAAACTGGCCCAAAAATCCATAGCAATCGTCCGGATTTGCACTTCAACATAGGTTAATTCCTCTCGGTCAGACATGAAAATAGGAATTTCCAAAATCAAATGAAGGCTTTGATAGCCATTCGGCTTTGGGTTTTTAATATAATCCTTATAATCAACAACGCGAACATCCTTCTGTCCGCCAATCATCTTACTCAGTTCATATATATCCGAGATAAAGGAACACGTGATCCGAATCCCGGCAATATCCCTTACATTTTCTTTAATCGAAGCTAAAGAAAAATCATAGCCCTTCCGATATACCTTCTTAAAAATGCTTTCCGGCGACTTAATCCGCGATTTTACATGTTCTATTGGGTTATAGTCATGAATATAATTAAACTCATCTTTTAGTATATTTATTTTTGTATTCATTTCGTCTAATGCAAATTTATAAGCCATTATGAACCTTGTCAGTTCCACTTTCAATGCTTTCAATTCTTTCATATCAATCAATTGCTCAATATTCAATCAGCAACGTCCTCTCCATGGTGTTTGCCGGTTACTATGCTGGATCCGACTTTCTTGGTCCGTAGCTTTTCCAGAACATCTGGTGGAAATACCAAGCGGCATATAGCTCGGTTCAAGATTCATGTTAACATTATTTCACTATAATTCACACCCCTTGAATAATGAAATGAAGGTAACCTGAACATTTTTTTCTATAAAAAAATGATTGGTAATGAAGGAGATTATGATGTTTTTGCGAATAAATTAATGAATCGTTTGTTTATTTCTATGATAGATATGATTTACATTATTTGAAAGGTGTTGATTACTTTGGCCAATCAATCTGACTCTAAAAAAATCGCTGTTAATTCCACCATTTCCTTAAAAGGAATTGTGAAAGCCATTTTCAACGATACCATTCATGTTCAAATTGGCGGAAAAATAATTCCGATTCCTGCTTCTGATTTCCTGATGGAAAAACCAACACAGTCATAGCGTTTTCGTTCCCCCAGAAAGTCCATCACAACCATGGTGGGCTTTTTGATATCTTTAGTAAGTCAAATCCCAACCAAAGAAAGCGATGTCTCGCAAATGAGATAATCGCTTTTTTCTTTATTTTATCATTTGTGCTGCCTTTTATAACAGTCACAGGTGACAATATGGTCATTTACCATGCCAGTTGCCTGCATAAACGCATAACAAATTGTGGAGCCGACAAATTTAAAACCACGCTTTTTTAGGTCCTTACTTAGTATGTCACTTATTTCAGTCGTGGCCGGAACCTCTTTCATCTCGTTGAAGTGATTTTGGATTGGCTTTCCATCAACAAAGGACCAGATATACTTTTGGAATGAGCCAAATTCCTCGACCACCTGCAAATAGGCCCTCGCGTTCGTTATTACCGCGTTTATTTTCAATTTATTTCTGACAATTCCTTCATTATATAAAAGTTCTTCGATTTTATTATCATCGTAATGAATGATTTTTTCAGCTTCAAAATGATCAAAGGCTTGGCGGTAATTGTTGCGTTTCTTTAATATCGTATACCAGCTCAGTCCTGCCTGGGCCCCTTCGAGATTTAAATATTCAAATAGTAAGCGATCATCATAGACAGGTACACCCCATTCATTGTCATGGTAATCGATATATAGTGGATCCTGATTAACCCAGCCGCATCTATTCATTTTTCCCATTCCTCCCATTAAAGTGGTTCATTTCTCTGTAGGGGTTGATGCGTAAATAATGACGCATATCTTTATCCCCTAGATTATTTTTTTCTCTTCTATTTTATCGATTGTTTGTTATTAAAACAATTTTTTGTATACATAAAGAGGCAGGAGCGAGTTCGAAGTGACCGGATTTTCAATAGGAAACCGCTATCAGCCTCTCTATATGATCGGTCGCTCTCTTTTTCCATGCGTTCAATTAACCTAGTATAAAATAAAAACACCCCCAGTCGTAAATCCTTCTAACGACTTTTGGGGGTGTTTTATTTATTCATTATGCCACACGCTCATTCGTGCTGTTACCAGTACTTGCCGATTTTGTAACAAAACTAACTACAAATGTAACAACTAGGTTAATAATAAGTGCGATAACACCAACATTTAAATCCTTAATAAATTGTGGCAAAGCAGGGAATATTGTACCCACTGTTGATGCGCTGATGGTAATATATGCTACTGTAAACACCCCTACAGCGATTCCGGCGAAAGCACCCGCTTTTGTTACGATGTTCTTTTTAGCTAAGCTGAATACCAATGCTGGGAACAATTGTGTTACAAGACTGTAGCCCATTAATAACAAGGTTACTAGTGTATCCCCGCCTTTAAAGGTAAAGTATAGTGCGATGACCGCTACAACAGGTACTAGATTTTTAGCTAATTTTGCTATTTGTTGGTCAGATGCTTTTGGTACAAAAACTTTAAACACGTTTTTCGCAAGTAAAGTAGAAGCTGACATCATAATCATCGAACCTGGAACTATTGCTGTTAATAAGCCAGCAGCCCCAATTAATCCGACTACCCATGGATTAAATGTCTGCATCGAGAGCCTTAATAAGGCGAGGTCACCGGCTGGCCCTTCCAAACCTTTTACCTGAAGGATGGCCGCAAATCCTACAAAGAATACAAATAATAAGACTAGTTGGTATAGTGGCATGATGATCGCATTTTTCCGGAAAACCTTTGAACTTTGTGCAGAATAAATAGATCCGAAAGTGTGCGGCCACATATAGAAACCAAGTGCCGTTAATAGGACTGTGGAAATAAACCATGAAACACTTAAACCAGTATCAGGCAGGGCAAGGAAACCTGGTTTAGCTGCCTCGATTGCTTCAAACATTGGTTGGAAGCCGCCATAATAATGAATAGGCAAATAAATTCCTAAGAATAACACAACACCAAGAATCATGATATCTTTCATTACAGCTGTCCATGCCGAACCATGGATCCCGGAAATCATGACATAAACAGTTACCGAAATGACACCGATCCAAATAGCTGCAGTTGATGAAATGGAACCAGCTGATGCTTCTGAAACGATAATTCCTAAGCCTTTTAATTGCAGGACAAGATAAGGGATAAGAGCTACTACCCCTACAATCGATACAAAAACACCAAGAAAAGGACTTTTATATTTGCTAACGAAGAAATCTGATTGAGACATCAACTTGTTATCTTTGGCGTATTTCCAAATAGCAGGAAGTAACCAATACGACATGATATAAGCTAAACAACCGTAACCTAAGATATAATAGGTTGGACCGCCTTTACCATACGCCCAGCCGCTTCCCCCTAAGAAAGTAAAGGTTGTATAAATTTCTCCTGCCATTAATAAGAACACAAAGATTGTTCCAAAACCACGTCCACCTACTGACCATTGCTCAAGGCTCATGTCCTTGCCCTTTTGTGCCTGTACACCAAGGAAGATAGAAAAGGCTAAAAATCCGAAAATAATGATTAATGCTATATTCATTAGATTTCCTCCTCCTTATTTGCAGGATCAAGCTTATAAACCATTGCCATAATGGCGGAAGTAAGAACAACCCACATAACGATATAAAAGAGAATAAAAGGCATCCCGAACACGTATGGAGTGACTTTATTAGCAAAAGAGATCCCGCCAAGCAAGCCAATAAATGGAATAAGTGCAAGTAGATGTTGAATTTTCATAAAAATAACCCCCAATTGTAATTGCTAGTTTTGCACTTTT
Source organism: Neobacillus sp. NPDC093127 (assembly GCF_044754175.1). Taxonomy (NCBI): domain Bacteria; kingdom Bacillati; phylum Bacillota; class Bacilli; order Caryophanales; family Bacillaceae; genus Neobacillus; species Neobacillus sp. NPDC093127. Next base: position 112,583 of record NZ_JBIVOP010000013.1, read on the forward strand.
ATTAAATAGAACCTTTGCTTATTCTCTATTATTCATACAAAGGTTCCTTTAATAACTTAAGCTAAAAACTTAAACGTGGCATGTAGGAATGTTTTGACACCAATTTCTAATGCATCCTCATCAACGGTGAAACGTTCGTGATGATGTGGATAAGTAATACCCAGCTCCTCATTACCCGCTCCAACATAGAAGTAGCAGCCTGGAGCCTTTTCCATGAATGCTGAGAAATCCTCACCGCCCATATTAGGTCTCATCAAATCAAGCGTCTTTTCATCAAATACCTCTCGTACTGTTTCTTCAATCACAGCTGTCACTTCGTTATCATTGATGACTGGACGATAGCCGAATTCATATTTGAATTCGTAATCAGCTTCATGTGCTTCAGTAATCCCCTTAACGATCCGCTCCATTTTAACTGGGATGGATTCTCGCAGCTTTGCATCAAAGCTGCGAACTGTCCCCCAAAGTTTCACAGAACCTGGGATAACATTGTGAGTGGTACCAGCAATAAATTGGGTCACGGAAATAACTAAATTATCCAGCGGATCCGTATTTCTTGCCACGATATGCTGAAGATTGGTTACAACCTGCGCAGCAATGGCGATGGAATCGACGGTTTGGTGTGGAAGTGCTGCATGACCGCCTTTTCCATTAACAGTAATCCAGAAAGTGTCCGGCGATGCCATCATGGGGCCGTAAACGACGCCAACCTTGCCTTTTTCGAGTGGTGACCACAAGTGTGCACCGATCACAAGGTCAACCCCATCCATTACTCCTGCTTCGACCATTTCCTCAGCACCGCCAGGGAAGAGCTCTTCTGCATGCTGGAACAAGAAACGAACTTCCCCTTTAATATACTCCTTCATTCCTGAGAGAATTTTTGCTGTTCCGAGCAGCATAGCTGTATGACCATCATGACCACATGCATGCATGACCCCAGGGTTTTGCGAAGCAAATTCGAATGTGTTCTCTTCTTGGATTGGGAGAGCATCCATATCGGCACGAATAGCGAGGGTTTTACCTGGCTCCGGGCCAATCAAACGTGCCATTACACTTGTTTTTGTCGGGTGAGAAATCTCTAAATTTCCAAAGGATTGTAATGTATCATAAATAAATTGAGCTGTCTTTTCTTCATGGAAAGATAGTTCGGGATTTTGATGCAAATGCCTCCTCCAGCTAATGACCTGTTCTCTAACTTCCTCTGCTAATCGATTAAGATTTACTGTTTCGCTGACACTCATGTTTGTCATCTCCTAGTTTGTTGTCTTTTAGTTTTTAAATTTATCTTCAATTATAGAACTAATCTGAATATTTTTTATTGTATTTTTCTACAAAATTCTTAACAAACAATTTGTGAAAATACACAAAAACGCACACCAAATTCCCTATTCCCTTATCATTACTTATAAAATCCATACATTTTTTAGCGAATTTTGTTACAATAGACAAAAGAAATGAAATGATAGGAATTTTCTAAAATCATCAGATAGTGAGGTGCACTATGAAGCAAACACTTAGCCATCGCCAGCTCCAATCATTAATTCACGTCTCCAATGTAATAAACTCATCGCTAGACATAGACACCATTATTGATTCCATAATGGTACAAACAGTATCGGTCATTGATGCTGCAGGCGGTGGTGTTTTATTCATTTATGACCCTGAACAAGATTTGCTGATCCCTAAGTCTGACAGCAATTTTAAATCTGACATATTAACGGTTCGATTGAAACCAGGTGAGTCCATGACAGGTCTTGCATTTACTGCCCAAAAATGTTTAATTTTTCATAACAGAACGGAAGTGGAAAAAGCAACGGCAACTCTTTCAGAATCGAATCATAAGCTGGTGGATCAATCGATTCCAACACTTACTTATTCTTCAATTTGCGCCCCAATTCTGTTAAAAGGCGAGTGCATCGGAGTGATTACGCTTGATTCATTTAATCCAACACTTCACTTTATTCCGGAGGATATTAATCTATTAACTGCGATTGCCCATCAAGCAGCCGTTGCATTAGAGAAAGCAAACCTTTACCACGAAAAAGAGCAGACTGTGAGGCAGCTTGAATATTTAAATAATACAATCTCTAAACAAAATGAGATGCTATCCCAATCAGTGGATATCCATAATCGACTAGCCGCACTTGTATTATACGGTAAAGGTTTAGATTCCATTATTAGTTATTTGTACGATACGACCGGCCATACGGTTTTGTTATTTGATGATCTCGGCGAATTGATATCTCACGCTTATAAAAATACCTTGTCAGATGATGAATTATTAACCATAACGGATAAAGCGCAGGAGTGGCTAAGAACACCTGGTACAGTCCGTTCATTCCTTGAAATAAACATGAATGAGGAGAATCAGTGTATTACCATCCTTCCAATTGGAGCAAAGGCGTCACTTTTTGGCTCACTTATTATCGTTTCCGCTAAAAAAATGCGTGAAATTGATATTGCAGCATTAGAGCATGCCTGTACAGTCATCTCGCTCGAACTAGTAAAAGATCAAGCCATTTTTGACGCACAAGAAAAAATAAAAGGCGAACTAATTGAAGGTCTTTTTTCCGGTAAAATGGATGGCACCATTTTGCAAAAAGCCAAACAGATGGATTTCGATCCTTTGGGTGACTATTTAACTATTATCATTCGGGTAGATGAAATGGACAATACTCATAAAAGGAACAGCATTATCCGCCATCTTGTCCAATTGGCCAATCGAGTATTTTTGAAAAATTCCTTAAATGGAATAGCCGTACGAAATCACGATCAAATCGTTGTACTGCTAACTTTTCAACAAAAAGTATCACCCACATACGCACATCATCAGGTGAAGGAGCTTGTATCAAAATTTCGGCAGGAAATCCAGATAAAAAACTGGGGAACAACGGTGTCGATCGGCATCGGCAGAATTCATTCAAGCTTATTAAAGGTAACAAAATCTTTACATGAAGCGGCGAAAAGCCTTCAATTCCTTCATAGTTTCGGAAGAAAAAATCAAGTTATCAGCTATAAAGAACTCGGTGTCCAAAGGCTTCTGCTTCAAAATAGCGAGGAGGAACTTATCGATTTTATCAATGAATTTCTAGGACCCCTTTTTGAATATGATCAATCTCGAAAAGGTGAACTCCTCCCTTCGCTTTTTGCTTATCTTGATTACAATCAAAATGCGAAAGAAGCAGCAGAAGCCATCCATGTTCATACAAACACATTAATGTACCGTTTAAAACGGATAGAGGACATTCTTTCCACTGACTTATCGGATAGCCAACAATTTTTAAATATCCACTTAGCGGTAAGCCTTTATCCTTTTTTGAAAGAAAAGCTGACGCAGCACGGGTCATAACGAAATGGCGCCCCTGGATAAAAGGGACGCCTAACTATCTATTTTTCACATGCATCCCCTATATGTACGTTTTTTCCTTTAAACGACAGTAATAATAATACCAAGAATTGTGATCACACATGCTGTTAGTTTTGCGGGCGTAATCCGTTCCTTAAAATAGAACCATGCTAGGAAAACAGCAAATAATGGTGATGTAAACGCTAGTGACACAACAAGTGTTCCATCTGCAAACTTTAATGCCGTAAAAAGACAAATCCATTGGATGATGACTGTCATTCCGCGTAAACTTAAATGTTTATTCAGCCCAGGAAACCACAGCTTTGGCCGGTAAAGCAGATAGGTAATCGCAGCAATACCGCTGGCACGGTAAAAGTAAAGTGTAACTGGATTTACCCATCCATGAACAAGTAACTGCTGCGAAGGCACCATACTCACTCCAAAGACAACTGCTGCAGCAATTCCCAGTAAATTTCCTGGCTTTTTTAATTCAAGAAAAGGTGTTAATGGGTTCCGGCCTTTCAAATTTAAGAAATAGACCCCCACCATGATAAACAAAACAGACACGAGAACAAAGGGATGGAACCCATTTAAGAAGGAATTCGGAATGAACGTGAATAAGGGTGTTAAAGCCATGTACACGGAAAGGACGGATACCTCGATTCGTTCCATTGCTTTAAAGAAGAGCAAATTTCCTGCCATATCTAGGAAGACGACCAATAAAAGTAAGGGAATTGAGACCGCGTTCGCTTTAAATAAATAAAGCCACGGCAATGTTAGTCCGAGAAACAAACCTACGAATGCAAAGGATGTGACAATAAAACTATTATTATCTTTCATTTCCCCAACAATTTTCTTTGCATAAAGTGCATTTAGTGCATTAAAAAAAGAACTAATCAGTGACAAAAAAATCATAAGTCCATTCCTCCTTTTCAATATAACTATTTGATAATTTCGATTTTCTAAATATTTAATAGATTACAACAAAAGAGCGCCGATTAAAAGAAGGAATTTATTATCAACGAAAAAAATTCGTGCTAGCAATAGAAAAAACCGTCCATGTAATGGTACATGGACGGTCGATTACTTATAACTCACCTTTATTGAAAATATCTGTCAAGACAGGAACGATTTGTTTTTTACGGGAAACAACGCCTTTTAATGTGGCGGTATGATTGGTAAGTGTCACATTGTAGGCTTTTTCCACTGCACTTGTTTTGCTTCCTAACGCTAAACCAACTGAATCGTTTGTTAAAATATCCGTTACGACAAACAAGAATAAATCCAAGTTCTTCTTCTCGATTTCTTTCGAGATTACTGCTTCCAATTCCGCTTGAAGGGCAAGAACTTCATTTGGATCAACGGCATTGACTTGAGCAATTTCCACCTTGCTCCCGCCCATTTCAAACTCTTTCGCATCAAGCGAGATGAGCTGTTCCACAGTCTTATCACTTAAATCAGCGCCGGCTTTCAACATTTCAAGGCCGTAGTTGTCAGCGTCAACACCAGCAATGGCCGCTAATTCGCGCGCTGCTGCCACATCTTCAGCCGTACAAGTAGGTGATTTAAACAACAATGAATCGGAAATAATCGCTGATAACATCAATCCGGCAATTTCCGGTTTAATCTCTTTGCCGTTTTCCTTATACATTTTATTTAAAATCGTCGCCGTGCAGCCAACAGGCTCGCAGCGATAATATAAAGGATCACTTGTTTCAAAATTAGCAATCCGGTGATGGTCAATGACTTCAAGGATGCGCACATCCGTAATATCATTGGCACTTTGCTGGCGTTCATTGTGGTCCACAAGGATAACAGCGTTAACTTCCGCCGAAACCTGCTCAACCAAACGTGGAACCTCAGCATTAAATTGATTCAGCGCAAACTCTGTTTCCCCATTAATCTGCCCAAGGCGGACCGGTTCAACGTCCATGCCTAATTGTTTTTTTAAATCTGCATAAGCAATCGCAGAACAAATCGTATCGGTGTCGGGATTTTTATGCCCGAATATAAATACTTTTTCCATGTTACTACTCCCAATCGTTTGAAATTATGTAGGACAAGCCAAAACAACTGATAATGGCCCACCTGAAAATTATATATTATTCTGGTGAAGGATTCAAAAAAAAAATTTATAAACTGAACCCTTGCTTTTCAGCCGCTCCGCGGAGCCGTTTGATTGCTTGCGAGTGGAGCTGTGAAATACGGGATTTATGAACGTCTAATACTTTGCTTACATCTGTTAAACTTAAATTTTCGTAATAGACTAAGGACAAGACCAGTTTTTCTCTATCTGGCAGCGAATCGATCAGTGCTGCTAATTGCTGTTTACGTTCTTTTGCTTCTATCCATTCCTCTTGTTTTTGAAAATAATGGTCCTCAATCTGGTGATAGCTGGGAGCCTCAATTCCATCGTCAGCCATTGGCTCATCAAGAGAGTCCTGTTTAATCGAAGATATTTGGATGAGTGTCTGCTCGTATTCCGCAGCCGGCATTCCTAGATATTTACTCATTTCCTCAGCAGAAGGCTTCCTTAGCAGGACTTGCTCTAACGTTTCCAAGGCTTCGCGGATTAACTTTTCCTTTTTTCTTAGGGAGCGGGAAGCATGATCTGTTTGCCGGATGCCATCAAGGATTGCGCCGCGGATGCGCTGAACGGCATACGTTTCAAATTTAACGCCTTGTTTCGTATCAAATTTAAGGCTGGCATCCCATAATCCCACCATCCCAGACGAAAAAAGTTCGCCTTCATCCGCCTGATCCGATAATTTTTTTTTCATCTGAGCGACAACCATTTTAACCAATGGAATATATTTATCAAGCATCTCTTCCATTATCAAATCCCCCATTGATTAAAAATTCAACATCTTCGTCAATTTACGGACAAAGCCTTTAATTCCGCTGTTCTCATTTGGTTCAGCACTTCCGGTAACAAACCGTTCTGCTAATCTTTTTAACGTAAGTGATGCTGCCGACTTTGGCGCAGCCAAACAAAATGGTACTTGTTTTAACACGGCTTGGAGTACATGACTATCTTCGGGAATGGCGCCAAATATTTTTATTTCTCTATTTAAAAAGGAATGGACCGCTGTTTTGAATTTACTCGCTACTTCCATACCTTCCTTCGGATTGGTGACGCGATTAATCACGAGCTGAAACGATAAAGACGGGCGTTGACTATGCAAAATCTTCACAACTGCATAGGCGTCGGCAATCGCAGTTGGTTCAGCAGTGGTGATTAAAATGACCTCATCTGCTGACAGATGACATTGTTGCGATTCAAGGGTTAAGCCTGCGCCTGTATCGATAATGATCGTGTCCGCATAGCCGTGCAATTTTTCTAATTCGGAAAAAAAGTAGCTTCTTTCCTCCTCCTGAAGCTGCAGGAGCTTGGTGAATCCTGAACCGCCGGCAATAAATTCCAAACCGTTTGGTCCCTTTTCTAATACATCCCAGACACTTTTCTGTTGCTGAATCATTTCTAGTAAATTGGACTGAGGTGTCATCCCCATTAAAATATCGATATTGGCCATGCCAAGGTCAAGGTCGACCAAGACGACTTTTTGACCAAGTCCAATCAGGCTAAGCGCAAAATTCAGGGCAAAATTGGATTTTCCCACCCCGCCCTTCCCACTGGCAACCGTCACCACTCGTGAAGACCGAACAGGCTCCGCTAAGGATTTAGATAACTGCCGCAAACTATAAGCTTGGTCTTGCTGCATACTCATCCACTCCCAATATCTTTTTCGCGATATAATTGGCCGTTGCCGGCATGATGTCCTGTGGAACTGCTTGACCAATACTAATATATGATAAAGGATATGGATAGTGGTATAGAATATTAAGGGCGGCACCGTAACAGGTCGTTTCATCCCATTTTGTTAAAATTAACTTATCAATCGGAACCGATTTCATTTTCTCAATGACCATCTTCAAATCACGCCAGCGCGTTGTCATACTGAGCACTAAATAATTTTCTTGTGGTGCATCAAAATGAAGGTATTGATTAATTTCTTCAATGTATTCGTCCTCAAGATAGTTTCTCCCCGAACTATCCATTAACATTACCTGACAGCCCTTTAAACCATCGACTGCATCCGCGAGTCCGTCTGGGTTTGTCACAACTTCGACGGGAACATTTAAGATGTTCGCGTATGTTTTTAACTGTTCAACTGCGGCAATTCGGTACGTATCGGTTGTCAACAGCCCGACACGCTGCCGTCCCTGCAACACCCTTACGGCTGCCAATTTGGCGATTGTTGTCGTCTTTCCAACACCGGTTGGCCCGATTAAGGTAATCAAGAATGGACTCGAATCCATCTCTTTTGTGATGCCCTCTTCTAGAAGCTCTTCAACGTTGTTGAGAAAGGTTTCTTCGATTACTTCACTTGGCACATGCTCTAAATTGTCATATTTCATCGTCACTCGTTTAACAAGAAATTGAATGACTTCCTCATCTACTTCCTGGTCTCTGAGTCTCATAACCCATTTTTCTAGCGGCTTCGGAATCGTCTTCGAGGCAGGGCCCCCCTTAACGATGGAGTGAATTAACCCCTTTACCTCAGAAAGTTCCTTAAGAACTTCTTGATGCGATTCCATTTTTACCTGTTCCGGTTCGGGTTCGGGTGGCTTTGACGCTGCTTCCTTCTGGCTCTCTCCGGCAGCAAGGTCACTTGCGGCAACCACCTCAAGTTTCTTGCGGCGCAAAAACCAGAAAAAACCGGCAGCCTTAACGGGTTTTGTTTTTAAAATAATCGCTTCTTTGCCGAGATCTTGAAAAATCAGCGGATAAGCATCGGATAAATGGTCGACTACATAGGTTTTTATAATCATAAATTCACAACTCCAACACTTTGAACTTCCACATTCGGTTCGAGCTCATTATAAGAAAGAATCGGAATATCCCCAAACGCTATTTCCGTCACCTGTCTGACAAACATCCGAATTCCGGCGGACGTCAGGATGATGGGGCGAATCCCCAGCTGTGAAGATTGCTGAATTGATTCCGTAAACGAATGCAGCATTCTCTGGTTTGATTCTGGATCCAAAGCCAAGATATCGCCCTGCTCTGTCCGTTGAATCGACTCGGCCAATTTCTTTTCAATCCCGGCCCCAACACGAAGGGCATGGATGACGCCGTTTTGCGTATGCTGAGAGGTTAATTGCCGTGATAATCCCTGGCGGACATACTCCGTTAAAATATCGGGATTTTTCGTATAGACTGCATTATCAGCTAATGCCTCAAATATCGTAGACAGGCTGCGGATCGACACATGCTCCTTCAACAGCTTCTGAAGCACTTTCTGAATCTCTCCAACAGACAATGTCTGACCGACAAGCTCCTCCACGAGCGACGGGTAGCCCTCTTTCACATGATCAATTAATTGCTTCGTTTCTTCTCGTCCTAAAATTTCATGGGCATACTTCTTAATTGTTTCTGATAGATGTGTACTAATAACAGACGAAGGGTCAACGACAGTGTAGCCAAACAATTCCGCATGATCCTTCATTTCTTCATTCACCCATAAGGCAGGAAGTCCAAATGTCGGCTCGGTCGTTTCAATCCCTTCAATTCCATGCTCTTCAGCACCGGGATTTAACATCAGAAAATGATCGAGCAAGATCTCACCGTTTGCCACTTCATTGCCTTTTATTTTAATACTATATTCATTGGGACGAAGCTGGATATTATCGCGGATGCGAATAACCGGGACAACGAGCCCTAATTCCATCGCGATTTGCCTGCGAATCGCGACAACCCGGTCTAATAAATCGCCGCCCTGATTGGCATCGGCTAATTTGATCAACCCAATGCCAAACTCAAATTCAATCGGGTCTTCCCTGAGCAGGTTAAAGACGTTCTCAGGCTTACGAACCTCCTCGAGCTCTTGTTCCGATTGCAGATTTTCTTCCGCTTCCTCTGATTTGATGCGGCTCCTTTGCATCGTAAAACCGCCGAACGCAATCAGACCGGCAATCCCCCAGGTCAAGATAATCCCGATTGGTGTCACGATTCCAAGCACGGCTATCACAGCTGCTACTATATACAATAGAACGGGATAGGCAAAGATTTGCTTGGTCAGATCATCGCCGAGACTTCCGTCAGAGGCGGCTCTCGTTACCATAATTCCCGTTGCGGTTGAAATTAACAGCGCAGGAATCTGGCTGACTAAACCGTCGCCAACCGACAAGAGCGTAAACGTGCTGAGTGCTTGGGAAAAATCCATCCCGTGCATCGTCATCCCAATGATGAAACCGCCGATGACATTGATAATCAGGATAATAATTCCGGCAATTGCATCGCCCTTTACGAATTTACTGGCCCCATCCATAGAGCCGTAAAAGTCGGCTTCGCGCTCAATTTTTTGGCGGCGATTCCGGGCATCCTTCTCGCTAATCATCCCGGCATTTAAGTCGGCATCAATACTCATTTGCTTTCCGGGCATCGCATCCAAGGTAAACCGCGCCGCTACTTCAGCTACCCGCTCTGCGCCCTTTGTAATCACTAAGAATTGAATGATAACTAAAATTAAGAAAACGATGAAGCCGACGACGGCATTTCCGGCGATGACAAAGTTTCCAAATGTCTCAATCACATTCCCCGCTTTTGCCTTTGATAAAATCGACCGTGTACTTGAAACGTTCAAGGCTAACCGAAAAAGCGTCGTTAATAACAGCAGTGATGGGAAAATCGAGAAATCAAGCGATTCCTTCGTATTCATAGCTATTAATAATATTAAAATCGAGATCGATAGATTTAAGATTAGCAGTATATCAAGCATAAACGTCGGCATGGGAATAACCATCATGGCGACAATCATAATAACAGCCAGTAATACGACAAGATTTTTAAGTTTCATTGTTTCACCTTCGCTGACTACTCAAAGTTCCTTTTATTCGATAAACATAAGCTAAAATCTCTGCTACAGCTTTAAAAAGCTCTTCGGGAATTTCCCCGCCAATTTCCACACTGGCATACAGGGCCCGCGCTAATGGCTTGTTTTCCATAATCACAATCTTGTGTTCCTTGGCGGCTTCTTTAATTTTAAGGGCAAGAAAGTCGGCCCCTTTAGCGACCACAATCGGAACCTGCATTTTTCCTGCTTCATAGGCAATCGCCACGGCGTAATGCGTTGGGTTTGTCACGATAACCTGGGCGTTTGGAATCTCCGCCATCATCCGCGCCCGTGACATCTGCCGTTGTTTTTCCTTGATTTTATGCTTAATTAACGGATCGCCTTCCGACTTTTTAAATTCATCTTTAATTTCTTGCTTTGACATCCGCAGCTTTTTGGCAAAATCAAACCGTTGATACACAAGGTCCGCTGCCGCGATTACTAAATAGACCGCAGAAATCGTCAGGCCCATCCGAATCATCAAAGAAGAAATAAAGCCGACAATCTGTAATGGTTCCATTTGTGGAAGCTTAAGAAACTCACCCTTTTCAGACCAGAGAAACAGTCCCGCGACCGTAGCGACAGCGATAACTTTTAGCAGCGATTTAACAAATTCAACCAGCGTCCTTGCTGAGAATAAGCGCTTTGCCCCTGTAATCGGGTTCAGTTTATTAAGGTCCCACTTCAATGACTCGGGTGCCACCAGAAAGCCTACCTGTGAGAGATTAGACGCTAACGACGCCAGCCAAGCAATAAATATCACCGGCACAGCAATAATAGCCCCCTCTTTAAGCAGACCGACAAACAAGGTCGGGACAGATTCTTCTGTCAGGTTCATCAGCAGCAGATCGGACAAACCGGATCGAACTAGCTGAAATAAGCGGATAGCCATCTGCTGCCCATAGATTCCTAGAATCGAAAACGAGGCAATTAAAACAATCGCATTTGTGAGGTCGGTACTCTTGGCAACCTGGCCTTTTTTCCTGGCATCCTGTTTTTTTCGTGGTGTCGCTTTTTCTGTTTTTTCCGCGAATAATTGTAAATCTAATGATAGCAGCATAATCTTTGTTCCTTTATGAGCCAAAAATCTGGAGAATGTGTTCAAACGACTTGACCATGACATTGACAAGTCTGCCTAACACATAAAAAAATGCCGGCAATGTCACGTAGAGTACGATATAATGCATAATCATTTTAACTGGGATCCCAATGACAAAAAGATTCATTTGCGGTGCGGTTTTCGCTAGTATTCCTAAGGCGATATCGACTAAAAAGATGGAACCCAGCATCGGTGCAGCAATTAAAAACGCAAGCCAAAACATGTTTTTGATTGAATCCAGGGCAAGGATAACGAGATTACTAGAGGCATCACTAGGGAGCCACGAATCAATCGGAATCCATTGAAAGCTGGCCATGACCCCTTGAATGAGGATGTGATGACCATTGATAGATAGAAAAAAGACAATCGTGAGAATGTAATAAAAGCGGCCGGTGATTGGTTCCTGAATGCTCGATTGCGGATTAAACATTGAAGCCATCGCAAACCCGCTTTGCAAATCAATAAAGCTTCCAGCCAGTTCTACAGCATAAAACAAAATTGCCGCAAAAAATCCCATACTGAGCCCGACAATGACTTCCTTCATTATTAACAAAAGATAGTTTGAATTGAGCTCGAGTCCCTGTGGTACCTCCATTAAGCCAACGACAAGGAGGGAAATGAAAAATGCGCTTCCCCATTTAAACGGGGCCGGTATTTGCCGCTCCATCCATAAGGGGGCGGAAACTAAAAAGCTGGTCAGCCGCACAAATACAAGCAGAAATAACGGTATATAATCTAAATATGGCATCATCTTATCCTATGAAACTCGTAAGATTGGCCAAAATATTCCGGGTAAAATCGACTAGATGGGTAAGCATCCAGGGACCAAATACTAATAGCCCCAGGAAGACAGCAATAATTTTTGGCGCAAACGACAGCGTCTGTTCTTGAATTTGCGTAACCGTCTGGATAATACTGACAATCAATCCCACAACTAAGGCGATCCCCAAAATCGGAGCTACTACCATTAAGGTAAGGAAAATCGAATTTTGGCCCAGTCCCATAATACTCTCAGATGTCATCACAACACACTTCCTTATTTAAAGCTGACAAACAATGACTGTACGACTAAATGCCAGCCATCAACCAAGATAAACAGCAGAATTTTAAACGGCAATGAAATCAAAGAAGGCGGAACCATCATCATCCCCATCGCCATCAGGATACTTGCTACAACCATATCGATAATCACGAACGGTATAAAAATCAGGAAGCCCATTTGAAACGCTGTTTTCAGCTCACTAATTGCAAAAGCCGGGACAAGGGTAGTCAATGGGATATCGTCGATGCTGGTGATATTTTTCTTCTGACTGTAATCCAAAAATAGCTTTAAATCACTTTCACGCGTTTGCTTGGCCATAAATTCTTTCATCGGGGCAGCCGCTTTATCCATCGCCGCACTCTGGCTGATTTCACCTTTAAAAAACGGCTGTAGTGCCTGATTATTAACCTGTTGCAGCGTTGGTCCCATTACAAAAAAAGTAAGCAATAGACTGATCCCCATGATGACCTGGTTCGGCGGCATTTGCTGCGTTCCCAGCGAATTCCGGACAAACGAAAGGACTATCGCAATCCTAGTGAACGACGTCATTAATAAAAGAATGCTCGGAGCAACCGATAAAACGGTTAACAGCAGGATGAGCTTCACGGTCATCGATGTATCATTGCCCGACCCGCCAAAGTTAAGCTGCAGTCCCGTATCAGCCGGGGCAGCGAACGCATTCATGGCAAAAAGAAAAAACACTAAAGGTGTCAGGAGGACTACTTTTCTCACGTTCCATCTCCCCCTTTCATGAACGGTCTTGGTTGTGGGCCTGGTTAGATTGGACGTCCTTTAGCTGCTCGATGAATTGGGCATTCCATTTTTCTTCTTTTGTTTTCCGGTTAAAAAAGTCACGATTCCACTTCCACTTTAGCTTCCATTTCCCTTTCCACTTATCGGAAATATCCACGGGTGTCTCGGCAACCGATTCTAACAGTTTCGTTTGCTCTGCCCCAGGTGGGATCATCCGAATGACATTGATACTTTCGCCGACACCAAGAATATATAACGTATCGCCAATCATCAGGAGCTGAACGGAACGATTATTGCCAAACGGATGCCCGCCGATGGCATGAAAGGCACCCCCTGAACCGAGGAGTTTCGTCTTCCGTGAAATAAATCGTAACACGAGATAAATTAAGGCAATGATTAATAGAAACGACCCAATAAATTGCAGCGCATAAAGCCCGGTAGAGGCGGCTGAAGTATCAGGCTTAGCCGGGGGAAGGTTTTTTTCTTGCTGTGAGTTTTTTTTGTATTGATCGTAAACCGTTTTTTCACTCGCATGTGCTGTTTGTAAAGGGACATTAACAAGAAGCAAAATAGCGGTTAACATCACAATCCATTTTTTCAAATGATGCACTAACCTTTCCCCTTTCACTTAAGATTCTTTTCCCGTTCCTGCTTTGAGACAATTTCCGCTATCCTGACTGAAAGCTTATCCTCTATCACAACGAGTTCTCCAGCAGCCATCGGCATGTTGTTGACCAATACATCAACATGCTGACCTGCGAGCTTGTCCAACCGAAGCACAGACCCTGTTTGCAGTTCAAGAATTTCACGGACTTTTTTCTTCGTTCTCCCAAGTTCAAATGATACTTGAACGGAGACATCGGTTAGCAAGGTTAGTTGTTTTTTTTCTGGAGCAATGTCCGGCTGTTCGATGATGGGCGAAAACTGCACCGATTGGACCGCACCATATGATTCGCTTCTTCTTTCCTTCACGCTGCAAGGCCCCTTTACTTATTTAATGGGAAAACCGCTGATGAAAATGACGAATGACCGCAAGTTCATCGAGCTGGTCTTGTTCGACTTTTTTCTCTTTTTGCAGAAAGGCATCAAAAGATTGATCACGGAGAAAATTCCACATCCGTTCATCCTTATGCTTTTCCATATATTTCTCCTGCTTAATCCGCAGCTCTTCATCGATTTTGCTCATCACTTCTTTTGCTTTGGAGATTTTTTGGATTAAGAGATTCAGATAATGTGACTGCTGCTGCATTTCCACTACTGAAGTCATCCCGTTGGAACGATTGATTTGTTCATCCTGTTCCTCCAGCAAACCATGAATTTCTTCTTTCAATTGATCCTTCTTCTTAACCAAACTGCCATATTCGGAAAAAGCCTGCTCTTTTTCCTTTTCTTTCAGGGACAGGATATGTTCGTATGGAAACCGAAAAGTCATCTGCTGCTCACTCCGAATCGTGATTGTAATTGTTCAATCGTCGTTTGAATGGACGGGGCTTCGGTTGTGCTTTGTTTTCGAAACTGATCAATCCAGCCCTTGGCCTCAATTGCCTCGTCAATTTCCCGGTCCGTACCCCGTTTATAAGCACCGATTTGAATCAAATCCTCCGCTTTTTGGTAGACACTCGTATGCTGCTTCAATATTTCAGCTGCCTGTAGATGTTCATTAGGGACGATATCCTTCATCACACGGCTGACACTCGCTAAAATATCAATCGCCGGATAAACTCCTTTATGGGCAAGCTGGCGGTCTAAGACAATATGTCCATCCAAGATGCCTCTGACGGTATCGGCCACTGGTTCATTCATATCGTCACCATCGACAAGCACAGTATAAAAGGCGGTAATACTGCCATATTCATTCGTTCCCGCCCGCTCCAGTAACCGCGGCAGCATCGCAAACACAGACGGGGTATAACCTTTCGTCGCCGGCGGTTCGCCAATCGCTAAGCCAATTTCCCGCTGTGCCATCGCAATCCTCGTGACGGAATCCATCATTAGATTTACATTCATTCCTTGGTCACGGAAAAATTCAGCAATCGCCGTCGTAATCATTGCCCCTTTAATCCGAATCAGGGCCGGCTGGTCAGAGGTCGCGACAATAACGACGGATTTTTTCAAGCCTTCTTCCCCTAAATCCCGTTCAATAAAATCAAGCACTTCCCTGCCACGTTCTCCGATAAGGCCAATGACGTTCACATCTGCCTCGGTATTGCGGGCAATCATCCCAAGCAGGGTGCTTTTTCCGACGCCGCTCCCGGCGAACACACCAACCCGCTGCCCTTTTCCAACCGTAAGCAATCCGTCAATCGTCCGAACACCGACACTTAACGGTTCAGTAATCCGCGGCCGCAGCAATGGATTGGGAGGTAGATTATCAGCCTTCACCTCAAGGAGGCCGACAGGAAGATGACTGCCATCTAAGGGATTACCTAAGCCGTCCAACACCTTTCCTAACAGGTCTGTGCCGACCTTCGCTGTTAACGGCCTTCCCGTTGACACCACATCACAGCCCGGTCCAATCGAATGAAGCTCCCCGAGCGGCATAAGCAGTACCTTATTATTGCGAAAGCCAACCACCTCCGCCTTGATCGGTTTTTGCTGCTGGCTGGATATAATATGACAAATGTCTCCCAATTTCACATCAGGTCCCTGTGATTCTACTGTCAGGCCAATCACTTGTGTCACTTTGCCATTCATCTTTATCGGATTCACCGTTTCAAGGACATCTAAATAGGCTTGAAGTTTCCATTTACTCACTTGTCTCTAGCTCCTGCTGATAGGTTAGTAGTGCTTTTTTGATTTCACTTAATTGGACATCGATTCTGGCATCGACACTTCCTGAAGAGGTATGAATCATACATCCCCCCTGATTTACTGAATAGTCAGGAACAATTTTTATCTCAATTTTGCCATTTACGACCGATAACAATTGCTCACGCTGCTTTTGGACAAAGGCGAAATCCGCTGGAGCGACACTAATCGTTAAGGAAGTGGTTTCGTAAACGGATGACAGCGACTGTTTGATCATCGGCAGCAATGCCTCTTGGTTCAGTTGTAATTCCTGTTGTAAAACTTTCTTGGCTATCTCGACGCTCAACGCAATCACAAACGGCTCTGCCTCTTCGATGACCGCTTGTTTTTCTTGAAAGGCTTGTTCTAAAATAGCGCTTGCGTGTTCAATCAGCTCGCGATATTGAAGCTTTGCGTGTTCCTTCCCCTCGTCAAAACCGTTTTGATAGCCTTCCTGATAGCCGCGCTTTTTTTCTTCTTCAAGCAGGAGACGGAATTGCTCTTTCTCCTTATTTTTCCATTCCGCTAATTCCGCAGCGATTTGCGCCTTTTGCTCAGCAAGCTCGATTTCAAGCTGCACGCCCAGCAATTGATCTGGCTCGGAGGCAATTTCTGTTAGTTCTTCCTGGGTATGTTGATGATTTGGGAGCCCGATTAGTTTCTGTCCATCTTTTTTGACAACATGCAACGATTTAACAATCTTAGATGACAAGGTCCTCTTCCTCTTCCATAATCTCTTCTATTTGTTCCTGCGCCGGTTGATTTCGAGAAATAATAATGACTCCTTCGTACTCTAATTTCCTCACGATGCTGACAATTCGGCTTTGTGCCTCTTCCATCTCTTTCTGACGAACCGGTTCATTAGCAGCTAATTCTTCCTCAAGACCTTCCAAACGGCGTTTGGAAATATTAGCGTAGATAGCATTTTTAACCGCTTCACTGGCACTGCGTAATGCAAGCGGGAGGTCTTGATTGGTAACATCCATCAAAATCCGCTGGATGGAGCGATTATCTAGAAGGCTCAGATCCTCAAACACAAACATCCGTTGTTTGATTTCGTTGGCAAGCTCTGGGTCCTTATCTTCTAACGTCTCAAGAATATTCTTCTCCGTTGGACGGTCAACACTGCTGAGAATATTGACAATCGAATCGATTCCGTTTTGACCGTTCGAGTCGTTATTTTCAGCCATTAACAGCTTTTCAACTAATGCCTGTTCCACCTGGCGGACAATCTCCGGTGAGGTGGTGCCCATCAAGGCAATCCGCTTCGAAATTTCAAACTGGCGCTCCGGGGAAATTAACGAAAGCACCGCGGCTGCTTGTTCCGAATGAAGGTAAGACAAGACGAGCGCAATCGTTTGGGCATTTTCCGTTTGCAGTAAGTGGACGACTCTTTTCGACTCCACTTCAGCAAGAAATTCAAACGGCTTCTCATCCGGTCGTTTGACCTCATCGATTCGATTCATGAAGCTTGCTGCCTTTTCCTCGCCAAAGGTTCGAAGCAATAATTCTTTGGCCACGTCGGCCCCGCCGTAAGAAACGACCCGGGAAGCGACCACAATATCATGAAATTCCTTTAAAATTTTCTCGGTCACTTCAGGCGGCACCTTGCGTAAATTGGAAATTTCGGTTGTAATACTCTCAATCTCTTTTTCTTCCATATGCTTCATTACTTGGACGGTTACGTCCGGACCTAAGGAAAGCAGTAAGATGGCTGCCTTCTGTATGTTTGTATAGTTTTCCATCTTAATGCACCTCCTCCTCTTATTCCTTCATCCAATTTCTAAGCAAACCAACAAATTCGCCCGGGTGCTCTTTTGCCATTTGTTCGATTTGCTGTTTAAGGGCTACTTTTTCCTCTTCTTTGTCGACAGCGGTTCTAATCATTTGCGGCTCAAACATTGGGAACACTTCATCTTCTAGTTCCTCTGGCTTTTTCCTGCGAAAAATAAGAACCAATATAAGCAGAATGAGCAGAACTCCTGCACCAATTATGCTGTAAAGCAGCCAATCTGGGAGTTTGCTTGCCGTTGCTGTATCACTCGCTGGCACTGTATTCCCGCTAAATTCCCTTGGGAAGACGGTAATCCGTGAGCCCACATTCTGATCGGTTACATTCGGGTTATCGCTGAGTGCCGTTCTGACTACATTCGAAAGGATTTGCTGAATATTATCTTTCGTATCCTTTGTTAATGAACCAGGATTCTTCGGGTCAGGCGGTTCGACGCCGACATTAATCGTCATGTCCTCGATTTTGTACGGACTTTGCACAATCTCCTTTGAAATCCGATTTACTTCATAATTCACACGACTTTCAATATCGTCCGACTTATTTTCCTGGCCCCCATCCGTTCCAGTCCCGGCATAGCTAGGGGTGTCGGATTGGCCGGTACCGCTGACAGCGCCTGAATTATCCTTCCCACTGTATGTTTTTTGGATTTTTTCAGCACTGATCGCGATGCCTTCGTTTGTTTCTTTATTGACAGGCTCGACGAGATCTTCCTTTGTCTTTACCTGGTCAAAATTCAAACGGACATAGGCTTGCACGAGTACTTTATTCTGGCCGATAATCGTCCCTAACATTTGCTGAAGGTTTTTTTGGATATCCGCTTCGACATCTTTTTGAATCTTCCGCTGATCCTCATACGTCCCGGTTGTGCCTGCATTTTCCTGGGATAAATTGTCCAAGCCATTCCCATATTGGTCGGTCATGATGATATTATCTTTAGGCAAATTAGGAATACTCTTCGAGACTAAATGATATAAGGTTTGAACCTGCTTCGGTTCCAGTTCATAGCCGGGCTGGAGGGTGATGACGACTGAAGCCGAGGCCTTTTCTTTTTCGTTTGGTTTAATAAATAAGGTTTCCTTAGGAGTCGAAATCACGACCTGTGCGCTTTTTACTCCATTTACATGTGACAGTAAATTGGCTACTTGTCCCTGAAGCGCTTCTCGCTCCATCGCATCCAGCTGCCGGTCCGTCGCCCCGAACTGCATGTTTTTTGCCATCTCGGAAAAACTGATCGAGCCTGTTTTCGGCAGCCCTTTGGCCGCCAGTGACACGAGTAAATTCGAAGCATCTTTTTCAGGAACTAAAATCGTTGTCCCGTTATTACCCAGCTGATATTGTGTAAATCCTTGACGATCAAGTTCCGCCTTAATATCACCAATTTCCTGCTGGCTCATCTCATTGGTGTAGAGCGGCACAAGGTTGGGTTTGGAGACAAAGTAAATGGTGAGCGACAACACTAAGACAATAAAAATAAACAGTCCAAAGGATAGAAGTTTATTTTTAGAGCTAACCGATTTCCAATACTCACTGATTTTTCCACTAAATTCTCGTATCTGTTGATTCATGATTTCTCCACTTTTTCTTTAAAAAATAAACGGTAGCTTCCGCTTTTAGACTTATCTAGCTCCAGCGACTAGTGGACGCTTTCGCCTTTAAACTTGCATTCTCATCATTTCTTGATAAGCTTCTACTGCTTTATCACGTATTTGTGTGGTTAGTTGCACGGCGATGTTTGCTTTTTGCGCCGCAATCGTGACATCATGCAAATTGATATCTTCACCTTTTGCCAAGGAAATCGATTTGGTTTCAAAATCTTTTACAGCATTATCTGTCTGTTGAATATATTGATTTAACATCGATTCAAACGATGATGATCCTGCAGTCTTTTGCGGTTTATTTAACGATAATAAACTGCTTGTTGGATCGATTCCTGTAATTTTCATCACAATTTCACCCCTTATTTACCAATTTCTAATGCTTTTTGCAGCATCGTTTTTCCGGCATTAAAGGCCGTTATATTTGCCTCATAGGCCCTGGAGGTCGCCATTAAATCAACCATTTCCTTTGTTACATCAACATTCGGCATCATCACATAGCCCTGCTCGTCGCTGTCCGGGTTTGATGGGTCATAAACAGCTTTAAAGGGTGTCTGATCCGCAACAATTTTATTGACACGGACTCCTGTGGGATTTAATTCCTGCTTTAAATAGGATTCGAAAGTGGACGGCGTGCCAGCAGCAAGTTCAACCATTTTTCTGCGGTAAGGAACCCATTTGCCGTTCACGAACTCTCCTCTTGTCGTATTAGCATTGGCAATATTGGACGAAACGACATCTAATTTAAGGCGCTGGGCTGTTAAGGCTGAGCCGTTAATTGAAAGAGATTGGAATATCGACATTTATTTACCCTCTTCCCTTAATCGACATTTTTAATAAATTGAATTCTTCATTCATTCCATAGGCTAATGATTGATACCATAATGAGTTTTTACTCATTTCCGTCATTTCAAAATCCAAATCAACACCGTTGCGATTATTCCTCATCACTGTATGTTCATTTACTAGTTTAGGAGATGGGATTGTACTTCCATTGCCGATAGCAATATGCTTTACATTTGTACGTTTCCCGGAAAAAGAGCTATGTATTTCCTGCTGAAGCATGTCCTCAAACGACACCCGTTGGGGCTTGTAATTAGGAGTATCAGCATTTGCGATGTTATTAGAAATAGCTTTTTGTCTTAACGAAGAAGCATCTAGTGCTTGAGACATAATTCCGATTATCTGACTCATCGATTTCACCTACAAATTTCATTAATTTGACAGCATTCGATATTATTCTACATTAATATAACAGTATTTGAAATCAAAAAATGCGTGTCTGGATTAAAAAAACTCCTAATGATTTCACATTAGGAGGATAGTCCTTGTTTCATCGCTGTTGCCCATGTATTTTTTAGTTCTAATAGCATATTTTCAATTTCAATAATAACTGCTATGTCCTTGGCGATATTCGCTTCAATTAAGCGATTTTTCATATAGTCATATAGTGATAACAACGAGTTGGAAATCTCATAGTCCAAATTCAAGGTGGTCATCAATTCGGTAAGAATGTCCTGTGTTTTAACAAGGGAACTATTTGCCTTCGGGATATCCTTTTTTTCAATCGCCAGTTTTGCCTGATGAAGAAACTTGATGGCGCCATTATAGAGCATTAAGATTAGTTCTTCCGGGCGAGCTGTCATTACTTGATTTCTTTGGTAGACTTCCTGCGGATTTAGCATCTTACAACTTCCTCATTTCTTAGAATCATAAAATATCCCCTTAGATACCGGGATTAATTCTTCGTATTGCTTGGTTAAAAAAGTTTCATTTTGTTGTGTGCGCATTTGGATGCTGAGCTTTTTCAATGCTTGCTGGAGCTTCTGCTGAACGTCTCGTTCTAAGAGCATTTGCTGCTGAAGCTGCTGCTTTATTTGCTCGTTCATCAGGGTGGTTCCCGCCTGCTGATCAAGTTTATCGATGGCAGCGATACAGTTCTGCCGACTTTCTAGTAAATCAAAGACATCTTCGTCTTTGCCTGTTTCGAGCGCCTTTTTCATTAATAGTGTCTGCTGATAAAATTCTTCCAGCAGTCCTGCTTTTTCATTTATCATTTTAGATTCACCTGGTTTACAAGTTTAAAAGGGCGCAGGCGAAATTTCCGTTAGTCTGACGCCGAAGTGTTCGTCAATCACGACCACTTCCCCTTTAGCAACAAGTTTGTTGTTCACATAGATATCAACCGGTTCTCCTGCCATTTTGTCCAAATCGACAATCGAGCCGCTGGTCAATTCTAGAACCTCACTGATTTTCTTTTTTGTCCTGCCAAGCTCGACGACGACTTCTAATGGGATATCAAGGAGGAGCGGTAAATTTACCGACTCTTCTTTCAACTGCTTCGTTTCGTTTGCCGTAAACTCAGAAAAACGAAATGATTCCTCCGTCTTTTGTCCACTGCTGCCAAGAAGTGTTTCCATTTCCTCCTGTGTTAGCTTTCCATTATCGTTCATTTTTTTCTTCCCCTTCTACTACTTGTTCAATCTTAATTGCCATCCGTGACTTTTTCGTTCCCGGGAAAGCCAAAAATTTCGTCTCTTCATTGATTTTTACACTTAGTGGTTCATCAACGAGCTGATCCAATTGGATCACATCATTGACAGACAAACCAAGAAATTCCTCGATCGAGATCGCTGCCCGCCCTAATTCCACCCGAACGGGAACCGTTAAATGTTCAATTCGTTCCTGAATGAAGTCGTTATCTAGATTGTTTTTCACTTCTTGGCTTTGTACTAACAAGTTGTGAGCCGAGAGCTTTAAAATAAATGGTTCTAATAACGCATAAGGCATGCACAACTGCATTCGTTCCAGCATTTCCCCAAAGCTGACTGTAAAAGTCATAACCACGACCGGGTCAGAAGGATCGACGAGCTGTAAAAATTGTGGATTGGTTTCTACACTAGTACTTTTCAGTCTAAGCGTGAGAATATCTGCCCAAGCCTTATGCAGATTCTGAATGACCCCTTCGACAACCCGCTTTAATACATTCGTTTCAATCGGAGTGATCGTCGATGTTTCAGTATTCTCCCAAGTTCCTTTTCCTCCGAGCAGAAGGTCAATCATGGCAAAAGCCATTCGCGGAGGGAAATTCAAGGCCAAACGCTTTTCCTGTCCGGCTGCTTCAAGCACCGCTAAAACGGTAGATCCAGGCAATGTTTGAATGAAATCCTCATAGGTGACCTGTTCGGCAGAAACCACATCAACCTGGGTGATGGTCCTGAGCAGCGTTGAAAATGTGGAAGACAACCGATAGGCAAATGATTCATGAATTTTCTTCAGCACACGAAGCTGCTCTGTCGATAGCCGTTTCTGCGCCCGCTTAAAATCATAAACCTTCACATTTGCTGTCCGATTTGCTTCAGTTAACTCTTCATGTGAAATCGAATTACGATCAGCCATTGCTATGTTCCTCTCTATCTTGTTCCATTTCCATAAAATGATAAAGGGTGAGGGCGTATTCTCACCCTATCCCTTTATGATTTATTGATTATCGTTTTAAGTTCACTAATTCTTCTAAAATCGAATCTGATACCGTAATAATTTTCGCATTTGCCTGGAAGCCGCGCTGGGCGGTAATCATGTCAGTTAGTTCTTCAGACAGGTCGACATTGGACATTTCAAGCTGGCCGGTTATAAGTTGCACAGTTTTATCTTTCGGATTACTAATTGTGATTGGATCGGTATCGCGATATAATGAGCCGCCAACTTTACTTAATCTTCCTGGATTGGTAATGGTGGAAATCCCGATCGTTGTACCACCAGGAAGCTCTTTACCATCTTTATCAAAACCTTTAACATTTCCGTGTAGGTCAATAGAAAAAGCAACGCTGTCAGTTGGAAGTTTAACAGGGTTACCATCTATACCTAGTAGAATCATCCCATCTGGATTGACCAATTGATTATTACTATCAAATGAAAAAGTACCAGCTCTCGTTAATAATTTTTCCCCCGAGGAATTCTGAACAACAAAAAAACCATCCCCATCAATGTATAAATCTGTTGGATTATTCGTTGTTGTAGGAGTGCCCGGTGTAAATAAATTATCAACACTAGCTACCTTTGTTCCCAATCCAACCTGGAGAGGATTAATTCCGCCTGAAGACGCTGATGGCGCTGTAGCACCCCTTAACGTTTGACTGAAAATATCTTCAAAGACAACCCGGCCTTTTTTATAACCGACGGTATTAACGTTGGCAATATTATTGCCAATGACATCTAACTTTGTTTGAAAGGCACGAAGACCTGATACTCCAGTATTTAATGAACGTAACATTACTTTTCCACCTCGTTATGATTAATTTCTACTGATATTATTGCAGATGAAAGCACTTCTTTCTCGCCAATTTTAAAGTAAACAAGTCCATTTTTATATTGGACACCCGTGACAATACCACTCTCGATTTTGTTCGTTTCCGGATTCATCCACGTTACCTTCTTATCTAACATACTAGAATATTGCGCTAAATTATCTTGGTTAGCATTTAAATATAGATAGGCGGATAGTGAATTATTTAAGTTTGATAACTGCTCTAACACACTTAGCTGAGCCATTTGCGAAATCATTTCCCCGTCCTGCATCGGCTGGGTTGGATCTTGATTTTGCAGCTGGGCAACCAAGATTTTCAGAAACTGTTCTTTGCCCAGCTCTTTTTTTTGCGGATTGTTGCTTGTTTGTTGTGTATATGGATTAAGCGCATTAATTGTTGCCAACTAGTTTCCTCCTCTAGGCCGTCGTATTTATTTGTGAACTCCAGCCAATCTCGCTCGGAAAATCTTGATAGGCATCTTCCTTCGTTTGGATGTAGCGTTCATTCCGCTTACGTGAATCCGGCTGCCCTTGCCTTGGGTTGGAATCTCCCTTTTGTGAAAAAGAGTTGGCCAAATGGCTGTATTGCTGCGAAATATCAATTTTATCAACCCGAAAGCCCTGTTGTTCCAGTGCTGTATGGAGCGCTTGCACATTTGTTTGCAGCAAATCCTTTCCTAACGGGGTGCTCGCCAGAAATTCTGCCGTCACATTCCCATCCTTAACCAGCACTTTCACATCGACTTTCCCTAAATGCTCCGGCTGTAAGGTAAAGGTTGCTTCCATCCCCTTCTTTGCCTCCTGGACTTTAATCGCCGCTTGAAAAACTTGCCCCACGTCCTGTTGAAAATTTGTTGCTCGGACTGGCATAGGGAAAACAGGCTTATCACCCGGATTTATCTGACTTGCGGACGATTCGTTTGTCTGTCGATTATCAGAAGGAATGAATCCAGTTATGTTGAAATGATTCGAATCTTCTTTTTTCTGTACAATTTCCGGTTCCACCGTAGAGGTCAACACTAAGGTGTCCTTAAGTGAACCTTCAGGTGCTTGTGCAGTTAACTGTGACACTGCTGTTTCCATCACCGTCTGTTTTGACAGCTGTTGTTGAAAAATAGGAATCTCATTTTCCTTTAATACTTCCGTTTGAGCCGCTGGTTGATGATTAGCTGCTTTTATTGGGAGTTGGTGGTAATCATCTTTTTTTATTATGTTAGGGGAAACTCGTTGCTGGTTTTCCGCTAACAGTGGAGCATCCTCTTGTTCTGTTACAATCCTCATCGAAAAATCCGATATTTGTTGGTCTATTAATTGAGGTTGTCCTTGTTGCACCGTTGACTGTGCCATCGGGGCTGGTAGGAAATTCAATATCCCTAAAAGCAAATCAACATTTCCCTCGTCATTTTCCTGCTCATTTCCGGCTGTGGATTGCAGCAACTCATCAAAAAGAGTGTTCTTTTCTTTATTCTCTGTCCTGTTAGTCCCGTTAATTATGTATTTATTTCCTGCAATTGGAGGCTGAATCACCTATTGCCACCTACTATTCTATAACTTTACTATCATAAGGATAATCGTTTTCTAGGAATCAAACAACAAGAAATAAACAAAGTTTGACAAAATTTTTATTAATCATTCCATTTTCGACAAAATCAGGTAGAATAGAAGGGTATGCTTGTTTGAAGGGAAAGAAGTTCATGAATATTAATTCCTTGCTTACCGAACAGTTATTGAATAAGACTATTTCGAACAACGGTCATGCGGCCACTGCTGCTAAAACAACAAGTAGTTCTTTCTCCTCACTGCTGACCCAAGTAATTCTCGAAGCAGAACTTGCCAAAATGGATAGTGGAAACAGCGAGTCAATCGCTGATTATTTTCAGATGAATCCGATTAATTTACGAATAAACCCTAACTCAAATCATTCGGCTGGTATGGAAGAATTGCTGTCCACTTTAGCGGGCGGAACACCGGTACAATATGAAAATGTAGATTCCGCTGCCCTTGATTCCAAGTTAAAGGGCGCTTTAAAAAATACAGGTAATATCTTTATCGAAGCTGGGAAGAAGTATCAAATTAGTCCGGCACTGCTTGCCGCTATTTCCATCCACGAGACAGGAAACGGCAGTTCAAATGCGGCCAATTATAAACATAACGTTGCGGGAATGATGGGGAAAAACGGCTTAAAGACCTATGCCTCTGTTAAAGAAAGCATCTTCGATATGGCCCGCAACCTAAAGAAAAATTATTTGGACGATGGCAAAATGACAATTGCCCAAATCGGCGCAAAATACGCACCCATAGGCGCCGCCAACGACCCAAACCAATTAAATAACGATTGGGTATCAGGCGTACAGCATTACTTTGAAAAACTAACAAAGGCCGATTTCGCATAAGCGAAATTGGCCTTTTCTTTTATTGTCCGCTATTAAATTGTGAATAGAGCCACGAGCCTTGGGAGTTAAATTTATTTACTGCTACTTCCATTGCGGCGAATTGTTTGTAATATTGATTTTCCTTATCAAACATCCTGCTGTTTTGCCGTGAAATATCCTTCTGGATGTTTGCGAGCAATTTTCCAATGACACTTTGATCATATTGTGAGCTTCCCGTAACTCCGGCTTTTTTTGTTAAATCTTTAATCCCTTGTGTCATCACATCAGAAAGACGTTGAACTACACCATTTGTTCCCTTATCCGTATCCCCTATTTGTGAAAATAAAGTGCGGACACCATCCGGATCAGCTTGAATCGCTTCCCGTAATTTTTTTTCATCAATATAAAGCTTACCACAGTCCTGATAACTTTTCGAAGAAATCCCAATCGAACCAAGCGAGTTATATGTACTGCCATTACTTACGATGACACCCATGGCGCTTCGCATTTTATTCATCATATCAGAGAGGATACTATCTCGGCGAAGCAGACCGCTTTTCGCCTTTTCTTCCCACTGTTCAATTTGCTTTTCCGACAGATCCTTCCGTTGGTCATCTGTCAGTGGCGGATAATCTTTATAGATTTGTTCATCGAGAGCTTTGTTTAATTTATCTAATAAGTCATTGTATTTATCAACAAAATCTTGAATATTTTTAACTTCTGCATCGATATTTTGCGAGACATTTATCGTGCTAGTAAGCGGGTTTCCAGCCGCATCCAATGTTGGGCTCTTTAGTGTCAGGCTGATCCCCATAATCGTCACATTGTTTGATGATAACGATGTGATTTGATTTCCATTAAAGGTAATATCCGCATTTTTACCCGATTTCGAGAGTTCTTCAAACCCAAGTATGTTTTTTAAAAAGTCCTGACCATCTTGATTAGTCTGGCTAAAATCGATTTTTGTTTCTTCACCAGTGACCTTTGTTTTTAAAATAAATTGCTGCAAGTTTTTATCATATATTGCTTGCAACCCCAAACTCTTACCAGAGGAGTCTTTCGCACTATTAAATTTTGAAATGACATCATTAAGTGTATCGGAATTCTTGATTTCAATATCGATTGTTTTTTCAGAATCATTGTTATCCTTAATTTTGATGGTTGTCAAAACACTATCCGTTCCATCACCCAATGGTTTTGATGGGTCTAATTGAACTTTGTTGCCCGTAAATGTGGCCGACTCGGCAATTCTGTTCACAGCAACTGTATAGGTACCGGCAATTGCACTGCTTGTTGCAGTTCCAGATATTGAGTTTGATAGGCTAGAATTTACATCAAATGTATTATAAGCACTTGATAGTTTCATATTAAACAATGTATTGGATTGAAACGAGAGCAGATCTTTATTCCACTGGCGGTAGGCATCACTTAACCATGTCTGCTTTTGTTGCTGTTGTTTGAGCTTATTTAACGGGATCTTCTCGACATCCATCAATTTTTTTACAATTGAATCGGTATCCATTCCTGTCGCCATACCGGTTATTCTTGTAATCGAAGAACTAGCCAATTTATTCACCCCACATTAAGAAATATCTATGTATTAGTATCGGCTATTTAGAAAATAAAAGATAGGGTAAACATCAATCTAATGTAATTCTTTAGTTCTAATTAAAAATGATTAAACCCGAATATCAACTATTAAGCCATGATTTTCTTTCGCTTCGGCTATCATTTTTAAAAATTCCTCTGAAGGAATTTGTTTTAGAACTTCCTTCGTCTTGTCATCGACAATCTCGACAAAGTACTTACCTGAATCTTGGTGTATTTGGAACTCTAGATGGGTAGGCTTAAAAATTTTATTGAAAGTTTCAAGAGCATTTTTTGACTGTTCCGGGGTTAATTCTTGTTGAGGTCCAATTTGTTTTGTTTCAACAGTTTTCTTTTTCTCGTTTATAGTCTCTTGTGTTATATTCTCCCTACTATTGGCAGATTGTGTGGTAAGTCTTTGATTAACATTATTGGTTGAATTTATTTGCATTGTCATTACTCATCCCCCCCCTTATTAAATAATTTTTTAACCCCATAAAAAGATGAATCTGAATCTATATATTTAGTATCGGCATTTTTCAAATAAATGGATAGGGTATTCATTTAATCAAAATTATTTTAAGACTTGTTTTAATAAACCCTATAAAGAATTGAAGTGCAAATTATTAAAATATTTGTTATAATAAATTTTAGAACATACATTCTCTTTTAAAGGAGGCTCTTTTAAATGTTCGGCAATTTAAACGAAATACAGATAAATGTCTTAATTGCTAGTATTATTGGAGATGGTGAACTTACGAAGTTATATAAGAATAGTAGAAGGAGAAATAGTAGTTATAGAGAGCATTATGGAGAAAATCAAAAAGAGTACCGTGAATGGAAAGTACAAATAATGGATGGGCTATTTTATATTAGACCGAAAAGTCATACGTTATGTTCTGCCTCTAGCCCCTTTTTCACAAATTTATTAAAACTATTTTATAATGAGACTGGTAAAAAGACTATTCCACCATCCTTGTTACCGAATTGCAAACATCCTTCTTTTTTAGCAGTCTTATTTATGGATGATGGTACCCTATCAATTACTTCTAAAGTTAACCATAATAAAAAAAGAATTTACCTTACCCCACATATTTATTTATATCTACAAAATTACTTTTATGAAGATTTATTAATCCTGAAAAATCACATAAAAAATCAATTTAATCTTGATTTACATTTTGGATATAGAAATGATGGCTCTGGAATTATTTTAAGAACGACATCTGTAAAAGAAACATTTGCATACTTAGATGTCATAAATGACGCTACAGTCAGTTGTCCATCTATGTTTTATAAAACAAATTGGAATTTTCGTCTAAAACTTGAAGAAGATAAATGGGGGAGGAATTTCCCAAATTACACTTTTCTTGTTACTAGTTCAGAAAGAAATAAAAATTATTCAATAGAAGAAATTAAAAAATTAATCTCCCTAAAGAATAATGGAAAAACTGATAAAGAAATAGCCTTAACACTTTCAAGAAGCTATTGGTCTATAGTCTACAAATTGAGGGAATTAAGAAAGGATGGCATATTTTAGATTTTTTCAATTGGAGAGTGTAGCCATAAAAAAGAGACTCTAGGTTTCCTAGAGCCCCAATTTTCATTAAAACTATCCACGAAGTAATTGAAGAACTGATTGTGGAGCCTGGTTTGCTTGACTAAGCATTGCTTGAGCAGCTTGTGCAAGAATACCATTCTTACTGCTTTCCATAATTTCACGAGCCATGTCTACATCCCTGATACGTGATTCAGCAGATGTTAAGTTTTGAGATACAGAAGCTAAATTATTATTTGTAAACTCTAAGCGGTTTTGTGCTGCACCCAAAGAACTTCTTTGCGTAGATACAGCAGCAATTGCAGTATCCAATGTTTTAGTCATAGCTTGAGAAGTTGTAACATCACTCATTGTATTCTTAGTTAGGGTATCTAATCCTAATTTATCTGCACTCATATCTTTAAAAGCTACTGTAATTGTTTCTTTATCAGTTCCATTTGCACCCACTGAAAATTGAGCACTCTCTTTACCAGCAGTAGTAGTTATCGCCTTGCCAGCAAGGTCTGCTGCGGTATCATCTGCTTCAGAACCAGTATTTGGCGCAGTCGAATCTAATGTTATTTTTATACCTAACTTATCGAAATCCAATACTGTTTTCTTACCAGCTGTATCAAACATTGAATTAGTTAGTTTAATTTCTTGAGATACTCCATTTGCCGTCATAACTACTGTATCGGTACTTAAATCTTTTAATTTCAAATCAAATTGTGTACCTGCTTTAGCACCAGAAACATCAATTGAATCCACTTTTGCAGCTCCAACTGTATTACCAGCTTGTAAACCTCCAGTAGCTTGAGAAGCAGCTAAATCACCATTTAGGATGTTCTTGCCGTTAAATTGAGTTGTTTGTGAGATTGTATTAATTTGATCTCTTAAAGCTACCATCTCTTCACCAATAGCATCTCTATCCTGTTGTGCTAGAGTATCAGTTGAAGATTGAACACTTAGTTCTCTCATACGTTGAAGGATGTTGTGTGTTTCGTTTAATGCACCATCCGCCGTTTGGATCATAGAAATACCATCTTGTGCATTTTTAGAAGCTTGATCTAAGCCGCGAACTTGAGCCCGCATTTTTTCAGAAATTGATAACCCTGCCGCATCATCCGCACCACGGTTGATACGAAGTCCTGAAGATAGTTTCTCCATGTTTTTTGCTTGGTTCGCATTGTTTGTTGATAATTGACGGTAAGTGTTTTGTGCTGAAATGTTATGATTAATTCTCATTTTATGTACCTCCTCGTTTGATAAGGAACTTCTTCCTCTCTATTTCTATGTATCGACAGGGTTATTGAATTAGTAGAGGGGAAAGGTGAAATAATTTATCATATTTTGCATCTTTTTGTATTAAAATTGAAAAAACTCGCCAAACCAGCGAGTTTTTTCAATAGCATTCTATTTATCTCAAGAAATCCACCAATGTCGGCTGCATAAGTCTCGCCCCAGCTGAAAGTGATGCTTTTAATGCTGTCTCATGTGCTGTTAATTCAATATAAGCTTTTGCATAATCCGTATCTTCTACCTTCGATAGCATTTTTTCCTGAAGGGAGGTGGCTTGATCGATTTTATTGGAGGCTAATTCGAGCAAATTTTGATTGGCCCCTGCTACCGTGCGCTGGGTGAGAACGTTGTTCATCTGCTTTTCAATTACGCCAATCAGGTCATTAGGGTTTTCGTTAGCTTCTAATGTTGTTGCAAGAAGATCAAGGGTTTCAAATAAATTTTTCCCATCAACCGCAAATCCAAATACCGAACTAGCATTTACATTCGCACTCACCGACATGCCTTGGCCTATTTCCCAAGACATCCCAGGCTGAACACCCATTTCTAGTATCCCATCGCTATAAGGACGCTTCTGGTCCATGCCCGAAAAAAGATATTTCCCCATAAAATTGGTATTGGCAATGTTACCAAGCTGCTCTTTTAACGAACGGATTTCAACTGCTATACTCTTTCGATCAACATCATCATTTGTATCATTACTGGCTTTAACGGTTAATTCATATATCCGCTGGAGCACATTCGTGGCATTTCCGAGTGTATCATCAACAGCTGTGAGCCAGTCGATTCCGTCCTGGGCATTATTTTGATACTGCTCAAGCTGCATCATCGACGATCGGTGCGATAATCCTTTCATTGCCGCCATCGGATTATCGGAAACTTTCTCATATTTCACACCGGACGCGATTTGCTGGCGCAATGAATCAATAGCGGTGTTATTCCGCTGTAAATTCTGGTTAAAGTTTCGTGTCACCATAAGCTGTGTTACGCGCATCCTGCATCCTCATTTCTTGCCCTTTATAAGCCATTAATTAATTTATCTAACATATCGTTGACGGCCGAAACATATTTCGCCGCGGCATTGTAGGCTTGTTGAAAGCGAACCATATTCGTCATTTCTTCATCAAGCGAAACACCGGAGATTGATTGTCTGCGGTTGTCCACTTGCTGTGCGACAGCTGCCGAGCTAATACTTGCTTGGATTGCGCCATTGACATCAAGGCCCAATTGTCCAACAATCGATAGATAAAAATCTCCAATCGTCGTTTGACTGCCATTTATAGTAATCTTTTGGAATTGCAAATCGGCCATTGCTTTCGCATTGGAGCCGTCGCCAGCGAAATCCGATTTTGCGGTGGCAATTTTTCCAGGTGAGGCCAATAGTTGAGGATTGACCATCATGTGGGCAGCATCTCTAGGCGGCTGGGTCGGATCGTCTTTATCAACAAAAAACAGTATCTTTTCTACCTGTGTTTGCGCTGCAATATCATCTAAATTTCTGGCATCATCGCTTGTCTGCAGGCTATTCATTTGTGAGGCAATCGCACCAGCTAATAGATCCAAATTTCTTCTTAATGATGGAATACTAGATGACCCTGTCCCGCTCAACATTTCAAGAGTGCCCTTGATTTCGCCGCCATCTAAGGTAACGGCATTTCCATCAACCATCGCTGCGCCCGTTTGTGGGTTGACTGAAAATGTCTTTGTAGTCATGCCATCGACAATGGCCACGCCGCCTATCTTAAGGTCGACCATGCCATTTTGACTAGGAGTAGCTTGAACACCCACTAATTTCGATAGATTATCAATTATTAGATCCCGTTTGTCTAATAAATCATTCGGCTGCTGGCCTGTTGCCGTCAACAGGGAAATTTGTTTATTTAAAGCAGCCACTTCTTTTATCGCAGAATTAATCTCCGCTTCTTTTAACGATACATCCTTCGTTAAATCGGTTTCGATTTGTGTAATTCCCCGTGAAATCGCTTGAATGCTGTCCGCCACTGCCTTCCCTTTCGCAGCCACAACCGTTCTAAACGCTAAACTATCCGGGTTCTTGGCCAGCTCCTGAAAGCTTCCCCAAAATCGGTCCAGCATCATGCTCAGCCCTGAATCTGATGGTTCATTAAATAAGCCCTCAATGCTTGTGAGCGCATTCGCTTTCGCATCCCAATAGCCCGAAGCCTGCTGGGCAATCCGGTATTGTCCATCTAAAAAATAATCACGAATCCGGCGCAACTCGGATACCTCAACGCCTGTCCCAACGGACTGCGGCGCCGTGCTATTATTCAAGCCCGGATAGGCATACGGGTTGGTTGCTTTCATAACCGCATCCTGTCTTGTATAGCCAATTGTATTGGCGTTGGCAATGTTGTGCCCCGTTGTATTAAGAGATGTCTGTTGTGCTAAAATCGCTCGCTTACCAATCTCTAATCCCCCAAAGGTTGATCCCACTTTTCTTCACCCCTATGCCTTTGCATCGAAAAAACGAACAGATCCCTGCTTTTCCTGTGTGCCTGCCTTTGGGCTGTATACACCCGTTCCGTCCGAAGAAGGCACCATCTGTTCGATCATATAATTTGTAAATGTTAACGATTGCTCGATTAATTGCTGGTTCGTCTGATTGACCTGCTCGATTTCCACTAATAAAGACTTTAGATGAGTGTACAGGTCACTCCATTCCTTTTTTGCCGTGTCATCCGGCTCCCGTTCGATTAATTCAGAAAGCGATAGCTGATTTGCTTGTTCGCCTAAAATCGCTGTTCGCTTTTGGTCCGCTTCATGAATTTTTTTAATCAGCTTCGACTCTTCTGCTAAAACAGATAATAGTGGATTAAGCTCGGCGCTGATTAAAATTTGCTGTTTCTTTTTCGCCGTTTCCAATAAGGTTTCGTGAAGGTTTGCCAGCGTCTGCAAAGCTTCTGTAAGTTTATTCATCGATTTTAGCTCCTGACTTCCAGAACGCTAGTAGTTTTTCAGCGACCTTCCCGCTGTCAACCTGGTAGGTCCCATTAGCAATCTGTTGTTTCAAGTGCGCAATTTTCTCTGCTTTTTCCTGTTGGATTTGCTTTTGCGCCTCACTCGATATTTCTACCTGCTCGAATTGCACCTTTTTGTCAGTGGCAGCCTTCTTTGGCTGCTCGTTATTTTTTTGATAGGCATTGTAAGCTGCACCAATTCGATTAATTTGATTAACGTTATTGATTTTCACAACGGTCCGCTCCTTTCCATCCAATCTTCTATTCCTATGTATCGGCAGGTTCGCTTCAAATGGTTAGTGGAAAACTTCTCCTTTTCTTCTTCCAATAAAAATGCTACTATTTTACTAGAAAACGCATTCAGGGGATGAATTTACATGTACATACTACTAGCTCTTTCTTTCGTGCTTGTCATCATTATTGCAACCATGCTTGTGATGATGCTGAGGAATAATCGAAAAAGAAAACCACAGGCACAAGAGAATAGTATTGATAGACGGCAAGCCTATCGTTTATACATTAATAATAAAATGTGTAACGTTCAACCACTGTATTCCTCTTCACGAGAAGCTGCGCTTATTTGTGATATCAGTACGACCGGAATTAGAATAGAGACAAAATCAGATTCCCTGACATTAAAATCGCTGCTGCTTATTTATTTCACCCTCGAAGAAGAGACATTTTTACTTGAGGGTATGGTAAAAAGAAAGCAAACCGTAGCAATCAACCGCGACCAGTACGGAATTAAATTCATTTTTATCAATCCGGCAATGGAGGAAAATTTACAAAAAAAATTAACATCGTTAACAAGGAAAATTGCTCAATAAAACGGTTAGAGAACGCCCGCACCTTTGATGCGAGCGTTTTTTTTTACGTTCTCATAATGCCGTTAGCAATTCCCAGCATTTGATCGGCATAGCTAAGGGCCCGGGCATTGGCCTGCAGTCCCCTTTGCGCCTTAATCATATCAGTCATTTCTTTGTTTAAATCGACGTTCGAGGATTCGAGATAGCCTTGTTTCAGATTAACCGAATTGGCCAACGAGACCGTTCCACCAATGAGCCGGGAGACACCGCCTTCATCGGTTAACAGCTGCGGATTTTCAATCGTCATAATCGCCATTTTCTGGCTGCTTCCAGCAATCGTTCCGTCCGTTATCACCTGAAAGTTTTCGCCGCTGTTTAGTTCAATCGGCTTCCCGTTTTGATCAAGGAGAATATCCCCTTGGGAGTTTACAAGCTGGACACGGCCATTCCCAAGCGCCATTTGTTGAAAAACCCCGTTTCTAGTATACAAGGTTTCCGTCGTATTTCCGGTTGTTCGTTGGACTTGGAAATATCCGTCCCCAACAATCATGAAGTCAAACGGATTATTTGTTTCTAGCGGCGTCCCTTGGGTTGCATCCAGTGTCGTTGCCGCTATCCTCGAGCCAAAAGTTGTCCGAATCCCTGGAGGGGAAGTACGGCCGTTTTCCTTTTGCTGCTCAGTTTGATTTTGAATCGAGACCGCGAGATTATCAGAAAATGTTGCTTCCCGCCGTTTATAGCCAGTCGTATCGACATTGGCGATATTGTTCGCAATATTATCCATTTTTCCTTGAAAGGCACGGACTCCTGTTGAAGCAATATATAAGGATGTATTCATTCGTTTATACCCTTCCCACAGTATTCAACTGTTCCAATGTTTTATCATAGGCTTGGAGTACCTTTTGGTTTGCCTCATATAGGCGGATATTGGCCATCATTTCGGTAATCGTCTGGCCGATATCGACATTCGATTGTTCGAGCATCTTCTGTTGCAATTGCACACCCTCCGGCATGGTCTTCGCAATCATCCCGGTATTCCCGCCATTAATCGTAAACAGGCCATTCCCCTCTTTCACTAGCTGGGAGGGGTCGTTGACAACAACCATACCAAGCGAGCCGACTGTTTTTGCGCGCCCGGCATCATTGGGATGGATGATAATATCGCCATTGTCGTTAATTGCCACATCACCTGAAGCCAATTCCGGGTCAGAAATCGGCGCCCCATTTTGACCTAAAATCAAATCGCCTGAAGCGGTTGTCAGCTGGCCGCTTTCATTGACGGAAAAATTGCCATTTCTCGTCAGATGAAAACCGCCATCCGCTGTTTGGACGGCGAATAAAACGGTAGGCTTTATGTATTTATTGTTGGTTAGAATCGGTGCAAGCTGTGAATCATTGATGGCGACATCAAACGGGCTGTTTGTGCTGACAAGACTGCCTTGGGTAAACAAAGCTAATGTTTCTTGATTATAGACCCCCATCGTTAAGGAGCCGATTTTTCTTCCTGGCGCTGAATTTTGATTATGTATTTGCTCTAACAGCATTTCCGGAAACGCCCGCAATGGACTGTTGTCCTGTTTGTAGCCAGGTGTTTCGGCATTGGCCAAATTATTGGTTAACGCATCTTGCTTTCGCTGCAGTGCAATCATCCCTGATGCTGCAGATTCAATTCCGCGAAGCATGGTTCGTGCCCCTCTCGCTTTTAAAATATCTATAAATAAAGATTCACTAATAACCCCTTGATTTCTCCCATTTTCCGGAGCAAATCGATTGAAGGCGCTTGCTTGTCTAACACAAGGTCAGACAGCTCCAGCAGCTGGTGATCGACTTGTTTAATCATCTTCAAACGCTTTTCCCGTCCATTTGGATAGGAACCCTTGTGTTCTTCAATCGCTACCCCGTTCTGGGCAACTTCTTTTAAAAAAGATTGAATCGTCTGCTTATAAGCAATTAAATCCTTTAAGGAACGGGACCGGCTTAAACATGTGCCATGCTGTTCCAGCTCATCAAAGAGGGTTTGTAATCGCGCCTTGGAAAGTGTGGTTTGTTTTTCTTGTAAAATATGATGAAAGGACAATGTTTCTTTTCCCTTTTCTCTTGTGGAAAAAAAACGTTCCTGGTTCACACCATGGTTCGGTTGAATCTTCAAACGGAATGTCCCCTCTCTATTAAAAAATGAATTGTCGAATTTTACCGATTCACGTACAATAACATTATAAATCTATTTATTCTACTTTTAAAGGAGAAAATGATGTCGACGATTATTGGAATTTTGCTTGCATTACTCGCTATTGGGTTTGGAATGATTTTAAAGGGAGCCTCGTTGGCAGCTTTATATAATCCTGCTGCATTATTAATAATTTTTGGCGGGACGGCCGCAGCGTTATTCATTGCTTTTCCACTCAGTGAAATAAAAAAGTTCCCTATTCTATTAAAAATCGCCTTTTTCGAACCAAAACTCCCATCTAAGGCAGAGCAAACAGCCAATTTAGTCAGATGCGCGGAAATTGCGAAGCGGGAAGGATTTCTAGCACTAGAGGAAGTCGCCGGCGAAACAAAGGATCCATTTTTAAAAAAAGGCTTGGAAATGATTATTGATGGCAATGAAGCAGATTTCATTGAAGAAGTTCTCTTTGATGAAGTTGACGCGGTTAGCAAACGCCATAAGACGGGGGCACTCATCTTCACCCAAGCAGGCACCTATGCTCCGACACTTGGCGTACTTGGAGCCGTTATTGGACTGATTGCCTCACTTGGAAACTTAAATAATGTTGAAAAACTTGGTCATTCCATTTCCGCCGCTTTTATTGCCACTTTAATGGGTATTTTTTCCGGATATGTGTTATGGCATCCGCTGGCAAATAAATTAAAACGGCTCGCGAAACGGGAACAGGAATTAAAGCTGTTAACAATTGAGGGGCTGTTAGCGATTTATCAAGGGGTTTCACCGAGTGCACTTGAGCGGAAATTAACGGTTTATATCCCGCCAAAGGAACGGAAAAAGCAAGAAAAGAAAACCGAGGACAAAGCACATGAGAAAACAGCGTAGAAATTTTGACGATGAGCATGAAGAACATATTGATGAATCATGGCTGATCCCCTATGCCGATATTCTGACACTGCTACTGGCATTATTTATTGTATTATTTGCCTCCAGTGCGGTCGATAAACAGAAATTCATGTCGATTATGCAATCGTTCAAATCGGAATTAACGGGAACCAAAATCGATAATCATAAGGCAGGATTGTCCGTTCAGCCGCCAAATAAGGATCTGCCGGACCAAGAGGTGAAAGAACCAAAGCCGGCACAGGGTGCGGTCCCCGGTCCGAGCAAAGAAGAGACCGAGCTTTTAGAGTTGAAAGGCAAAATTGAAAAGTTCATTGCTGATAGTCACCTGCAAGCAGATGTTACACTGCAAGACACGAAGCGGGGAGTAGAAATTACCTTTAAGGAAGTCATCCTGTTTGATCCCGGAAAAGCCAGTCTTAAGGGGAGTTCCAATCAAACCTTGGATGCCATCATTCTCTTAATCAAAACTGTACCGAATCCAATCAGCATTGAGGGTCATACCGATAATGTGCCAATCAACAATTCGAATTACGCTTCAAACTGGGAGTTGTCCTCTGCCAGGGCAGTCAGTGTACTCCATTATTTTGAAACAAAGAATATTGCCAAAGAACGCCTCCAGTTTGCTGGCTATGGTGAATTCAAACCGCTCGTTCCTAATGATACCGAGGAGCATAAACAGGTCAATCGCCGCGTGAATATTGTTATTTTGCGAAATAACTAGTACTTCGAAAGAAGCCAAACTCTCCCTAATGGTTGAGCTTGGCTTCTTGTTTATTAATTGACCTGTTTGACCATTTGCACCTGCTCCGTTGCTTTCGAAAATCCATTTTCGATTAAGTACTGGGTAACTGGATTTGATAAGGAGGCATTGACGGTCATGATGTTTACCGAATGGTCTGCTTCGCCACAGATGCCCGCCATAATCGTATTGATTATATCGCTAGTAAACTCCGAAAATAGTTCAAGCTGGTAGATGATTACCTTCTCCAGCTGCCCTGTTTGATTCCAAACTCTTCTAAATAAACAATAACCAAGTTGTTCGTCCCCGGCTGCATAATAAACTTGCGCTTCCCCTGGCCTGACACTCTGCCACTGACATTGCCATGGGACATTTTCTTTATAAAATTGGAATGTTGGGAGCTGCTCCGGCCGGATTGGCTTTATTTGTATCGACGAGGTCGCGGCCGACTGGGATTCTACAGCCCCGCTTAAAAAGACGACAGAATCGATGATTTCATAGCCATATTTTTGGTATAAACGAATCGCCCGTTCATTTTCCTTAATGGCTTCGAGTGTGGCGACTTCAATTCCCTCGTCAGCATACAGTTTGAACGTCTCTTCCATTAGCTGCTTGG
The DNA here is from genome assembly GCF_044754175.1 of Neobacillus sp. NPDC093127. NCBI lineage: Bacteria > Bacillati > Bacillota > Bacilli > Caryophanales > Bacillaceae > Neobacillus > Neobacillus sp. NPDC093127. The sequence goes on from NZ_JBIVOP010000013.1 coordinate 151,200, forward strand.
AGACACCTTTCCCTCGGTAGGAAGTAGCAACACCCGTTCCGCCATTCCAAACTGTTTTTTTCCCGTCAATGTTGCGGACGCCATTTAAGATAATCGCCACAGGTTCCTCCCCATCAAAGGCTACCAGCGACATTGTCATGGAAAGGCCCTCATTTACGAAACGTTGAAAAAAGGTCTCTGCGGTCATTTCAATTTGAACAAAATAACCCTCAAACCCGCGATTCCAGGCAGTAACCGCCTCTTCAATCTTACATTCTGTCAATTTTTTAAAAATAATAGCCATTTTGCTTCTCTCCTTAGATGGTGCAATATATATTAACTCCTTACTGGCGGAAAACACTCGTTTACTGGCGGTTACGCCGCTATTATTGGCGTATCACCTCACTTACTGGCGATAAACCTTCATTTACTGGCGCAAAACCCTCACTTACTGGCGGAATCCCTCTCCAACTGTCGGAATCCCTCTCCAACTGGCGGAATCCCTCTCCAACTGGCGGAATACCTTCCCCAACTGTCGAATAACCACCTCCAACTGTCGGAATACCTTTCCCAACTGTCGCATAACCGCCTCCAACTGTCGGATGTCCTTCACTTACTGGCGATTAACCATCATTTACTTGCGGATGCCACTCGTTTACTCGCGCATACCACTCATTTACTGGCATATCCCCCCTCATACGAAGACTTCACAACATTGCATGGGCACCGCCATCAACAATCACAATATCACCCGTCACAAAATCCGATGCTTTTGAGGCTAGAAATAACGCCACACCTTTCATGTCGGTATCCGAGCCAAATTTTCTTAGTGGTGTCCCTTCAAGAATCGCGCGCCCGCCGTGTTCGAGGATGGCCTTAGACATTTTTGTCGGGAAAAATCCCGGGGCAATCGCGTTGACACAGATGCCATGCTGGCCCCATTTCACCGCTAAATCCTTGGTAAAAGTAATTACTGCACCCTTGCTGGTATTATAGCCAATCGCATTCATATATTTTGGATCACTGCCTTGTAACCCGGCTACAGAGGCAATGTTGATAATTTTTCCCGACTTTTGTTCAATCATCACTTTGCCGGCTGCCTGGGACATTAAGAAGGTCCCCGTAACGTTGACATTCATCACTTTATACCATGCCTCCAGCGGCATTTCCTCGACTAGGGCACCCCATGAAGCACCGCTGTTGTTAACAAGAATGTCAATCCGGCCAAATTGTTCAACTGTCCGCCGCACGACAAGTTGAACATCATCCGGTTTGGTCACATCACATTTTAACGCAAGACTTTCAACACCAAGATTTTTCAGCCGTGCGCTTACTTCCTCACAGGCCACAAGATTTCTTGAACATACCACCACATTTGCACCTGCTTCGGCAAAGCCTTCGGCAATTTGCTGACCGAGCCCGCGCCCGCCGCCTGTTACAATGGCAACCTTTCCTGTTAAATCAAACAGCTCGTTCACATGCATCATCGAAAACCTCCCATCTTAACATCATCGGTATTTTTTCAATTCCTATCTGGTAATTGTTGATCGGCCCATGGTTTCACAAAGCGCACGCATATTCATTATTGGTTAGACCTGGACCATAACTAACGTTCGTCCAAAGCCTTTAGTATTGGCGATAGACAACCTCACCCTTTAAAACCACATTCCCCTGTTGATTAATGGCTTGCACGGCGAAGCGCAGCCGTTTTTCTTGTTTTTCCTTTAACGTCGCCTTAAGGGTGATGATATCGTTCAAAAATACCATTCCTTTAAAACGGATAGAAAAATCCTGGATGAAACCTTCCTCATAGTACTCGGTAAAAAGCTTGGCTAGATTGCCCATCGTCCACATCCCATGGGCAATGATGCCGGGCAAGCCCGCTTGTTCTGCCTCAACATCAATCGTGTGAATCGGATTAAAATCCCCCGAAGCACCGGCATACTTAATCAAGTCCAGCCTTGAAACGGGCTTGAGTTGAATATCCTTAAGCGATTCGCCAACTTGTAATTCCACAACCGTACTCATCTGGTCAACACCTTCCTTACCGCTTCAGAGATTACGATTGTCGAAGTTGAACTGAAAATCGTTTTTCCTTCCAAATCTTCACCGTAGTTTTCAAGCACGAGGAAGCCCATTTCACCAAAGCTGCCTTTTTTCTCAAAATAATTCTTCACCTTTGTATAACAGTAAAGTTCTTCGCCAACCAATAATGGTCTTTCGTAATGAAACGTTTGTTCACCATGAATCAAGCCTTTATTAGGCAGGTTAAATCCTTCAATCTCACCATAATCAAAAATTCTTGGGAATGTCGGCGGGGCGATATTATTTTTAAATCTAGAACCTCTTCCCGTAGCCTCATCAATATATATCGGATGAGGGTCGCCGATTGCTTCGGCAAATTTCTTTACCGCACCTCTTTCGACCGCATTTTTTACCTTATTCGAGAGCTTGCCAATCTGGTCTTTAAACAAGTCACTTCACCTCAAGAGAAAATTAATTTTTTGGTCCACCGGCAACATACATAACCTGACCATTCACGAACGATGATCTTTCGTCAGCAAAGAAGGCGACGGCATTGGCGATATCAGCTGGCTTCCCGCTTCTTCCAACAGGTATTTGTGCTACACTCGATTGAATTAATTGCTCAAAAGGAATGCCAATTCTCGCTGCCGTTTCTTTCGTCATTTCTGTTTCGATAAAGCCTGGTGCGACCGAGTTAGCGGTAATACCATAGCGCCCGAGCTCAATCGCCAGTGTTTTCGTAAAGCCCTGCAAGCCTGCTTTTGCCGCAGCATAATTAGCCTGGCCGCGATTACCAAGTGCTGATGTCGAGGAGATACTGATGATGCGCCCATATTTTTGTGCAACCATATATTTTTGTGCGGCACGGGCCGCAATGAAGGAGCCCTTTAAATGGACATCCATAACGGTTTGCCAATCGGAATCGGTCATTTTAAACAGCAGATTATCACGGATGACTCCCGCATTATTGACAAGGATATCAATCGATCCAAATACCTCGTATGCCTCTTTAATGGCAGCTTCAACCTGAGCAGCATCCGTAACATTTGCCACCTTTGAATATACCTCATAGCCTTTTTCCATTAATTCATTTGTTGTCGCACTTAGCGCCTCCACATTTAAATCAATGAAGGCCACCTTTGCTCCTTCCTCAGCAAAAAGCTCGACAATTCCTTTGCCGATTCCCCGGCTTCCGCCAGTGACAAATGCCACTCTTCCTTCAAATCTTCCTATCATTTCTCTTCCTCCTGTCCAAGAAATAATTTAGACATCGCTTACAAAAATTAATTACATATATTATGTCATCATCAAAAAGCTAACATACCAGTTGGTATGTTAGCTTTATTTTATTCCGAAATTTCAGATAAAACAAGTTTTAATTCAACTATTTTGCCATACCTGACTAATTTCCGGCTTTATCACAAATAATAATTGGGATATTCCTAAGCGAATATCATCGTTTCTAAATCCTTTGATGAGGTGATTTGATGAGCTACAAAGATCATTTAGATCCACACTCACAGCTTTTTCAATCCACTTGGACAAGGCCTAAACATACCAAGTCGCAAATGAATGGGCAAACAATGAGGACGCCAAACAATATTATCCTTAGGAGCAATGCCAAAGCTCACCGGTGGTAATAGGTTTGGCAAGAAACGAAGAGTGGCAGCCATAGTTTAAGCTGTCATGAACAGATGAGGCCTTTTCTCGATTACAGTACTCGAGAAAGGGCCTTTCTGTTTTTTATCTAATCCAAACTTTATATTGATATTGTAAGGACGAAACGATAACATAATAAAATATTAAAAGACAGGAGTGAAGCATTTATGTTTGAGGACTTCACAATCAGACATGCAATTCTTAGTGATATACCAGCAATTATAGACATATACAATTCAACCATACCAAGCCGATTGGCTACTGCCGATCTTGAACCAGTTTCTATTGAATCCCGTGTGCAGTGGTTTAACGACCACTCTCCTAATTTCCGCCCATTATGGGTTGTTGAAAACCAAGGGGATACGTGTGCTTGGGTTAGCTTTCAATCCTTTTACGGCCGGCCCGCTTACAACGCTACGGCGGAAATCAGTATCTATATTCACCCTGATTTCCGGGGCAGAAAGCTCGGAAAATTCCTGATTCAAAAAGCTCTCGAAGCTTGCCCAACACTCGAAATCAAAACGTTGCTTGGGTTTATTTTTGCTCATAATGAACCAAGCATTAAACTTTTCTCAAACTTCGGTTTTGAAACTTGGGCACATCTTCCAAAAGTAGCAGAACTTGATGGTGTTGAGCGAGATTTACTTATCCTTGGGAAAAGAATTTCTAAATAAAGAATTTTCCCAATTAAACACGATTCATTTTTTTCTATCTTTGTAATATTCCAATATCCTTAGATTTTTAGTACTATATAGGTATAAGTAAAGTTTTTCTACCATTATGGGAAACAGCATCCTTGAAGGAATTGGAGATTTTCATGCATAAAAAGAAGCTAGTCATCATCTACTTTATTTCTAGTTTTATTTGGATATACGGTTCCAACTTTATTATACATCAATATGTGCATTCCTCCTTCATCGAGCTTATCGAAAGAGGTAAAGAAGTTCTATATATCCTTGTTACAGGCGGGTTTATTTACTTTTTCATCAATAAAAGAGAAGAGTTACATGAATCGAAGGAAGATCAAAAACGTCTATCCACGTTAATCAATTCGATGGTCGATTTCGTTAATTTTAAAGATGGCGAAGGCAGATGGATTGAAGCGAATAATTTTGGTTTGCAATTATTCCAGCTGGAGAATGTCGATTATCGCGGAAAAAAGGACTCAGAGCTAGCCGAATATACCGACTTTTATGCCGATGCCCTTCGGTACTGTGAAATATCTGACGAGGAAGCCTGGGAAAATCGAAAAATTACCCGGATTGAAGAATTTCTCCCTGTTCCCGATGGATCTTCGAAAATATTTGACACCATCAAGGTTCCCCTGTTTAATCCTGACGGCAGCAGAGAGGGTTTAGTGATTATTGGCCGCGATATTACCGAGGGGAAGAAGATGGCACAGCAATTAACCGAAAGCCAGCAGCAATATAAATCATTATTTGAATACAGTCCTGATATCGTTTATATGATGGATTTGGATGGGATTATTACTAACTTGAACCCGCAATTCGATGGGATTACCGGTTACAAGCGGGAAGACATAATAGGCAGCAATATAAATACCTTTTTACCGAAAAGATATAAAAGGTACATGAAGAATTTTTTCTCCTCAGTAGTTGAAGAAATTAAACCGCTTATGTTTGAGATTAAATTACCAGATGCTTTTGGTGAAACGATTACTTTACAATGTACATCGGTTCCGATGGTTATTAATGGCGTTACCACTGGAATTATCGGGTACGGAAGAGATTTGACTTCATTGCGGAAAACAGAGGAGCGGCTTAGAAGAACGGAAAAGCTGTCCGTTGTCGGGGAGTTATCTGCCAGTGTGGCCCATGAAATCCGCAATCCGCTTACTTCGCTAAAGGGTTTCGTCCAGCTTCTGCAAACGGAAGATAAAAAGCATCAATTCTATTATCAAATCATGTTTGATGAGTTAAACCGCATCAATCACATTGTCGGAGAGCTTTTGCTGCTGGCAAAACCACAGGTTCTAAAATTCACAAATGCAGAAATTCAAAAGCTGCTGAATGACGTGGTCTCGTTATTAAGTACCGAAGCAAGTTTATATAATGTGCAAATCGATTCTATTTTTCCAAAAGAGGCCCTGCTAATTGAATGCGAGCCAAATCAGCTAAAACAATTGTTCATCAATATTATTAAGAATTCGATTGAAGCCTCAATTAATGGCGGCACCGTTTCGATTGGTTTAGAAAAGGTTGATGGCGATAAGGTTTTAATTACCGTAAAAGACAATGGATCCGGGATTTCAAAGGAAAGATTAGCGAAAATTGGCGAACCGTTCTATTCTTCAAAAGAAAAAGGGACAGGCTTAGGGTTAACAGTCAGCTTCAAAATTGTTCAATCTCACAAAGGGACGATTCGGTTTGAAAGTGAAAAAAATCAAGGAACATCTGTTGAAGTGATGCTGCCGATTACACAGATTCATTCTAATTAGGACAAGCTAAAAAACCGACTCCATAAAAGGAAGTCGGTTTTTTATTGGCTTTGCCCTAATTGGCGCTCGCTTTCTTCTTCCTATTTCGAAAAAAGGCAATAATCAGCAGGAAGCATGGAATGATAATTTGTAATGGCCAATTCAAATAAATCGGGATGACATCCAGTCCTTCCTTTATATGTTCTGCATAATTCGATGCAATCGTTACCGATGCAATCAAGATAATGAAACCAATCGGAAAGCTAAGCATCTGGTGGTTTTTAAACTTGAAAAGATCCGCTGTTCCAGCCACTGCAGCATAGAAATACAACGATATTTTAAAGAAACCGCCAATCACTAAATAGAGCATAAATAATACATCCAAGCGTTCAATAAAATTGGCCAATTGAATTTTGCCGATTGTAGTCAATAATGGGAAATTGGAGCGAGAAAACAGTTCTGCCCCTAATGTTGCAACATTTATTGCCGCAGTGATCGCTACGTTAATTCCGGCTAAAATCATCCCACCCATACAGGCTAACTTCACTTTTTTGTGATCATTTAAAAACGGGAGGAACATCGTAAAGACAACCATCTCCCCAAATGGAAAGGTGAGTGTTTGCTTAAGAGCTGTACCAACCACAGGCTTCCAGCCATACTCGAAAACGGGTTGAAGGAATTCAATATGAATTAATCCGGAAACAGAAATTAAAATAATGCCGGCAATCGCCATAAAGTAGACAATTCCAAAATATAGTTCCCCAACTCTTGCGATTACTTCAAACCCTTTATGAATCCCATACATAATGGTAAGAATCATCAAGGAATTAATGACAATTAGCGGCGTACTTGTATAGATGGTCGTTGTTAATAACTCCCCAAAGTCGCGCAAAACCCTTGTGGCCATATAGATGAAATAGATGATATATAACAAACCAAGTAATCCACCAATCCATTTACCGGTTATCTTTTGAAGATAACTGGTAAGGGGAAGATCTGGATAATACATAAAAAGACGATAGTAGATGAGAAAAAGCAATAACCCTCCCATTAATCCTAACAAGACAGCCATCCAGGCGTCCTGTTTCGCTTGAACGCCGAGACCAACAAGAATAGCACTGCCCATTTCAAACAAGACGACCAGAATAAACATTTGGGATGCTTTTATTTTTGCCTTTTCCATAACTATCCACCTTTAACAGGGCTATTTATTCATATTAAACCAAAACGGATTCGTCCGAATCCCCTCGCGCCGAACATAGGAATCTACCTTCACATTCACTTTAAGTTCAGCAAATTGGTTGTCCCAATTCCCTTTTAATTTCTTCCATAGTTTCGGGTTGGCCCGATGAACTTTTTCCCCAAACCCAAATATATCGCTCTTTATTTTTTGGGCGTCTTTAATAGATTCTATCACTTGCTGTTTAATTTCTTTTTCAACGAGCTTGTCAATTTTTTCGATGACCTTTGGATTCGTTAAGTCGACATCTGTATTCGCTTCGCTTATCCAGCCTTCATCTTCAATCGCTATATTTATGATGGGCTTTCCGTTTTTAACCTGAACGGAAACTTTTGTTTTTGAGCGAATCGGGGCCATGGTTATCGCATGCTTCTTTCCATTCCAAGGGATATTAATATCTGTGCTTTGAACCTTATCCAAAACGTACACCACTCCGCGCGCCTTTTCATGTTCAAACCAGCCAGTTAGTTTTCCATTTTTAAAAACGGCTAATCCATTCGCTTCAAGAAAAGTCTCTGTTTTTGATTTTTGCAGATCATCTGCTCTCCCTATATGTTCCTTATTGCCTTTAACGATATAGCCATTAACAACGGGTTCTTTTCCATTGCTGACAAGCCCGGCAAGGAAATCATCGATATTAACTCTTGTGTTCTCACCTAACATACTTTCTGTCGTTTTAAGCTCTTTGGTAATCTTATTAACAGGCAGTTTATCTAGGTTGGTAAGTGCTGAAACCAATTCCTCCGCAGTAGAATGTCTTGCTACCACAATCTGGGTAGTCGTTCTAAATTCCGGATCCCTGTCCAACGCATCCATCACATCAAGGATCCCATCCCTTGCTACTTCCTCGCTTATGGCAATTAAATTCGTATGCGAATAATATAACCGTCGCGAAATCATTTTGGTCGCATTTCTAGCCGCCTCTGTCAGGGTATTACCGGCGCTCTTATAAACAGCAATCGGCAGCCCCTGCCCGGCGCCGTTTTGCCCTGATGATACATTGCCGGGATTTACAATCTGAAACGAAACCTCAAATTTTTTATTTTCTCCCTTGTCAAAGCCCATTGCCATGACAAAAGCTAGGTCGGTTAACTCCTTTTGATTCCAGCAGCCACTTAGGAAAGGAACCACCAAAATCATTAGTAAAGAAATCACAAAAATTTTCCTCATCATGATTCCCCTTTTGAAGATTGATTATCATCCCCATTTTTAGGCGGTCCTGGTTTTTGACTTTCTCCCGATCTTACCATATTCCCTTTACTGATAAACATCGGTCGATATTTCATAGCCCATATCGGAAAACGAACAAAAATGTCTTGTTGATTTCGAATGTTAAAAGGTGCAAGTGGCATCATGTATGGAATCCCAAATGAACGTAATGAACATAAATGAATCGACATAAACATGAGTCCTAACATGATTCCATAGAAACCTAAAATAGTGGCTAATCCCATCAGAACAAAGCGGATCAATCTGGCCGCAATCGCCATCGCAAAAACTGGCGTAGAAAAGTTCGCGATCGCTGTAATCGAAACAACAATAACCATAACCGGTGAAACAAAACCAGCCTGCACAGCTGCCTGGCCGATTACCAGTGCCCCTACGATGGAAACCGCTTGACCAACCGCACGCGGCAGCCTTAACCCGGCCTCCCTTAATATTTCAAAGGTAACTTCCATAATTAACGCCTCAACAAAGGCGGGGAAAGGAACATTTTCTCGTTGTGCAGCAATCGCAATCGCCATCGTTGTCGGAATCATTTCCTGATGAAAGGTCGTTCCAGCAATATAGACAGCAGGTCCTAACAAGGCAATAAAAAACGCTAAAATCCTAAGCAGCCTGACTCCAGTTGAAATATCGAACCGTGAATAATAATCATCAGCCGCCTGAAAAAATTGAATAAAAACAGCTGGTGCTGTAATAACAAACGGGGTCCCGTCTACGATGATGGCAACTCTTCCTTCAAGTAATTGTGATGTAACCACATCAGGTCTTTCTGAATGATACGTGGTCGGAAATGTTGTCCACGATTGATCTTCAATTAATTGTTCAATATATCCGGAACCAAGAATAGAATCGATATTAATTCGTTTTAATCTTTCTTTAACTTCCTCGACGATTTTTTCATTGGCAATCCCTTTGATATACATAATGGCGATATCTGTTTGTGAAACAGTGCCAATTCTCATCGACTCAAGCCATAAATTCGGACTCTTAATCCGCCGCCGTAATAAGGCTGTATTTGTCCGGAGCGTTTCAGTAAAGGAATCTTTTGGCCCCCTTATTGATAATTGGGTTGAGGGTTCCGTAATTGCACGCTTTTCCCACCCCTTTGTTTCACCGCTAATTGCTTTATTGTAACCCTCTAGAAAGATAATCGTGTTGCCTGAAAGAAGCGTGTCATAAACCTGATTCCAATCATGAATGACTTCATTACTCCCTAGAGCGACAGCTTTCTCAATCATAAATTGGAAATAATCCATTCCATCCATCACGTTATCATTTTCATTAAACGATTCCAAAATAAAGTCGCTAATGACTCGGCTGTCAGCTAATCCATCGACATAAACGAGTGCACCTCGATGCTTGCAGTGAACTATTTCCCGAATCACGATATCGTTACTATTTCCAAACTCCCCTTTTATTCGAGAGATATTATCTTTATATTCACGAAGGATAGGCGAATTTTCTGGTTTTTGCGGATCTTGCTGCTGTCTGTAATTATCGTTCTTTCGCTGTTTTTGTTTCTTTTTCAAAATCTTCGACAAAATCGACACAAGTTCCGCCTCACCTTCTAAGAAATGATCATAATGGGTATTTTACCCAATGCACTCTTATATATCCATTTCTACCAAGATACCTGTAAATATTCTTGTATAAGGAATCCTTAAAATCCAAACATTATTAATAATGTGGACTGAAGGTGACTCTCGTGAAACTATTTCTTGTAACCATTGTATTAGCTACTGGAATGTTCTCCTTAATTATGATGATAGATCTATTAATGGGCATCGTAAGACGAGGAATAATATGGAAAGCACTAAATCCTTTTCGGGTTATGGAGACTGCTGAATATATTATTATTCTCTTATTTGTTCTATTTTTTATATTTACCTTAATTGGTTCCTACCTTAAAAAGAAACAAAAAGACAATCAACCGGCAAACTGATCTTTATTCCTTAAGAAAAAGAAAAGAGCCCGGCATTGGTTTAATGCGAGCTCTTTTCACTTTCCATTTCATGGATTTCTGTTTGCTGCTTTCGTTTAAACAGCCTAAAAACTGCGGTTAATCTTTTCTTCCATTTCCTTTTCCTTTCCAGATTCGGTCCGTACACATAGCGATTCCAACTATAATAGATTAATTCCTCGATGATAATCAATATTCCAAAAAATAGTCCACAAATAGTTATCCAAAATGACATACTAAGGACCCCTTTTCAAATAGATGATTTATCCTATTCGAATATCAACTAAAGAAGTACCAACTATGTTGCGCTTACCATTCTTTTACAATTACTTCCTACCCTTTATTTTATCAGAAAAGTTGCTAAATAGTAGACAATTTACCTCTCAATGTAGTACTTTTATTTTGAGTTTCGAAATTTTTCAAGGGGGAATAATCATGGAATATCGCCGCTTAGGAAAAACAGGATTGAAGGTAAGTGAAATAAGTTTGGGCAGCTGGCTTACATATGGTGGTTATGTGGAAGAACAAAATGCAGCTGCATCGATTGATAAAGCATACGACTTAGGAATAAATTTTTTTGATACAGCCAATGTTTACATGCGCGGTGAAGCCGAGGTTGTTGTGGGCAAGGCACTAAAGAAATATGCCCGTGATTCGTTTGTATTGGCTACGAAGGTATTTTGGCCAATGGGCGATGGCCCCAACGACAGAGGTTTATCGCGCAAACATGTAATCGAACAATGCCATGCAAGCTTAAAACGTCTTAATACGGACTATGTCGACATTTATTATTGCCATCGATTTGACGCCGAAACACCGCTCGACGAGACATTGCGCGCACTTGATGACCTTGTCCGCCAAGGAAAGGTCCTCTATGTGGGTGTGAGTGAGTGGACGGCAGAACAAATTAGCGAAGCTGTTCATCTCGCTGATAAGAAGCTTCTCGACCGGATTGTTGTCAATCAGCCGCAATACAGCATGCTGCAGCGCTATATTGAAAAAGAAGTCCTTCCAGTTTCTGAGAAACATGGAATCGGGCAGGTCGTCTGGTCACCGCTCGCCCAAGGCGTCTTAACAGGTAAGTATAAAAAAGGTGAAAAAGCTCCTGCAGGTACTCGGGCCGCACAGGAAAAATACAGCAGCCTATCTGGTTTCTTAACCGAAGAGAATCTCGATAAGGTAGAATTATTAAAAGGAGTGGCCCAAGAAAACGATCTTTCGCTTGCCAACCTTGCCCTCGCCTGGATTTTAAGACAAAGTAATGTTGCAAGTGCATTAGTGGGTGCAAGCCGCCCAGAGCAAGTCGAAGAAAACGTTAAAGCTTCAGGTGTGAGATTAAGTGCAGAAACACTTGCAACAATCGAGGACATTTTAAGATAACATAGTAATGCCTCTGGATTTTATATCCAGAGGCATTTTTAATTTTGTAATCCTTAAACCGCTTCTTCTGCTCCAGTTACCCTAGATTTATTACCGGCAGTGAAGAAAATGATACTTCCGAGCGTTACGAGTGCGATTACCCAAAACATGATTTGTCCTTGGAAATGGCTAAGAAGATAACCGCCAAAGACCGGGCCAAGGAAGTTGCCAATTTTACGAAATTGGGCGGCTCCGAAATAGGTGCCACGCAGATGTTCCGGGGCAAGCTGATCAATCATCATGCTGTTGGAAGGAAAGATTAATATTTCTCCCAAGGTTAATAAGACGATGGCAACAATAGCCGTTACCCACCCACTAACAAAGCTAAAGCCAATCAATCCAGCTGCCATGAAAACGGCACCAACAACCATGACCTGCATTATCTTGAATTTTTCTGCCAGATGGCTTATTGGCATTTGCAGGACTACAACCATGACTGCATTAATCGTAATCAGCACCGAAAAAATAAAGACGCCATTTTCGACTGTTCCTTCTAATATTTGCGGCAAGTTTGAATCAATTTGAACATAACCCATGTTGACCAAAATGATGCCGATGATTAAATACCGTAACGCCTTATCTGTTTTAATAATCCGAAAAGCAGCACCAAAGGATACAACCTTCTTGCTATTTTCTTCTTGCGGTACTGGTACAACGAGCCTTTTTAAAAAGTAAACCAATACAAGCGCGTAAAGCAAATAGATTGTCCCTGTTATGCCAAAGGATAACTTAGCCGAGGTGTTGGCTAAATACGCTCCGATAAGCGGACCAACGGATGCTCCGATATTCATCGCGGTATATCGTAATGAATAAACCTTCATCCGCTTCGTCTTTTCGGTTAAATCGGCCATCAACGCTTGTGCTGTTGGTTCAAAGAAAGAGTTACTAAGCCCGTTTAAGGCATTTAACAAGATAAACCAGCCTTGTCCTGTTGACACTGTGAACCCATAGTAAACAAAGGCTACCATAAACAACGAGGTAAGCATGATTGGTTTGCGCCCAAATCTATCCGATAAGTGACCGCCAATAAAGCCCCCCACCGTCCCCATTAACGGACTCATCCCGACAGTTATACCAATAATGATCGGTGACAGATCCATTTGATAGAAACGGCAGGGTCATAAAAGCGGAGCCTCTGGATAACACCGTTCCAATTAGCAAAACCCAGACAATCGGATGGAATTGTCCAATATAGTTTTTAACTTTCATCATATGTATTTGCCTCGCAATTTTTAAGGTTACTTATTTAGTAAACCAATTTGTGTGAAAGTTGTAAAGAATTTTATTACTCTAAATAAAAAGGCCAACTCCCTAGGGAGCTGACTTAAAAAGATTAATTTGGATCTTCGTATTTTAACGCCCGGGCACTGTCGCCATAGCCTTTTGTGGTTGGATCCTGAACGAGCCCAAGCATCGATAACAAAACAAATACGGCATTGGCCAAGGCAATGATATTACTCTGAATGGCATCTGTTAATTGAAAATCGGTTATGTGTAACGAGTTTAACGCCGCCAATACTACCTGTGCGACAATCAACAGCTGTGAAATAAACGCAATCACCCAGTTTCGGTTTTTAAAACGGACTTTCCAGTTAATCATCATCCCATCTCCTTTCCTATATGTTAATTACTCTTTCTATTAACATATGCTTGTACTAAGAAATGGTTGTCTGCGATTATCATAGGTTTTCGCGATTTATTACACTTCTCTGCGCATCGCTTTTAAAACATCTACTCTCGTTGCCCGTTGCGCCGGGCGGTATCCTGAGATAATCGTCACCCCATAACAAATCACAATACAAATAACCGGTAAAATAAGTGGAATATCGCTAAAAATGATATTAAGTTCTGTCTCTTTTCCGAATGCTTGTTTAATGATTAATGGAATTGCAAAATTGACAGCGTAACTTATCCCATAGGAAACGAGTGTTCCGACGAGCGCACCAATCAAGCCAATATAGCTGCTTTCTAGCAGAAAAATTCGTTTGATTGTTTTTGGATTCGCACCAATTGCTTTCATGATGCCAATATCAGGCGCCCGCTCTGTAACCGCCATCGTCATCGTATTATAAATTCCAATCGACGCAATAAGAATAGCAATGGTCCCAATAAAGATGAGCCCTGCCTTCGCAATCATAAAAATCATATTGACTTCTTTCAATTCATTCACAACCGAATAGGTTGCGTATTTCATATCTTTTAACTTGTCCGTTATCCCTTGGACTGCCTCCATATTTTTTGCATAAATCTTCACTTCATCGAACGAATTTTCATGGACGTCTTGGTCCGTTGGAACTTCACTATTGCCATCAAGTAAATATCCCTTAGGTGTCCCAGTAAAATTCTCAATTTCTGTTAATATCGTATCAGAAATAAACACACTTCTATCTTCCGCCCACTCTCTTGTCGGCTTTTTCGAAATTCCTACCACTGTCAAAGGAATCGTCTTTTCCTCTTGTTTCCCATCCTTTAACTGTCTAACCGTTATTTCAAGTTTCTCGCCAATCAATTTGCCGGTGTATCGGTACTCTGCCTTTAATTGCCCCTTATTGTCATATCGATCATCAGGAGCGTCCTTCAAAGCAAGATTTATCGGAAAATTGTAACCTACTACCACTTCATCCTGCCCTTTTGGGAGCCTGCCCTCTGACAATTCAAGGCCCGCTTTCACTTCTGATGGGAAGTTCGCGACAAACGTTTGCGCCGGTTCTTGATAGTTTCCAATCGAAAAATTGCCTTCCTGTCGAAGCATTTTTCGTCTAGTAACAGCCTTAACATCTTTAACCTTTTCAAAAATTTGAATATCCTTCTCGTTTACTGGACGAAAACCACCTTGTTCATCCCCCTCTTTCCCATGAACATCAATTTGCGTAATGACCCGCTGTTCGGTCATTTCCTTGACAACCGATTTCTGTAAACCAAAACCAACCGACGCTAGAACGATCAGGAAAGCACAGCCCATTGCCGTTGCTAGGATGGTCATAAACACGCGTGTCTTATTTTTCTTCATATTTTGGCGCACGAAGCGAAATTGATCTTTTATTTGCATAGCAATCTAACCTCCTCAACAATCCGTCCATCCCTTAATTCAATGGTGCGATCGCCAATTTCTGCCACCTTATCATCGTGGGTAATAATCAAAAACGTGATACCCATATCCCGATTCAATTCCTTGATGAAGTGCAGTAATTCTTCCTCTGTTTCACTATCAAGACTTCCTGTTGGTTCGTCAGCAAGGATAATCGGCGGATTGACAATCAAGGCACGGGCGATACTGACCCGCTGCTGCTGTCCGCCTGACAGTTCCCCAGGATAATGGTCCTGATAGTCCAGCAGCCCGACTTTCTTCAGCATCTCCTCGGTTTGCTTTCTTCGTTCTCCCTCATTTATACCTTTTAATATCAGCGGCAGTTCTACATTCTGAAAGGCTGTCATACTTGGAATCAATTGAAAGCTTTGAAAAATAAATCCGAGATTATGAATCCGGAAATCTGCAAATTTCGCTTCATTCAAGTCAGAAACCTTTTCCCCGCTAATCCAGATTTCACCCTCTTTAGGATGAATAAAACCGCTGACCAAATTTAATAGCGTCGATTTACCCGAGCCACTTCTGCCCACAATCGTAACAATTTCCCCTTTTTCGACCGAAAAAGAAATATCTCTTAGGACCGGAATAATTGTTTGTCTACCTTTTTTCCCAATCACAAAATCATGGCTTAACTTTTTTATTGTAATCATTATTTCTTCCTCCCTATCATTTCACCCTAATAGACGAAGAACTTTTAACAAACCCCTACATAAAATTTAAAAAAATTTTTAAATTTACGCTAAAAGGGAATAGTAGTAGCAAAAAAATGCTTTTGCTAGTCTTTTCACCCGGAAAAACTTATAATAAATGAATTGAAAAATCCTTTTTGAAAGTAAGGAGCATGTATGGAAAAGCTGCATTCATTATGGGAAATAATCGTCCGTTTCTGGAAACGGAAACACCTCACACAAATTTTGCTCTTAATCCTCCTGGTTGTCGTGCTGTCGGTAATTCTATATTTTGCCTGGCTCGCCACGAGAGCAAATGTGCAATCGCTCCAGGAAGGCCTAAATGAGCCGACGGTCATCTATGATATAAATGGCAAAGTTGCAAGCAATGTTGCTACCAATCGAACAAAAGGCGTGAAAATCGCGGAACTGCCGAAGTTTGTGCCAAATGCCGTCGTGGCGATTGAAGATGAAAGGTTTTATGAACATGGCGGTTTTGATGTCAAGGGAATCGCCCGTGCTTTTTTCGGCAACTTGCTTCACGGAAGAATTACTGGCGGCGGCAGTACGTTGACACAGCAGTTGACGAAAAATGCGCTTCTCTCACCCGAACGCACCTATAAACGAAAGGCTGAGGAATTATTTTTAGCCGTAAAAATCGAAAAGGTTTATAAAAAAGATGAGATTCTGCAAATGTATCTCAATCAAGTTTATTTCGGGAGTGGAGCCTGGGGAATTAGCAATGCCTCGAAGAAATACTTTAATAAAGACATTAAAGATGTCAGCATCAGCGAAGCCGCGATGCTTGCAGGACTTCTCCATGCGCCAAATTATCTGGACCCGTATAAAAATTATGATTTGGCGATAAAACGGCGCAATGTAGTTTTAGATAAAATGAAAGAATTAGGAATGATCACCGCTGATGAAGCCGCAGCGGCAAAACAAGAAAAAATCCGCCTTCACGATGGCGGCGGCAGTTATGTGGAACGAAAATATCCTTATTATGTTGACGCCGTGTTAAATGAGGCGATCAACCGCTATGGATTAACGCAGGAAGAGATTTTAACACGAGGATACCGAATTTATACCGAAATGGATCAAAACCTGCAAGCAGGACTTGAAAAAGTGTATCAAAATAAATCGTTGTTTCCAAGCGGAAAAGGAAATACCTTAGTTCAAAGCGGCTCTGTGTTAATGGATCCCGCTTCCGCCGGTGTCCGCGCCCTTGTCGGCGGGCGTGGTGAGCATGTTTTCCGCGGCTTTAACCGGGCAACACAATTACAGGCTCAGCCGGGTTCAACGATAAAACCGCTGGTTGTCTATACACCGGCGCTTGAAAATGGTTACAACTATTCATCAGAATTAGTAGATGAGCCAACTACATTCGGAAAAAATTACAAACCGGAAAATTTCTCAAAAACCTATCAAGGAAAAGTGCCAATGTATAAAGCACTCGAAGAATCGTTAAATATTCCCACTGTCTGGCTCCTTAATGAGGTCGGCTTAAACAAGGGGCTTGATGCCTTAAATCGATTTGGCATTCCTGTTGTAAAGGAAGACAAGAATTTAGCGATTGCGCTAGGCGGCATGAGTAAGGGAGTTTCGCCGCTGCAAATGGCGAATGCCTTTTCCGCCTTTGCTAATGGCGGGACGCGGCAGGAAAGCCATCTAATTACAAAAATTGTCGGGCCGACAGGAAATATCATTGTCGAAAGGAAAGCGAAGACGACAAAGGTGACTTCGGATAAAGTGGCTGGTGAAATGACCTCGATGCTCCTTAACGTCGTGGAGTCCGGCACAGGCAAACGCACCCATATTCCAAATGTACAAATTGCCGGAAAAACAGGGTCGACCCAGCTGCCATTTAACAATGTAAATGGAACAAAGGATCAATGGATGGTCGGATACACCCCTAACCTTGTTGGCGCGATTTGGATTGGTTATGACAAAACAGACCGCGAGCATTACCTGCCGAGTTCTAGCTCGGCCAATGTGGTTCCGATTTTCAAAGAAATAATGAATGAGTCATTGCGCCATCTGCCAAAAGAAAACTTTGAGGTTGGTTCGATTAATGCCCAGCTGGCAGGCGAAGCACCGCCTAAGCAAAGCCTCAATGAGCAGGCGAAGAAAATAGGCGAAGAATTAAATAAAAACGCCCAAGAGATTGGTTCAACCATAAAAGAAAAAGCCCCAGGATGGAAAAAGGGCTTGGACAAGGCGTTATATAAGATTGGAGAAGGTATCGATTCATTAATCGAAAAAGCGAAAAGCATTGGAAAATAGCACGCCGTTCAACGGCGTGCTTTATGTCTTTACCAAACATATTATATACCACTTAATACACCAAAATCTTTAGTCAATATTTACTCAAGCAGTCCATATTTCCGCTTAAATCTTGTTAATATTTTTAGCCAAACATCACCAAACACCAGTAACAATATTACGTTTGAGACGGAATGAAAGGTGTCAAACATAGCGCTTCCAGCGAAATAGAGAAGAAATGCTTTTAAACTTACTCCGGTGCCGGACTGGACCACAGCTAAAAATCCCCAAATGTTCATAATAAAGCCGAACAAAAATCCCCAAACAGCTCCAAAGAAAATCCGGCCCCATTTCAAATTCATTAGCCACGACTTCCGCAATAACCCTGCCGTAAGACCAACCAATCCCCAAGCCGTCATTTGCCAGGGGGTCCACGGACCTTGCCCCATAATCATATTGGATGCAAGTGCTGCTACAGCACCAATCAAAAACCCGCTTTCAGCACCAAAAACATATCCCGACATCATTATGACAAAGGTGGTCGGCTGTACACTAGGTATACTGGCAAACGGAATCCGTCCCACTGCTGCAATCGAAGCTAAGACAGCCAAAAGAACCAATTCCCTCGGCTCTACTTTCCGGCTTTCAAAGCGCACCAAAAACAACAAAATTGAAAGCAAGACAAATCCAAAGCTTAACCATAAATAAGCATTTTCAAACCAAAAAGTCAGAACCAAAAAGCCTGAAGCAAGCAAGAGGAGCACTATTGTTTTTACAGTTTTGTTAAAGCGCACTGCCTTCTTACCTCCTCAAGCGTCATCGGGGCCTTTTCCGCCAAATCGCGGAAGATTCTTTGAATCATCGTTGTATAAAAGAAATTTCCTTTAAAGAATCTCCTCGGTATGTCCTCTGAGGTAATGTTACCTTGAAACATCATCCCGCATTTTGTTGCATACTGGGCAGCAAACTCAATGTCATGTGTGGACATGAAAATGGTCATTCCTGCTGCATTAAGTTCAAGGAGAATCTCCGCTAACCTTCTTTTTGAAATCGGGTCCAATCCTTTGGTCGGCTCATCAAGCAGAAGCACTTCAGGCTTTCGTAACAGCAAACAAACAAGCGCCGCCTTTTGGAGCTCACCGCCGCTTAAATCATAGGGATGACTTGTTTTCACATGAGCAATCCCTAATTGGTCTAACAGGGTGTCTGCTTCAGCGGCATCAGACAATTCCCACTGGGCAATGGTCTCCCTGATTTCTTTTTCAACCGTATCTTGAAGAAAAAAGAGTTTAGGATTCTGGGGCAAATAGCCGATTCTTCTTGTTAATTCATGATCCTTATAACTTTTCAAAGGCTTTCTATCATAAAAAACTTTTCCAACTTCCGGCTTCAACAGTCCAGCCATCACCTTTAAAAACGTCGATTTACCAGAACCGTTACCGCCCAATAGCGCGTAAAACTCCCCTTTTTTCAGGCTCAAATCAAGCTCATTCAAAATATATTCAGCTTTTTTCTCATAACGAAAAGAAATCGATTTTGCCCTAATCCGAATATCACCATCAAGGGGAGTCGATATTTGCTTTACCTCTCCATAAGCATCCGCCATTGCCCTTTGCACCCAGCTCCGGCCTTCTTTCACGGTTAAAGGGACACTTCCCTCGCCGTTCATCCTCAAAAATAACCCAGGAATACTAGGGACATAGTCTCTGTTTGCAGAATTCCAAATCTTTGGGATTACCGCCTTTGGCTCTCCTTCAATTTGAACCTGGCCGTTTTCCATCATGATAATTTGATCCGCTAAGGTAAACACTTCCTCAAGACGGTGCTCAGCAAGAATAATCGTCATCCCGAATTCATCGTTCAGCCGCTTTAGCATATCTAAAAATTCTCTTGTACTAACAGGATCAAGCTGGGCTGTCGGCTCATCTAATAATAAAATATTCGGCTGCATTAACAGCACAGATGCCAGATTAATTTGCTGCTTCTTCCCCCCGGAAAGCTGATAGGATTTCCGCGCCAGCAGCGACTCAGCACCAAAGAAATGGACCATTTCCGCAACCCGGCTTCTCATTTCATTTGGCGGCAGTCCGATATTTTCAAGTCCAAAGACCATTTCATGGAGAACATCATCCGCAACCAGCTGATTTTCCGGATCTTGAAAAACAAAGCCAATATCATTGGCGAGACCTTCTGTATCCTGAACGGGACGTCCATCAATTACAATTTTGCCCATAAGCTTACCGTGCGGTTGGATTTCTTTTTTCAAAAGTTTTAAAAGTGTACTTTTCCCTGAACCTGAGGCACCAAAAAGGACGACAAATTGGCCTTTGTTAATTTTTAATGAAAGATTGTTTATTGCTGGTTCTGAACAATCCGGATATGTAAATGTTACATTTGTTAATTCGATAAACGCCATCGGAACCATCCACCTGCTTCAACGAATAGTGGGAAACATAAAAACATCAGATAGCATGTTAGCGCACCCGTATCTAGATGTGATAATTTCCATGCTTCCATGACTGGATACACGGTTAAAAAGCCATAGCCAAAAGCTCGGCAAGAAATAATCAAGGAGAGTAGGATGACAAGATAAATGATTGCCAGCACATCCGCACTTCGAAATTTATAATATTCATAGGATGAACGGGTGCTCATCCCATAGCCCCGCGCTTTCATTGAGTCCGCTGTTTGAATTGCCTCTTCAAGGGAATAGGTCAACAGGGTTTGAACATAAAGCATTCCCGTCCTAACTCTTCGATTCCATTTACCGTGACTAACGGAAAATCCTTTACTTCTTTGGACGACTGAAATTTCTTCCAATCTCCTCCTCATTAATGGAATAAAGCGCAGTGTCAGCATAAGCAGGACGGCAAACTGAGGCAAGATTTTTGCGAATAAGAATAAAAGCTTATTCGGTGTCATGACGACGTTGTAGGAAACAAACAGGGCTATCACCCCGATGATGGATATCGCATTCATGCCGCCATAAACAACTGCTTCCAATGTTACCCGATG
Organism: Neobacillus sp. NPDC093127; assembly: GCF_044754175.1. Classification (NCBI taxonomy): domain Bacteria; kingdom Bacillati; phylum Bacillota; class Bacilli; order Caryophanales; family Bacillaceae; genus Neobacillus; species Neobacillus sp. NPDC093127. The sequence continues at coordinate 172,179 of NZ_JBIVOP010000013.1, forward strand.
AGTCCCCGCCTCGAATAACAAATGCCGCCCTCTTTCATTAAATAACGGATTCAAGATAATCATCAAAACAAAACTCGTGATGAGAAAAAACTTCCAGCGCCGCAGTCCTGATAAGCGATCATGGAAAAAATTAATCAACACAATAATCACTAACGCTGTCCCTAAAAAGATAGGATGGAGCATCAGGATTAACAGTGATACTGAACCAGCATAGAAAAGGAAAGAAACAAGCGGATGGAAGCGTGCAAACCGGTTTTCCATTACTCGTTCCTCCCCTCGTTATTCAGTATAGAAGCATTCAATCCGATCACCGTCTTTTACTTTTACAATTCCGATACTTTTTGTCAGACTAACACCATTTTGTTTAAATATCCAGCCGCTCTTGACACCATAATCAAACTCATAAATATTGTCAATTCCTTCGATATAAGCGGTAGCTCCGCTGCCTCTCGAATCAACTACGATACCATGTTTTTTGGCTGCTTGTGAAATAATATCAAAAATCGTTGCACCATCTTTAAAATTCACCTTTGTTGCACCGAGAATTGTGCCCCTATCCTTTGGCCCGGCAATCGAAATGGTCACTGCCAGTTCAGGTTTTGGCGTTTCCTTTGGCGGATTCGTTGGTGGCGGGGTGCTTGGTGCTGCTGGCTTACTCGGCTGAGCGGCCGGTGCCGGACTGCTTTTGCTTGGGGACGCCGCCGTATTTGCCTTACTTGTTTCAGGTTTCGCTTGGCTTGCTGGAGTATTTTGTACAGGTGTTTCCGGTTTTGCAGCCTGCTTTTCTGTTTCCTTCTCTGGCGATGGGGTACTAGCCGATTCAGCCTCTTTCTCCGGTGCTGCCTGTTGCTCTTCGGCTGCATCTGCCTTAGGACTTTCTTCCACTTGTTGCGTTTGTTCCGCCTGTTTCGCAGTTTCTTCCGTTTTTATTGCTTCTTTCTTTGTTTCCTTCACGGTCTCCTTGGTCGAACCACAGCCAGCCAAACTGACGGCAGCAAACAAAACGAATAATAATGCAGTTGCTTTTAAGATTCTCTTCATGGTGTATGTGGACCTCCTATCCATGCCCCCTCCAGCTGACAAGAGGGCACTGAAAAACTTACGTTTTTTTGTCTTTTCATTTTGAGGGAATATAAAAAAGGTGTCATTTCGTCTAAAATTAGCTGAAATGGCACCTT
>NZ_JBIVOP010000014.1:0-156189 GCF_044754175.1 Neobacillus sp. NPDC093127
GGTCTCACCTGTCCCGCTGCTCCCGCAGGAGTCTCGCGCCTTCCACTCCAATCAACATTGTGTTCAAAATCAACTATATTCTTTAACACAGCCAAAATAAAAAAAGGCCTTGTCCGATATTTTCGGATTAAGACCTTTAAATAAATTACGCACGTGAAACGTAAGCTGCTTCTGTTGTATTAATGATTAACTTGTCACCTTGGTTGATAAAGAAAGGAACTTGAACATGAAGTCCTGTTTCAAGGGTAGCAGACTTTGTTCCGCCGGAAGATGTATCTCCTTTAATTCCTGGTTCTGTTTCCGTTACTTCTAAAACAACCGTGTTTGGTAATTCTACTCCAAGGGTTTCATAATTAAACATCATAATGTGTACTTCCATATTTTCTTTTAAAAACTTTAGTTCATATTCAATGTTTGCAGCAGGAAGTTCTACCTGTTCGTAGGATTCCATATCCATAAATACATGTTGATCGCCGCTGGCATACAAATATTGCATTTTGCGGTTATCAATTTGTGCCTTCTCCACTTTCTCGCCAGCACGGAAGGTTTTTTCCTGAATCGCTCCATTACGAAGGTTACGCAGCTTTGAGCGAACAAACGCTGCTCCCTTTCCTGGCTTTACGTGTTGGAAATCCAAAACGCGCCAAAGCCCGCCATCCACTTCAATTGTTAAACCTGTTTTAAAATCGTTAACAGAAATCATCTTAAAATCCTCCTAAATTCATTACAATATAATTAGTTCTTTTGTGGAATGAGTAAGGGCTTGGTTCCCATCCTCGGTTAATAGAGCATCATCCTCAATCCGAACGCCGCCTAGTCCCGGAATGTAGATACCTGGTTCACATGTAACCACCATTCCAGTTTCTAAAATGACTTCAGATTTCATTGAAAGACTCGGGGCTTCGTGGACCTCAAGTCCAATACCATGTCCTGTTGAATGCCCAAAATATTCTCCATAGCCCTTTTCAGTTATGTAGTCTCTTGTTAACGCGTCTGCGTCCTTACCCGTCATCCCAGGTTTAATTCCAGCCATACCTACTAGCTGTGCTTCAAGAACAATCTCATAAATTTCTTTCAGCTTCTCGTCAGGCTCACCTACAGCAATTGTCCGGGTAATATCAGAGACATAACCATTATAGTAAGCACCATAGTCCATTGTTACGAAATCGCCAGCTTCGATTACTTTATCACTGGCAACACCATGAGGGAGTGCTGAGCGATACCCTGAAGCAACAATCGTATCAAAGGAAGAGGAAGTGGCACCGGCCTTTCTCATAAAGAACTCCAATTCATTCGATACCTCTAATTCCGTTTTCCCAGGACGAACAAAATCCAAGATATGTTTAAAAGCCGCATCGGCAATATCTGCCGCTACCTTTAATATCTTAATCTCTGCATCGGTCTTTATCAAGCGTAATTTTTCTATGACACCTGTGATTGGAACAAGTTCAGCTTCCACTTCTTTATCATATAATTTAAAAGAGGAGCATGTTAGATAATCCTCTTCAAATCCAAGTTTCTGAATCCCTAAATTTTTTGCAAGTTTAGCGACTTCTTCAGGAATGGAACTAGAAAATTTTACAATTTCAAATCCTTGGCATTGCTTTGTGGCTTGTTCAATATAACGGAAATCGGTAATAAACAGTGCCTTGTCTGCACTAATTAATACGACACCGGCAGAGCCAGTAAAGTTGGATATGTAGCGGCGGTTAAATGGGCTTGTAATCAGAATTCCATCAATTCCGTGGTTTGAAAAATTAGATCTCAGTCTTTTTATTTTTTCCAATCGTCTCCACTCTCCTTTTCTAATCCTTGTGGACAAAAATATTTTATCACAACCTAACAATTCCGACTAATCCGAACTTAGGTTGAAGCCTCTTTCTCTTGTACATTATTAATTTGATACTCATAATTAATGGAATAACCAATAAAAATTCCATATAGGATATATAAGCAAAACGAGGTTATGATTGTATCCATGTTTAAATCATTAAACGGTTTCATCCCTGGAAAAAGAGGATTTAGAATAAAAAATACCAATAAGAACAAAACGATTCCATAGCCAATACCAAACCAAAAACCCTTGAATTTTTTTAGAACAGCATAATAAATAAACGCAGCGAATACAGAAAACACACCCAGTAAAATAATGGATATTACGGTTCCCAACCACCCATGTTTCCAGTCTCCCAGAACCCATAGTTCTAGTATGACATTTGGACGAATTTCTGTAAAATTAAAATAGTAAGCAAAAAAGCCAATCGTTCCCCAAAAAATTCCTCCAAATAAACCAGTCCAAAATACCATAGCCCAAAATGACATCGGTTTTGGATAATTTACGCTTTCCTGTTCATTTACCATTGTAACATCCTCCGCTTCCCTTAAGTTTTAGGAGTGCTTAATCCCAAAAGGTGATTTTTCAAGCATCACAATAAAAATGGAAAATCTATACTAAATTCGCTAATATTATGCCCTTAGAATGTTAATCCTTACATGGAAAAATATTTTTTCTAATTTTAATGGAAATATTATGTCATCCTAGAGGTTTTTTCATTTTTCTAGTAGAATAAAAGTAAGTACAAACAGATTTTTTCCATTTCTGCTATTGTGCAACTTTTGATATAGGTTGGTGTTAAACTACATGTCCAATTCTCAAAAACCTGTTTATGGCGGCCAAGCGGTCGTTGAAGGAGTCATGTTTGGCGGGAAACATCATTATGTGACCGCGGTTCGCAGAAAAGATCGATCTGTTGAATACTTTCATTTACCGCGGAAAGCAAATCCAGCTTTAACTAGCTTAAAAAAAATTCCGTTTCTTCGAGGAATCATTGCCATTATTGAAGCAAGTGCCAATGGATCAAAACATTTAAACTTTTCGACTGAAAGATTTGATGTCGACCCAAAAGAAGATGACACAATAAAGGAAAAAGAAGTCTCTAAGTTGACAATGTATTTAGGAGTTGCTGCGATAGGAGTAATTTCCTTCTTATTTGGAAAATTTGCCTTTACATTAGTCCCTGTTTTTCTAGCAGTGCTAACGAAACCAATATTTCCATCGGATTTTGCACAGGTTTTAGTGGAGGGGTTTTTTAAGCTTGTGCTGCTCCTATGTTATATCTATTTTGTCTCGCTTACCCCGCTCATAAAAAGAGTGTTTCAATACCATGGTGCTGAGCATAAAGTAATTAACACCTTTGAATCTGGGGTTGAGCTGACGGTTGAAAATGTGCAGGCCCATTCACGACTGCATTTTCGCTGCGGCAGCAGTTTCATCCTATTTACTGTCATCGTTGGTGTTTTTGTTTATATGCTGGTTCCTACGACACCGCTCTGGTTAAGGGTTGTCGATCGTCTTCTTCTAATACCTGTTGTACTAGGAATTTCTTTTGAAGTCCTTCAGGTTACTAACAAGCTAAGAGATATTCCCGTGTTGAAGTATTTTGGCTATCCCGGACTTTGGCTCCAGCTGTTAACGACAAAAGAGCCAAATAATGACCAAGTAGAAGTAGCTATTCTTTCCTTTAATGAATTGCTTAGACGAGAAAAGGTAACTGAGTACGAACTAGAAAATAAAGAAATTGTCTAATTCTTAGTTTTCACGTGTTTAAAAGCTAGTAAAAATGCTTATGATGCTCTTAGGGAGGTGGCTTTCTTGAAAAATCGGACATCAGTTTTTATCGTTGGGGGACTTATCATTCTAGCCTTACTTGGTCTATTTAGTTCATTTACAGCTAATCCTGCCGGTTTCCTACAGAAAATAGCTGTCTTTGCCATAATCGGTCTGCTCATTTATTTCCTTGTTCGGAAGTTTTCATCTTCAAGCCCACAAAAAAAAGAGCAGCGAGCATTTCTTAAAGCAGCAAAAAAGTCAAAAAAGCGATTGCAGCAAAAGAGCGGGGACGGGGCAGCAAAGACCTCTTCTCTTGGATCGTTAACAACATTAAAAAAGGGCAACAAGACAAAAAAGAAATCTCCTGCTCACCTAACCGTTATCGACGGGAAAAAGGGGAAAAAGAAAAATCGAGCGTCGTTATGACACTCGATTTTTTTTAATAACTCCAATTATCTAAGAACTTTTTTGCATATTCTCGGCCTATTTCAAATAATTCCCGCTTTTTTTCTTCGGTTAAATTAAATTCGGTTAGCGAAACTCCTTCCGCAGTAATAAAAATAATATTTTCCACATGCTTTTTGGAAATATATCTTTGATCATGGGCATCCTTCATCGTCTCAAATAAGGCGCCAAATAATTGAATACCGTTTTTTATTTCATGTTTTTCATGTTCATATTCACTTGGACTAAGTTTGATACCAAGTACGGGCCTGACCTTTTTTACATTATCCTTATCAAAAAGCCACATCGGAAAATTACTAAGTACTCCTCCATCCACGATTATGCTCATTCCATCTAGTGAACGCAATTTAACTGGTTCAAAAAAATAAGGAATACTGCAGCTCATTCTGATCGCTTTTGCGATCGAGAACGAACCTGGTGGTATCCCGTATTTTTCTAAATCATCTGGCAAAACAATCATTTGTCCCTTCGATAGGTCTGATGCAATCACCCTGAGGGCTTTGGGAGGAAGATCGGAGAATGTTCTTAACCCCTTTGCTTCCAGTTTCTCTTTCATCCATTTTTCAAGTTCATTTCCTTTATAGAGTCCTAATCTCCAGTATACAAGCAGCCATTTAGCAATCGGAAAGGGAATGATCGATTTACGGGTATCGAGCATTTTGAGCAGATCAAACTCATCGACCAATTGATAAATTTCTTTACTCGTATAACCTGCAGCGATTAAGGCGGCTACGATGGATCCTGCACTTGTTCCTGCAACCCTTGCAAACTGAAATCCCCTGTTTTCAATTTCTTCATAGGCACCAACGATTGTAAATCCTCTAATTCCGCCTCCTGAAAAAACACCGTCTATTTTCATGGCAGTCACTCCTAAAGATGAACTCATTGTTACATCTTTAATCGGCTCATAGTGAAAATAGTACAGCAGACAAGAATTAAATTTTTGGTCATTATATATTTCTATTTTGTCTACAAAATGTTCACCGAAGTACTTTGTTTCTTCATATCATCAACATATCTATTTCGTAACCTTTTCCTATCCTTAATGATTTGAAAGGCTGGGATTTGTATGAGTATTAGGAAGGAAAGAATTAAGGTGTACGATATGACCTGTACATCTTGCGAAAAGCGAATTGAAAGAACTTTAAAGAAATTGGATGGGGTTTCGGACGTAAAAGCAAATTTTACTGGCCAGTTTACAGATATTAAGTTTAATGATAAATTATGCAGCATTACTCAAATCAAGGATGCGATTAATCGTGTCGGCTACAGTACAGAAAATGGCAAGGGCTTTAAGTTTATTGGAATAATCATCGTCGTCGCCGCTATTGTGCTCCTTGGAATAAATACCGGCAGCTTTAATATGGAAGATAAACTCAAAAATGCCTCCTATGCTGTTTTATTTGTTGTAGGGTTGATTACTTCCCTTCATTGTGTTGGAATGTGCGGTGGAATTATGCTTTCCCAAACCATCGGAAAGGAAAGCAAAAACAAATTTGACGCAATGAAACCGGCTATTTTATATAATCTTGGAAGAGTTACAGCCTATACCATTATTGGTGGAATCGTTGGCGCGATTGGCTCCGTTTTTGCTCTATCGCTAACGACTAAAGCTATGATGCAAATTTTTGCCGGGATATTAATGATTATGATGGGCTTTAATATGGCAGGCTTTAAAGCGTTCAGAAAGTTTCAGCTCAAAATGCCTACTTTCGCATTGAAATTATTAAGTAAACCCAAACCTAAAACACCGTTTTTTGTTGGCATGCTAAATGGGTTAATGCCCTGCGGCCCGCTGCAAACCATGCAGCTGTATGCTTTAGGAACAGGCAGTGCGCTTAGCGGCGCCCTATCCATGTTCATGTTTGCCATAGGAACCCTTCCTCTCATGCTGACCTTCGGAGCTTTATCAGGCCTTTTAAGTAAAGGCTATACAAAGAAAATCCTTAAATTTAGCGGTATACTTATTGTCGTTCTTGGACTAGTAATGAGTAATAGAGGGCTGGCACTTGCAGGAATGAATATTAGTCCTGCTTCGATTCTTTCTAATATCGGTGCTTTCGGCGGTTCTGCCTCAGCATCTAATGCAACCAAAGCAACCATTAAGGATGGGGTCCAGGTTCTCAATATGACGGCTAATATATATGGCTATACTCCGAATACTCTATATGTTCAAAAGGGAATGCCTGTTAAATGGGTCGTAGACGGTGAGCAGATAACCGGCTGCAATAATACCATTGTGATGCCTGCTATGAATTTAGAGCAGAAATTGCAAAGTGGACAAAACATCATTGAATTCACTCCCGGTAATGAAGATATCCCATTTAGCTGTTGGATGGGTATGAAACGAGGAGTAATTAAAGTAGTAGATGATTTAAAGGAAATTAAAACATCTAGCAGCGAAGCAACAGGAATTGATTCAACAACTAGTTCTACCGCCCAAGCCTCTGCTCAAACAAAGCCTAGCATTTATGGTACTGACTTCAGCAAGGTTGCTACTGATAGACTAATCAAAAAGGCAGAGGTAACAAATAATGAGCAAACAATAGTTATTAAAGGAAGCGGTTATGAATTAGAACCATTGATTATTGTCGTTAATAAAGGGATAAAGACGAAGATGGCAATTGATTTAACATCATTTGATACTCCGGATGGGTACTTCTTGATTATGAACTCAAATACACAAGAAATTGTTACTGATTTCACCGGTGAAAAAGGATCCGTTGATGTTGAATTTAACATAGAAAAAGCCGGTTCCTACGGAATTTATTTAAATGAGGAAGAATTAATCGGAGTGATAGATGTTGTGGATGATAGTAATTCTGTTAACTTAGAGGAAATTAGAAGTAAATACCTCCAATAGAAAAATCAAAAGAGCTTTGATTAGGAATACTCCTTAACAAGGCTCTTTTTATGAATGAGATTCTATATTAACTGGTTTCATTCTTTGGAAAACAAATCGTAAACTTCGTTCCTTTTCCTTCTTTACTTTCAACCTCAATACTTGCATTATGAAGCTGTAGAATATTCTTCGCTATTGTTAAGCCAATACCATTTCCTTCTATTTGGTGCCTGCTCATATCTCCTCGATAAAGTCTTTCAAAGATAAACGGCAAATCTTCCTGCTTAATTCCGATTCCATTGTCACTTATTTCTACAGTAATTTTATTATCATTTTCATATAACTTAATTAACACCCTGCCTTTTGGTTCAGTAAATTTAAGGGAATTAGAGAATAAGTTAATAAATACTTGTTTTAATTTGTCCTTATCGCCAGTTACCAAATATTTATGATTCTGTTGGATATTCAAATCCACCATAATGTTCTTTTTATCGGCGTCCAAATTAAAATCTTTACTTATTTCAGTTATGAATTCATCAAGAAAAATCGTTTCATACTTAAGCTTTGTACTTTCAGCTTCAAATTCCTTTAAAATGTTTAAGTTATTAATTAATTTTCCGAACCTAATTACTTCCTCATTAAGATAAAGTAATTTTTCTGTTGTCACGGGAAAAACCCCATCAATCATCGCCTCTAGGTTGTTTTGCAGGACATGTAACGGCGTCCTAATTTCATGTGAGATATCTGAAACTAACCTTTTTCTCAGTATATCCTGATACTTTAATTTTCCAGCTAAAACATTGACGCTTTTTTGTAAATCCTTAAGCTCAATTAAATTACTTTTGATACTTGATTTGGTCTCATAATTTCCTCTTGATAAATTTACTGACGTCTTGGCAACTTCTTTAATCGGATCCGAAAATTGTTTTGAAAAATAAAGACTAAAGCCGCTTATTATAATAAGGGTTAGTATTCCACTCGCAACAATACTTTTATTAATCGAACCTTTAAAGTTTACATCCTCTTCCGTTAGGAGTATAGTTGAATACTGTCCAATATCGACATATCCGACAATCCTACTGTTTACTTTTATTTCAAAAGATTTAGTGGTGTAAACACCAGTTTCCTGAACAGGCATAGAATTCATATTTAACTGTTTATTAATTGCATTTGGGTCCATTCCCCAGACAGGTTTTTTATGTTGATCCATAAGTGTTAAGCAATAATTGCCCATATAGGCTTCGTGCATTAGTTCTATTCCCGTATTTTCCGTCCACTTACCTTCCCTTTTATAAACGTCCTCTAAATAGGTAACGATTCTTTGATACCTTTTATTCTGTATGTCTACCATGTAATCGTTAAACTTATTCGTAACGGTTAGATTAACAAACAAGGTAACAAGCAGGATAGCTGAAATGGTACAGGCAATAAATAAAATGCTTAATTTTCTGCTGATGGTATACAACTAAACCCCACCGCCAAATTTATAGCCTGCTTTCATCACCGTCATAATATATTTAGGGCTCTTTGTATCTGTTTCGATTTTCTTACGAATATTTTTGATGTGGACATCTATCGTCCGGTCAAATCCGGTAAAATCTTCACCATATAATTTATCAATAAGCTGTTCTCTAGATAATACTTTCCCTTTATTCACAACTAGCGTCCGTAAGATATTAAATTCATTTGGGGTAAATGGTATTTCCTTGCCACAAGTTTTAATCAATCTTTTCTCACAATCAATCATTAGATTTCCATCATCAAAAATAACGCTTGAAGAATGAACCCTACCATTTAGTCTCCGGAAAAGAGCATTTACCCTGGCGGTCAGTTCTCTTGGACTAAATGGTTTAATCAGATATTCATCAGCTCCAAGATTTAATCCTTCGATTCGATCATTTAATGAACCCTTAGCCGTCAGCATAAAAATATGAACATCCGATCTTTGTCTTATTATTTTACAAACCTCTTCACCACTGATATCAGGCAGCATTAAATCAAGAATAACTAATGTAATTTTGGATGCCTTAAAAATGTCGATTCCTTTTAAACCAGTTGCAGCGGAATGAACCTGATATCCTTCTTTTTCTAGATATGCTTTGATAACCCCGGATACACTTAAATCATCTTCAACCAATAAAATATCGTTCATAAATATCACCCTTGCAAAAAGGATTTTTTTCTCTGTATATTCAGTATACTAGCTACTAATAGTGTAAAAGTAGAAAAAGGCTGACAATTATGTGTCAGCCTTTTTCTTTCGTGTTTTCCAATCTTTAAAGCTTCACTTTTTGTAAACGCAAGGCATTTAGTACAACTGAAACGGAGCTGAAGGCCATCGCTGCGCCGGCAAGCCAAGGTGCAAGAAACCCAAGGGCTGCGACAGGGATGCCAAGCGAATTATAAGCCAGCGCCCAGAATAAATTTTGTTTAATATTAGTAATCGTTTTTTTACTCATGAAAATTGCGTCAGCAATACTATTTAAATCGCCGCGAATCAAGGTGATATCAGCAGCTTCCATTGCAACATCTGTACCCGTACCAATCGCCATTCCAATGTCTGCAATCGCAAGTGCCGGGGCATCATTAATTCCATCTCCGACCATGGCCACTTTCCTACCGTGCGCCTGTAATTTCTTAACTTCATCCGCCTTCCCCTCTGGAAGAACTTCGGCAATTACATGATCAATTCCAGCTTGAGCAGCGATTGCTCCCGCCGTCTGCTGATTATCACCCGTAATCATGATGACATCAAGTCCCATTTTCTTTAAGCGGCTAATGGCTGTTTTGGAAGTTTCTTTGATCGTGTCGGCTACAGCGACAGTACCGGCATATTGACCGTCAACAGCAGCAAGCATCGCTGTTTTTCCTACTTTCTCCAATTCCACCATCTTACCTAGGGCATCAGCAATTTCAATTTTATATTGATTCATTAGTTTTCTCGTACCAACTAAGATTTGTCTTCCATCTACGATTGCTTTAATTCCAAACCCTGGAACAGCCTCAAATTCAGTGACTTCTTTTAATGGAATCCCTTTGTCTTTAATACCCTGAACAATCGCTTGTGCAAGTGGATGTTCGGATTGCTTTTCAGCTGACCCAACTAATGCTAAAAATTCTTCCGGAACAAACGAACCTTTCGGGAGAACATCCGTTAAAACCGGTGTTCCATTTGTTACCGTACCTGTTTTATCCAATACAACTGTGGTTACTCGATGGGTCATTTCCAGATGTTCTCCACCCTTAAAGAGAATTCCATATTCAGCCGCGCGGCCGGAACCAGCCATAATAGACGTTGGTGTTGCCAATCCCAATGCACAAGGACACGCGATAACTAGAACCGCTATCATTTTTTCTAAGGCATCTGCAAAATCTCCTGGGGCAACCCAAACATACCAAACAATAAAAGTGATCACCGCAATGGCTACAACTATCGGCACAAATACTCCGGAAATTTTATCGGCGAGCCTTTGAATGGGAGCTTTTGAACCTTGTGCCTCTTCTACCACTTTAATGATTTGCGCTAGCGCCGTATCCCTGCCAACTTTTGTCGCTTCAGCTTTTAAGAAGCCATTTTTGTTAAGTGTAGCACCGATTACCTCATCACCCATTTTTTTATCCACTGGGACACTTTCCCCCGTTAGCATGGACTCATCAATGGCTGATTGACCTTCAATAATGATTCCGTCCACTGGAATCTTCTCACCGGGCTTAATATGGAGAATATCCCCAACCACAACTTCTTCAATTGGGATTTCCATTTCAATACCATTACGTTCAATTATCGCCGTCTTCGCTTGAAGACCCATTAATTTCTTAATGGCTTCCGAGGAACGCCCTTTTGCTTTTGCTTCAAAAAGCTTTCCTAAGATAATTAATGTGATAAGGACAGCACTTGTCTCAAAATATAGATCTACGCTATGAGCACCATCGGCAAGCGACATAATTGATAAATATAAACTATAAAAATAGGCTGCTGATGTACCTAAGGCAACGAGTACATCCATATTGGCACCTTTATTTTTAATCGCCTTATACGCAGCTACGTAAAATTGACCTCCTATAATGAATTGAACTGGTGTAGCTAAAATTAACTGGAACCAAGGATTCATAAATATTTTCGGTACATAAATAAACGAGGTAAATGAAAAGTGGCCAACCATTGCCCATAAAAGCGGCAATGACAATATTGCAGAAAAGATAAATTTTTTCGATTGCTTAGCAATTTCTTTTTGGCGATGGTCGCTTGTTTCTTTAGACTCTTCTTTTATTTGGGCTTTATAGCCAAGGGATTCAACTTTTTTTATGACATCATTATTCGTAAGCATTGAGCCGTTAAACTCAACTGTTGCTTTTTCAAGCGCCAAATTTACATTAGCCTTAACGACACCATCTAACTTATTCAAGCCCTTTTCTATTCTTGTTGCACATGCGGCACAAGTCATTCCGGTGATATCAAACTCTGCCTTCTCCATTACAACGTCGTATCCTAAATCTCTGATTTTCTTTTCAATATCATCAACATTTATCTGTGATGGATCATATTTTATTGCGGATTTCTCCAAGGCAAGGTTAACATTTGCTGACTCTACGCCAGCTAGTTTATTTAGTCCCTTTTCAATTCTTGTCGCACATGCGGCGCAGGTCATCCCCGAAATTTGCAAATTCGTTTCTTTTAAGCTTTGACTCATAAAAGCCAACTCCTTATACCCCATATAGGTATATATTTTTGCGAAAAGAACGTGCTAATAGTTAGCACGTCTTTTCACTTTATTATTTTACGTCGTAACCTTGATCATCAATGGTTTCTTTAATTTCATCCAATGAAACCTTTTGCTGGTTATATTCCACATCAACTGTAGCTGCTTTTAAGTTTACCTTTACAGAACCAACACCGTTTAGTGCTCCTACACTTCCTTCTACTGCTTTCACACAATGATCACAAGACATTCCTTGAACGTTTAATGTTACTTTTTCCATCAATAATCTCTCCTTTTATAAGCTTTTTATTAAGCCACGCTTTACATTATTCTACTATACCCCCCTACCCTATGTAAAGGTTTTTTATCAACCTTCACAATTTGTTCATAATGACCAATAGGTTATGGTATCAAATATTCCTAATAGGAGTATTACAGCACCTGCTATTCGTTGAATAATGGTACCAAACCTTCTACCTTTTTTCGTTAATGCACCGCTTCCGCCAAGGTACCAAATAAGGGAAATGACAAATAATAATGGTAAGGCGGTACCAACCGCAAAGATGGACGGGAGAATAAATCCATAGGAACTTGATAAGACGAGTGGCATTAAGGTGACAAAAAACAAAATAAACATAGTTGGACAAAAAGCAAGTGAAAAACTAAATCCCAGCATAAAAGAACCGAGTGGATGTCCAAGCTTGTATTCCTTTGACCCCTTAAACAAGTTGAATGTCCCTGTTAATTTGATGAAGCCTAACAAATAAATACCAACGATGATTAATAACGGACCCATCAGCTTGCGGATCCAAGGAAAATAAAGGATTAAGTTTTGTTCGATTCCCTTTCCCAGCAGCCACACTAGGCCGCCTAATAAGGAGAAGGCAGCTATTTTTCCAAGTGTAAAATTGAAAACATCCTTCCACATGATTTTCTTTTGGATGGAACTATTCCCATAAAGTGTGACGGCACTAATATTGCCTGTAAGCTGACACGGCGCAAGTGCGCCCACGAGTCCTAAAATAAAGGCAAATAGAATAGGCCAGGATTCCAGACTATTGGCCATCTCAAAAAACGGCTTACTGATAAATGAACTAAATTGACTCATTAAATTGTACATTGAATCACCTTTTTATTTTTCCCTATTTTTAATAAACTTCATTTGTCTTGTTAATATAATAGTAACCTGACGATATGAAGTTAATATGTAGAGATTTCGACAATTTTGCGGCAGCTCCAATATTATTTAGAAACAGAAAAAAACATCGGACTGGCCGATGTTCTCTTCCATTGCTTATATACGTTTTGCGCCAATATATTTTGGATTCCAGTAACTGTTATTAGTATAGGTTATCATTACGCCTTTTGACGAAGAAGCCATAATCATCTTACCTGCTCCGATATACATCGCGACATGTGTTGGTTTACTTGCTTTGTTTGGTGCGTAAAACAGTAAGTCTCCTGCTTGTATAGAACTTACACGATAACCTTTTGTATAATACATTTCAGCCGCTGTACGTGGTAAAACTTTCCCAGCCTGAGCGAATGAGTATTTTATAAGACCTGAGCAATCAAAACCCCTTGGTGTTATTCCGCCCCATTTATATGGAACACCGAGATTTGCTTTGGCAACTGAAATTGCTTTTGTATGATAATAAGCCGCTTCTGCTTTATCACCCGTAGTGGCGAACACTGAGCTAAGTCCAATTGTAATCGCAAGTGCTGTGATGAATTTTTTTAGCATAATGTTATTCCCCCTTGGAGTGATTTGATTTGATACTCACACTATACAAGGAAAGGGTAACAACGGCGTCACAGCGAGATTACAATTTAGTTACAAAATTTTATTGATATAATTTATTAGAGCTGAGCTGTTTATTCTTCTTAGTGAGTGATCGGACGGGAAGTATCTTTTTTTCGGGCAACTTAAACTAACCTGCCCAGACGATCATACTCCTTTTAGATTTAATTCAGAAATTTGTACAAGCTTAACATTATGGGGATTTCTTCTTTTTTAATTAAATCAAGAAGATTTTCAATATCCCTTTCAATATCAGGTAATTCTAAGGAAATTTCCGTTACTTCTCTAAATTAAGCCGTTGCTGTTAATACGTATTTTTCTTCTAATGTCTTCTTTAATAATAAAGCTACTTCCAGCATTCCGTATTTTCCAGCCTCTGCTTCTGCATCAGAATTATAGTTCGTGTTTGTATTAATATCGTAAGTAAAAATTTCACCTTCAGCATTTTTGATGAACTCGATTCCAGCAACTTGAATTTTATTACCAGCTAGAACCTTTTTATATTTTTCTAAAATTTCGTCCTCAAAACCTTCAATGATTTGAAACTTAGGCTTCTCTTCTACTTTTTCTCCTACCGGGCAGAATAAATCGCCAATTTGGCATGCGTCCGCTGGGCAAAGTTCAAATCCTTCCGAAGTATCAACCTTAACGGCATAAACAAAGTTTCCTCCTACAAACTCACAACGGGTTATGTAGCTTTCAGGAGATTGAATGTATTCTTGAATAAGGGTAATTCCATCGACCGGTTCTTCGAAAGAAGGTCCTTCCACATAAGCTTTTAGAGCTTCTATACTATGGAATAATTGAACTCCTAAGCCTTTACCGGCGCGGTTATGCTTCGTAATAAAGGACTGTCCTTCAAAGCTTTTAGCTGCCTGTAAAATGTTTTGTGTTCCAACCGCTGCAATTGTTTTTGGAGTCTTAACACCATACTTGTTTAACTCTAAATATTGTAAAACCTTACTTACCTCTAGCTTTAGAGCACTCGTTCCATTTAACACCGTACGTCCATGTGCTTCAAGCCAAGCCAATACTTGCCCAGAAAATTCAGCTGCAAAACGATGATCACGTGTATGAGAAGATGCACTCATTCGGCTATAGAAGATTCCTTCTGGCGGCTCTTTTGATAAATCTAGCGTTCCTTCGTCCAAATGCCATTCTTCATAAGGAACACCAAGTTCCGCTAACCTTTTTGTTAAATGAACTGTCCACTCACTATTTTCATGTATCACATATACCTTGCTCATCATTATGTCCCCTCACTAGTTCTTTATTAAACTACGTTTTTGTTCAACTAACGGTATAACCTGCTTTGCAAAGCGTTCCATTTCCTCTAATTGAGGTGAAAATTGCAATAGCAATAAATCTATGCCAGCTTCTTCATATTGTAAAATTCGATCTGCAATTTGCTCAGGTGTTCCTACTAAGTTCGGTCGCAGGCCGCGATTGGATACAGAGTAATCCTGTAATTGGATTTGTTGCTCTAATTGTGATTTAGTAGTGAAATCTTTAAAGCCAGCATATCCGCTAGTGTCTTTCACAGTCGTGATTTTTTCAAGCTCAGCCAGAGCCTCTTCTTCTGTATCACGGCAAATAACATAAGCAGCCATGCCAAATGAACTAAATGGCGCACTGCCAGTTTGTTCACGGCGTGCCCTCATATCGGTTATTTTTTGATCAATCTCTTCAACTGTACCACCGTGCATAACATAAGCATCACATTTTTCCGCTATGGTTTGCTTACCTTTTTCACTTTCACCGCCTGCATAAAGAATCGGGTTTGGTCCTTGAACAGGTTTCGGTGCAAGCTTCGCATCCTTTAATTCGTAATATTGACCAGAATAATTGAAGGTTTCTTCTGTCCATAAACCTTTTAGTACATCAATAAACTCTTCGGTACGAGCGTAACGCTCATCATGTTCTGTAAAAATACCCCCATATTGACGTGCTTCTTCTGCCCACCAAGCAGAAACAACGTTAAGAGTAAAACGCCCATTACTGATTTGATCAATATTTGCTGCCATTTTGGCCGCTACAGCAGGATTATGAAAACCAGGGCGAATCGCAGTCATAATTTCAATTTTTTCCGTCACTGCTGCAAGGGCTGCTGCTGTAGACCAAGCTTCAAGTGAGTCATGCTCCGGTCCTTTTATATCATTTAAATATAATTCAGCTATTAAGGTAGTTGAGTATCCCCATTTTTCAGCAGATTGTATTACTTTCTTTGCATAATCAAAGGTAGGCGGCATATTTTCATTCTCCACATTACGTAACCAGCCTCCAAAAATCGGTAACCAAAAACCATATTTCATTTGTATTCTCTCCTCTACTATTCTAATTCTATAGTTTTCCTATTATTTAAGTTGGATTTATGTATAAATTAAAAACTCTCCTCCTAAGAAGAGAGTTTTATTACCCTCTTCTCATCTTTCAAGCAGTGTGCTTGATGGAATTGGCACAGTATTCATAAGAACCTGCTGCCGAGGCTTCAAAGGGCCAGTCCCTCCACCTCTCTGGATAAGAAGAAAAATGTACATTCAATTTTTTAATTAACTAAAGTGATAATAGTTTAAATTTATCAAATTGTCAATCAAATATTTCTAAACTCTAAATAACTACTTATAGACACGGAAAGGTTTTAAAGTTTAGTTCGGTTGCTAAATGTTTTTCATCAAATGAAAATGGAAATGCGTTCTCCCTTTGACAATCTTGAACTAGGTTTAATGACTTGTTCATTTAATTGAATCGTTCCTTTTTCAATCTTTCCTATGATCTGTGATCGACTCCAATCCTCAATTTGGTTTGCAAGCACTTTATCAATTCGATGTTTTCCTATCACATCATCTAGTACAATGTGTATCACCTTTACTCCTTGTTCTGCTAAGCTGGTTATTGGTATGGCTGACATAATTGAATATTCTTCTTTCTGCTCCTCAATTTCAGCAACATGCTCAGAGAACGTTTTATAAATAGCTAACTTTTTGTTCCACGTATGATTTTTTTCGCATTTATAAATCGCATATTTGTATATGCTTTTTCCGTTTGCGTTATGCCTTCGCACATTGGTGTCCGTAAAAACTGATAATCTGCCACACATTTTGCAGTGCTTCTTTACAGCTCGTTCTGGTATTTGAGAAAGTTTCCAGTGGAATGCTATATTTAACATTAATCCTTCACCTCTTAATAAGATAAAGGAACGCAAGCATCTATTTGGATATCTTGCAGCGAGGTATAAAATTAAATTGAAAAAATTAAAAAGGAGATCCTACACAAGGACCTCCTTTCGCATCGAGACTACAGGGTTGCTTGGTTCCTTTGTAATGAGAAAAATGGGCATACTACCCCCTGAGAAAAAAACATTGTTTTTTGAGGGTGATGCTATCCAATTTATTGATCATTACAAAGTAAATTTTGGCATACGTGTTCTCCTGTATCCTTTCTATCCAAATAGAGTTATTCTCATTTTACCGCATAATTACATTTAAATGCAAACGTTTACTTTCTTCTATCCCAAGTAACTCCTCAAAATCCCATTAGTCAGCCCTCATTATCTTATCTCACTATTCTGCTTCGATAGTACAAAAAGGAAAAAGACCGCCGCAGCGACCTTCAACCTAAACTAACGACCCGATAGTTTAAGAAAAAATCTTTAAAGTTGGATATCTAAATCATTTAAAGTCCCATTCAATAATTATCTGATTTTCTCCGCCAACTCTAAAATAATTCCCTCTGGACCACGAACGTAGCATAGCTTATAACTTTCTTCATATTGCTGTATCTCACTAAAGACTTCTGTGCCCTTCTTTTTCAATTTTGCAACAATAGCTTCAATATCTTCAACAGCAAAGCAAATATGTCGGATACCCAGCGTATTTGCAAAAGGTTGCTGAATATCTTTTTCATCTGACGGCGTATAAAATTTGACTAGCTCTATCCATGCCTGACCATCTGGCATCCCCAATCCTACACATGCCGTTTTAACATCATTAAGCCCAACTATTCTGTCCAACTGTTCTCCATCCAATTCCCATTCCGCTTGCACTTCAAGTCCTAAATCAAGAAAAAACGCTTTAGCCTCTGAAATATTATTTACGTTTATACTCACATGATCTATTCTATTGATCTTCATATCTCATACCTCCTATGTTCCTGTTATTTCAATACCTGTATTCGTTTAAGGTTTGTTTGTAATTTTAATTCGCTTAAAACAGAAAATATCCTTCTTCAACTAAACTGCCCCAGCTTAAGTAAAATCCTTCACATTCTCTTCTGTTCCGCTCATAAACCTTTTAAAAAGTTGTGCATCTTGTTCCCCCTCGCTTTTGCATTTGAAATAGTGGAGTACATAATTCGCAAAAAATCTGCCGATAAACTTATCGGCAGAACAAAATGTCCGTTACCATATTTTTCTCATTTTTAGTCACACTTATAGACACACTCTACATAATAAAAAGTCACACTTTTTAAACCAAATCGGGAAGACAAGGGATGATAATTTTCTCACTGTAATCTTCAACAATAGCGCCCGATTGCGCATCTCTCTCTAGTTTACATTTTTCTAAAGCTGTAGTGGCATCTTCAGCAATAAATTTAATGCTACCTTCAGGGGCGTTTAGACATTCATTCACTCACCTTTCCATTTTCTGAAAAAACAAAAATAACCCATTTGGTATAGAAAACCAAATGGGTTATTTTTTATCAAACTTTATTGTCAATTATCAATCTTTATTGTAAAAAATCAATCTTTATTTTAAAGTCACATCCATCCCACTTTGAATTCTTTATAGACCGCACCTTAATTGAGCACCGCAATTTGTACAAGTATTACAGCCGCCGATTTCCTTTACTTTCCCTTGACGGCAGACTGGGCATGTGTTGCCAACCTCAGAACCAATCGTTACGTCTGTAGAACGCAGGTCGCTGATGGTATCAACAAGAACAACATGCTGCTTCGATTTTTTATCAAACATTGATAATTGTTCATTAGTATTTTCTTCAGCTTTAAGTGTTAAAACCTGAGAATCCCTTGAGCCGTCCACATAAACTGTTCCGCCTTTGGCACCTCCGCGGTATAAGCGCTCGTAAACTTTTTCTACCTGTTCTACGCTATACCCTTTCGGTGCATTGACAGTTTTACTGATTGAGCTGTCAATCCAACGCTGAATCACACATTGAACGTCTGCATGTGCTTCCGGGGCTAGCTCCATCGCTGCTACGAACCAGTTCGGAAGATTGTTTGCATCAGCTTCTGGGTTCTGATCTAGGTACTCTTGTACAATATCTGCTTTCACTTCAATGAATTTACCTAGACGTCCACTGCGGAAATACGAGAATGAGAAATAAGGTTCTAAGCCTGTGGAAACGCCAACCATGGTACCAGTGGATCCCGTCGGAGCAACAGTTAGCAAATGTGAATTTCTTATTCCGTTTTCTAAAATCGATTGGCGGACATCTTCAGGCATTTTCTTCATAAATCCTGTTTCAATGAAAGCTTGTCGTAACCGATTTGTATCATTTTGTGTATTACCAGTTAAGAATGGGAAACTTCCCTTCTCTTTGGCTAATTCAATTGAAGTTCGATAAGCTGTTGTAGCAATTGTTTCAAATACTTCATCAACAAGTTTGTTACCTTCAGGTGAACCATACTCGGTTTCACAATAGATAAGTAAATCGTGTAAGCCCATTACACCTAGACCGACACGGCGTTCACCAAGTGCTTGCTTTTTATTTTCATCCAGGAAGTAAGGGGTAGCGTTGATGACATTGTCCTGCATTCTGACGCCGACCGTTACTGTTTTCCTTAACTTTTCAAAATCAACTGTTTTAGTTTCCTTATCTGCCATTTCCGCAAGGTTCACAGCTGCAAGGTTACAGACTGAAAATGGTGCGAGAGGTTGCTCCCCACACGGATTTGTCGCAACGACTTGTTGTCCATATGCTTTTGCATTTGTCATGTCGTTTGCGTTATCAATGAAAAATATTCCCGGTTCTGCGGAGTAGGTAGCACAAATATTAATTAAATTCCATAACTCTTTGGCTTTAATTTTTTTGTAAACACGCACTTTATGACCAAGTCTTTCCCACTCTCTTACGTCACCAACTTGATGCCATTCTTCATTGTAAATTTTCATTTCCTCTTCGTTGTAGTGTTCAACATATGGGAAACGAAGTTCATATTCACCATCATTTTCAACAGCTTCCATAAACTCCTTCGTTAAGCAAACGGAAATGTTTGCTCCAGTTAGGAATTCAGAATTATGAACGGTGTAATTACCACCGGTTGCTAATTTTTCTTCTGCATCAGCAATGATATTTCCATCAAATCCACCATAACCTGGAATGTTTTTGTAATTCGCAATTCCCTGGTACATTGCCGTTTCCTGTAATGTTAGAGGAGTGAATTTAAGTTTATCTTTTGCATGTTTTTTAATCGTTTCATCATTTGTATTTTCAATTAAGAATCGAAGAATTCTCGGATTTTGCATTTTAGAAATAATGAATTCAATAATGTCGGGATGCCAATCCGTCAACATTATCATTTGCGCTCCACGCTTTTTTGTTACTCCTCAAATTTTGAGTGGCTAGGTCATTTCTGCCTAGCTCTCATGCTTTCACATGAGATCAGAACTATATCATCAAAGATTAAATCTTTGTCTCGTGCCCTGAAATTCCGTTACCAGAATAACAGTTTACTCTTTCCATAGTGGATACCGTAGGAAATTTCAATAGTCGTTGAACGTTCATCTTCGTTTCCAAAGATGCTTCGCTGCTGATTGCCCAATCCTTATCATTTTCAAACCTTCACGCCCACCGTTGCCAGTCACGTTGTGGTTGATAAGGCTCTAAGGGTGTTCCAGCAATTCACGAGATTTTAATCCCGCCGTTTGGAGCTAGTTAACGGGATCCACCCTGCTCAACCAAATGCGTCAATTTCGCAA
The DNA here is from genome assembly GCF_044754175.1 of Neobacillus sp. NPDC093127. Classification (NCBI taxonomy): domain Bacteria; kingdom Bacillati; phylum Bacillota; class Bacilli; order Caryophanales; family Bacillaceae; genus Neobacillus; species Neobacillus sp. NPDC093127. The sequence goes on from NZ_JBIVOP010000014.1 coordinate 20,357, forward strand.
TATCATCCAGCCATGAAACCGATCCAGATGATTTTCCATTTACGCCTCTAGCCAAGGTGTTTCTAGGTCTCAAAGTCGATCCATTCGTGCCGACACCGCCGCCGCGGCTCATGATCTCCATTACCTGCTTCCGGTGATCTGAAATGCCTTCACGTGAGTCCGGAACGAACGGCATCACGTAACAATTAAAAAATGTGACGTCGGTATTTGCCCCAGCGCCATACAAAACGCGCCCCGCTGGAATAAAATTCATGGACACAAGCTCTTGATAAAACTTATCGAACCACTCAATGCGCTTCTCTTCCGTTTCTTCCACCGAAGCCAGACCTTTGGCATTCCGTTTGGCTATTTGCTCGTAGAAAAGCTCTAACGGCTTTTCAATGATATCCAGTGACCTCCAAATAAGTCCTGTACTTGTTTCCTCGGGATCATCGAGTACACCCCTGAATTCCTCATCCACCAAAACCTTTGCTTTTTTCCTCTCCCAATCAATTTCCATGATGGTACCAAGGCCGCGGGCTGGAAATTTGGGATCCTCTTTAATTGTTAGAACAACAAAATCGCCATTCGTGAGGGTAATTTTTGCTGTGTCTTTAAAGGTGTAACGGTCTAACATGACCAAACGTGAAACACCCTTGTGAGTTATTTTCATATCTGGGGTTACCGGGTGCACTTGAGGGAAAAGGCGGATATCCTCATTCAACCTTTCAAAATCAATATTCATTTTTTGTCTAAAAACTACAGACATGAGAACAACTCCTTCGATTAATTTCTCTACCATGTTTTAGATTCTAGTAAGTTATGCCTTATCTTGTTGTCTTAATATCCATTAGGGTAACATAGAGAAAGACCTTAAATCAATATATAGTACCGAAAATATTTTCGACACCACTATATATTGTAGTTAAGGCAAATAACTATTATTTTGTCAAACTTAAAAAAAACTAGATTATGGAGGAAATTAAAGGATTCAAATGGTTTTCACCATAAAACAGGAAATTTTAACAAATTTCGCACCTTGCCTCTTCTTAAAATAAGTAATAAAGCAAAAAGCGGCATTCGCCGCTTTCTGAAATTACCGTTTAAAATTCCATTCATCACTTTCATAACGCTCACTCGCTAACTTTTGAACGTAGGCCAGTTCTTCTTCCGTAAGTTGATACGGTTCAAGTTCAATATTCAACCCTTCAGCGAACCCCTTATAAAAAGCATCTTTTGCTTCCTCGAGTGAAATCCTTCGCGGACTAATCGCATTGATGGCCACCGCCTTATCCTTAAAGGCCTTCTTCATTCGTTCCTTTACCCGGTCATTAGAATATTTAAATAGACTGAAAAGCTTATCTTCGTCTAAATCCAATAGAATCGAGCCGTGCTGCAGAATAACACCCTTTTGCCGCGTCTGTGCACTTCCTGCTACCTTACGGCCTTCGACGACTAACTCATACCAGCTCGGGGCATCAAAGCAGACAGCGGAGCGCGGATTTTTCAACGCATCCCGTTCTTCCGGGGTTTTTGGAACCGCAAAATATGCCTCAAGTCCTAAATGGTGAAAACCTTTTAATATTCCTTCCGAAATGACCCGGTATGCTTCAGTAACGGTCTTAGGCATTTCCGGATGTGCTTCTGACACAATCACACTATATGTAAGCTCATGTTCATGAAGGACTCCACGCCCGCCGGTAGGTCTTCGGACAAACCCCAGCCCATGTGCCTTTACTGCCTCCATATCAATTTCTTTTTCCACGTTTTGAAAATAGCCTACAGATAAGGTTGGAGGGTTCCAGCCATAGAAGCGGATCACCGGCGGGAATACTCCCTCGCTATGCCAATCAAGCAACGCTTCGTCTAAAGCCATATTAAAAGATGGTGAACTATTACCCGAATCGATAAATCGCCAAACTTCGTTATTCATTTAAAAACCTCATTTTTTTATTATCACTTCGAGTTTTAGTCTACCAAAATCTGATAGGAATTCAAAATGAGATGTTTCTGCTATAATTAAATTAGGCAAAAATGAAAAGATTTTTCCTATTCATCTTTATCTTTATTGCAATGAATTATATAATTAAAACTAGTGCAAGAAAGCTTGAAGGGAGCAAAAAGAAGTTGAATTCACTTTATGTCTTATTAATCATCATCGCAGCAGTAATCATCTATTCCGTTTTTACCTATTTCTATCAGAAGAGGATTGTTAAAACGGTAACCGAAGAAGAGTTCCGTGCCGGATACAGAAAGGCACAACTAATAGATGTTCGTGAAGCAAACGAATTCGATGGCGGCCATATTTTAGGGGCACGTAATATCCCAATGTCCCAGATGAAAATGCGTATGAAGGAAATTCGCCAGGATATGCCTGTTTACTTGTATTGTCAAAGCGGCATGCGCAGCGCACGTGCAGCACAATTTCTACACAAAAAGGGCTATAGAGACCTAACCCAGCTGCAAGGCGGGTTCAAGAAGTGGTCTGGCAAAGTAAAAGTGAAAAAATAACATCAAAAGAGGATGTCTCAAAAAGGTTTGATCCTTTTGAAACATCCTCTTATACGTTAATTCCCATCTTTATGAACTAGTCAGTTTTCGTCGATCTTCGATTTGCGGCGGCTCCTCCATCCATCCGTTTTTAATCATGATTTCCCCGCCTTTTTTGGCAAAAGAGAAAATGTCTAATGCAATCCGAGCCATTGTCATTGGTAAATCACTTCGTAAGCTAAATGCCCCCCCGAGTGCATTACTCCCAAGACCAAAAGTGCTTAACAAATTGGTGATATACATCATCAACTTATCTGAAAATGGGGCAACAGTGGAGTCGGTGGCTTTTCCATTTGGTGTAGCCGGTGGTTCAATAAAATCCTGCCGTAAAAATTCACCTAAAGTGGTTTCAATTTTCATTGATAATTTCATGCCTTTAACAAAATATTCTTTCACCTGTTTATCTTTTGCAACCTGGGCGAAGCCAATCATTAATTGCAAGCCCACTAAGTTTGTCTCAATCGCATGATGGATCAGTGAAACTTCAATTGTATTTAAAGATCTTGTCTTATTTAACATGTTAAAACCTGATAAATAATCTTTATCTTGAACAAATGTAACCTCTTTTGGCATTGACACAGCTGGCGAACGGACAAGAACCCCCTTTTCCAATAGAATTTGTGTCGCCTTATCTAATTCCTCTTGAGCGTTATCAGTCAATTGCATAAAGAAATTTCTGATATCTTTTCGGAAAGACATGGTTGAGTAGAGAGCAAAAAGACTTATACCAATTTTATCTATCATTTGTAAAAACATTAAATCATAAAGATAACCAAATAATTTAGGCTTATTTTTATAGACATCATTTTCAGTAAAGCCAATAGGGACTACTGCTCCCTCTTCCTCAAAAATAGTGCTTATTGTTTCTACGGCTTGTTTCGAAAAATCATAACTTGATTGTAATAGTTGTTGAATTTCTTGGTCTTCAACATGTTCAAGTAAATGTTCGAGCACCCTCATGAGCATCGTTTTGTCCTGATAGGTCATCCAAAGGTTTCCTAATTCAGATGCTGTCAATGGAATATGGTTTGAATCCGCCATTTTTTGCCCTCCTTGTCTTATTTTTATTATTTACCTAAGAATGAAAAAAAATAATAATCACCTTTAAGAATGAAAAAAAGAGTCAGATTCACTATCCGAATCTGACTCAATCCTTTTTAATTCTTTTGATATTTTAAAATTGGCTTACGTGCTGCCATCGTTTCATCCAAACGGCCGACAACCGTCGTATGTGGTGCCTCTTGAACGATTTCAGGATTCTCTTCCGCTTCTTTAGCGATTTGAATCATAATATCGACGAAAGAATCAAGTGTTTCCTTTGATTCTGTTTCTGTCGGCTCAATCATGATACATTCTTCCACGTTTAATGGAAAGTAAATGGTTGGCGGATGGTAGCCGAAATCAAGCAGGCGCTTCGCAATATCCAATGTGCGCACACCTAATTTTTTCTGGCGTTTTCCACTAAGGACGAATTCATGCTTACAATGTTTATCAAATGGCAGATCATAATGCTCCGCCAGTCTTCTCATCATGTAGTTAGCGTTTAATACCGCATATTCCGTTACCGCTTTTAAGCCGTCAGGACCCATGGAACGGATGTAAGTGTAGGCACGAACATTGATGCCAAAGTTGCCGTAGAATGGCTTCACACGGCCAATCGATTGCGGGCGGTCATAATCAAGCACAAACTCTTCACCGCGCTTCGAAATAATTGGCTTCGGCAGGAATGGAATTAAGTCTGCCTTGACTCCAACCGGACCCGAACCGGGACCGCCGCCTCCGTGAGGGCCAGTAAAGGTTTTATGAAGATTTAAGTGAACCACGTCAAAGCCCATGTCACCAGGTCTAGCTTTTGAAAGAACGGCGTTCAGGTTCGCTCCATCATAATAAACCTTTCCGCCTGCTTGGTGAACGATTTCAGCGATTTCTAGAATTTCCTCTTCAAATAGTCCAAGTGTATTTGGGTTTGTAAGCATAAGGGCGGCCGTATCTTCCCCGACAACCCTTCTTAAATCCTCAAGGTCAACAAGACCTTGATCGGTTGATTTTACCGTAATGGTATCAAACCCTGCGATGGTCGCAGATGCCGGGTTCGTGCCATGGGCGGAATCAGGAACGATTACCTTCGTTCGCTTCAAATCACCGTTTGCCTCATGATAGGCACGGATTAGCATTAATCCGGTCCATTCTCCGTGCGCACCTGCTGCTGACTGTAATGTCACTTCATCCATGCCGGTTATTTCAATTAAATGCTCCTGCAAATCGTATAATAGCCCGAGCGCACCTTGGACAGAGCTTTCGTCCTGGAGCGGATGTACATGGGCAAAGCCGTTATAACGAGCAACATTTTCATTAATTTTTGGATTATATTTCATTGTACAAGAGCCTAATGGATAAAAACCTGAGTCCAGGCCATGGTTTCTCTTTGAAAGAGCAGTATAGTGACGCATGATATCAAGTTCAGAAACCTCTGGAAGCTCAGCTTCCTCTTCCCGTAAATACCCCTCCGGAAGAAGGCTGACCACATCTAATTCTTGTACATCCATTTCAGGGAGACTGTAACCAATTCGGCCCGGTGTACTAGATTCAAAAATGAGTGCTTGATCATGATTATGCATGCAAATCCCCCAATTCTTTCACGAAAGTATCGATTTCTTCCTTCGTCCTTTGTTCCGTTACTGCAATCAGCATATGGTTAGCAAGCTCTGAATAGTCACGTCCTAAATCATAGCCGCCGATAATTCCTTTTTGTAACAGTTGCTGATTTATTTCCTTCACTGGTTTGTTTAATTTAACGACAAATTCATTAAAGGAATGGCCATCATAAACGACTTCAAAACCGGCTTCTTTAAAAGCAGTTTTTGCATAGTGTGCCTTCTGTAAATTAGCGGCAGCCATTTCGCGGACACCTTTTTTACCAAGGGCTGTCATCGCTACAGAGGCAGCAAGAGCGTTTAGCGCTTGATTAGAGCAGATATTTGATGTCGCTTTTTCACGGCGGATATGCTGCTCACGCGCTTGGAGTGTTAACACAAATCCGCGGCGGCCTTGATCGTCTACGGTTTGTCCAACAAGACGGCCTGGAACTTTTCTCATTAATTTATTCGTGACAGCAAAATACCCGCAGTGCGGCCCGCCAAATGCAGTTGGGATTCCAAAGACTTGAGCATCGCCAATAACAATATCTGCCCCAAATTTGCCCGGAGGTGTTAACAGCCCTAGGGATAACGGATTGCTGTTGACAACAAACAACCCCTTACTTGCATGAGTGATTTCTTCTACTTCTTTTAACGGCTCGATTCTGCCAAAGAAGTTCGGATATTGAACAATAACCGCTGCCACATTATCATTCACTAATTCTTTTAATACTTCAACATCTGTTACGCCATCTTTTACAGGCACTTCCACTACTTCTAGATACTGTCCTTTGGCATATGTTTTAAGAACGTCACGATACTCAGGATGAACGGCACTTGAAACGAGAATGGTTTTCCGTTTCGTATGGCCTGCACTTAACATCGCTGCTTCAGCAAGTGCTGTTCCTCCGTCATACATCGAGGAGTTTGCTACATCCATTCCCGTTAATTCGCAAATCATCGTTTGGAATTCAAAAATCGCTTGCAGTTCGCCTTGAGAAATTTCCGGCTGATACGGTGTATAAGCTGTATAAAACTCAGAACGAGAGATAACATGATCAACGATGACAGGCATGTAATGGTCATAAACACCGGCACCTAGAAAAGAAACATTCCTTTTAAGGTCGGCATTGCGGTCCGCTAACATAAAAAGTTCCTTCATTAACGCCGTTTCGGACTTCGCCGCTTTAATATTATACTCACCCTTAAATCTTACTTTCTCAGGGATATCGCTAAACAGTTCATCAATTGAAGAAACACCAATCGTTTCAAGCATAGCCTTCTTGTCTTGTTCAGTCATAGGTAAATAGCGATGTTTCATAAATCTAACTCCCTTCTGCTATTTCTTTTCTCTTTTATAAAAAGGTGTTGCAACTACTGCTGCTTTTAAACGTTTGCCGCGAATTTCAACTTCAACCTCAGTATCAAGTCCGGCAAATTCAGTATTAATGAGTACAAGACCAATATTTCTCTTTGATGTAGGTGGCTGCGTACCAGTTGTCACTTCACCAATCAGCTCATCATCTTTATAAACAGGGTAACCATGACGTGGAATTCCGCGGTCAATCATTTCGATTCCAACTAATTTTCTCGATAAACCATTTTCCTTTTGCTGTTTTAGTGCTTCTTTCCCAATAAAATCAGCTTCTTTATTCAATTTCACCGCAAAGCCAATCCCAGCTTCAAGCGGAGAAATTTCTGGTGAAAGTTCCTGTCCGTAAAGGGCTAAATTTGCTTCAAATCTTAGCGTGTCGCGAGCTCCCAACCCTACAGGCACGATGCCTTCGTCTTCCCCTGCGGTTAAAATTGCTCTCCAAAGTTCAACAACATCACTTGCATCACAATAAACCTCAAAGCCATCCTCACCGGTATAACCCGTCCTTGATACGAGTGTCTTTTTCCCGTTTATGTTCACACCTTGTTGAAATTTGAAAAAGCCGATTTCACTTAAATTGCTGTCAGTTAGTTTTTGTAATATTTTTTCGGCAAGTGGTCCTTGAAGAGCGAGTTGAGCCGTTTTCTCTGACAGGTTTTCAATGCTGACATCACCTTCTAAATGCTCTTCCATCCATTTGTAATCCTTTTCAACATTGGATGCGTTTACAACAAGCAGATAATGGTTGTCTTCCATTTTATAAACAAGCAGATCGTCAACTGTACCGCCGTTTTCATAGCACATCGCGGTGTATTGAGCCCCGCCATTTTTTATTTTGGATATGTCATTGGTCATCATTTTTTGCAAGTAGCTTAAGCTGTCAGGGCCTTTTACATCTACTTCTCCCATATGGGATACGTCGAATAAGCCTGCACGAGTACGAACGGCTTCATGTTCTTCCTTTATGCTTGTGAATTGAACTGGCAGCTCCCAGCCTCCGAAATCAATCGTTTTTCCACCGTATTCCTTATACACTTCAAAAAGCGGAGTACGTTTTAATTCAGTCACGATAAATCCCCCTTTAATCATTCGATACTTGAAATAGCTGATAAAACCAAAATGGCACAGACAAAAAAGGACAGAAACCTCCCTTGAAACATAAGAAGGTCTCTGTCCTTGCACCTGAAAGTTTACCTAAAACGGCTTTCCCCTTTGGTGGCTCACATCAACGGTGAGCGCTCTCCAGAGCTGCGTCAAACAAGAGTTCTTTTGCCTGAGAGATTCACATCATCTGCTTGCTCCTTCGGCGCTACAAAGGTAGTCTCTCCCCTTGTTGTCATTCGCATTTATAATATTATCCAATTTGGTCATACTAATTGTACTTCTAAATTAAATTACTTTATTACAATATTTTAAACTTTCAAAGCTAATATCATCCTACCATTAAACCAATACTTGGGCAATATATTTTGTAGGAATTGGAGATGAAACTATGTCGGTTCAAATTGAATTTGATTCCTCTTGGCAGGATGATTTTTTACATAGGATTGAGAATGATGGTCCATGGGGAAATTGGGAGCTTTTTAAACTAGCAATCGGGGTCGAAAACCATCTTGTCATCCCGGAGTTCGAGGGCTTAATGGCGCCTAGTCATTTGTCTAATTTAACCCCGCTCCCCCACCAGCTTGAAACGGCAAAACAGGTAATTGAAAACATGAATGGCAAAGCCATTCTAGCTGATGAGGTTGGACTAGGAAAGACAATTGAGGCTGGGTTGATTCTAAAAGAATACATGATTCGCGGACTAGTGAAAAAAGTGTTAATTCTCGTCCCTGCCTCTTTAGTTACACAATGGGCGATTGAATTAAACAGCAAGTTTTTTATACCAGCGATTACACAAAGAAAAAGCTATGTTTGGGAACAGTGTGATATTGTTGTTTCCTCCATCGATACAGCCAAGCGAAATCCTCACAGGGAAATCATTTACAAGCAAGATTATGATCTAATTATTATTGATGAAGCCCATAAGCTGAAAAATAATAAAACGAAAAACTATGAATTTGTCCAAAACCTAAAAAAGAAATTTTGTTTATTATTAACGGCAACACCGATTCAAAATCGAATCGAAGAAATTTTTAACTTGGTTTCACTGTTAAAACCGGGACATTTAGGCAGTGAGACTAGCTTTTATGAAAAATATAAACGCGATGCCAGGTCGTTAAATGATGATGAACATTTAAAGGAATTAGTGAACAAAGTCATGATTCGAAATCGTCGTGCCGATACGGGAATTGAATGGACAAAAAGGCATGTCGAAACCATTCCAATTGAGTTTTCAGCAGCTGAGAGGGATTTATATGAATCGGTAACTGCCCTTAAAAGCGAGGGGGATTGGGTGCAGGCCAGCTCTTTCTCGGTAATGACCTTGCAGCGTGAAGCCTGCAGCAGCAGGGAAGCTGTTTTTTATACACTTAAGAATATGCTCCAGAAGAAAGAGAATCCGACACCAGCCTTTGAGAATCAAATCCAATACCTGATTAAAAAAGTTGAAGCCGTCGGGCAGAATTCGAAGGCAGAAAAGGCTCTTGAGTTGATTCAGAAGGTTGATGATAAAGTGATTATTTTCACTGAATATCGCGCCACGCAGATGTATCTGCAATGGTTTTTAAAGCAGCATGGTATTTCCTCCGTCCCCTTCCGCGGCGGGTTTAAGCGCGGCAAAAAGGATTGGATGCGGGAATTATTCCAAAAGCATGCCCAGGTTCTCATTGCAACTGAAGCAGGCGGGGAAGGAATTAACCTGCAATTTTGCAACCATATTATTAACTTTGATTTACCGTGGAATCCGATGCGACTTGAACAGAGGATTGGACGGATTCATCGACTCGGCCAGGAAAAGGACGTCATGATCTATAATTTCGCGATTAGAAATACGGTCGAAGAACATATCTTAAAGCTTCTTTATGAAAAAATTGAATTATTTGAGCGGATCGTCGGCGAACTCGACGATATCTTAACAAAGCTTGAATTCGGGAATATCGAGGATCATTTAATCGATATTTTCGGACAATCCGCGTCAGAAGGCGAGATGAGAATCAAAATGGAAAACTTATCATCCATGATTGAGTTTGCGGAAGGAATGAAGAAAGGAGATTCACATGCAGCAGCGGGAAATTCATAATTTTCTTTTAAACTATTTTCAGGCAAATGAATGCCCAATCCTTGAAAACCATCCGGGATATTTAACAGTGCAGTTGACCATTGAACTTGATAAAGAACTGATGAACCGCCCTTTTTACTGGCATTATTTAGAGAAAACGGGCGGGATTCCGAATCCGATGAGCCTAACCTTTATTACCAATAAGGAGGCAGCCCCCGAGAAATTAAAGGGTGAAATCATTCATTTTGGATCACCAAGGCTGCATCAAATTTTTGATTCGACAAAAAGTTTATCCCGGTACATTCGTCTTTATGAAAACCATCAGTATCATAATAGCCAAACCCCTTTGCTGCCATGGCTGTGCATGAATGTGAAAATTTCATATCAATGTGACCGCAAGCGGGATGTTTTTAAGTCCATCGGCCTTCAGCTGATTAATGGACAAATGGTCGAAAACTTCCACGACCGCCTGGAGCAAATTACGCTGACACCAAAAATACCGGATTATTCCTTTACACTATCCCCGCTTGTAAAGCCAAAAAGCGGGATGTCGAGAATTGAAAATTATCTTCGATCGGTAATTGAAGGCGAAGAACACTCCTGGGCCGAGGAAGCAAGAATGCGCTGGGAACAAGATTTGCGGCTTTTAGATCATTTTTATGAAGACGTCGAAGAAGAAAATGAGAGCTATGCAACAGAAAAAAAAGCGCTCCAAGAACAGTACGAACCAAAGATAAACATATCCTTCGTTAACGGAGGGCTCTTTTATTTAACAGAAAAGGCAATATAAGGAATAAGGTGTCAGGCACCATGTGAAATTTTCACATAGTACCTGACACCCATTTGTCAAAAAAAATAAAAAAATTTTAAATTTATAGAAGGAAAAGGTGGAAGGTTGTCGAATATATGCAGGGACAAATTAAAAAGGTGGTGTTACTCATTGTTAGTGCGATTGAAATTTTAGCAAATCGGATTGTTACTGATGCGGCACGGAACCAAGCGACAGATATTCATATCGTCCCAAGGAAGAAAGACACACTCGTCCAAATTCGTCTAACCAACAAACTTATTCCCCGGCTATCCCTTCCTAAGGATGAATGCGACAGATTAATCTCACATTTTAAATTCACAGCAAATATGGATATCGGAGAGAGAAGACGCCCGCAAAGCGGCGCGATTTTTTGTGAAGTAGACGGACAATTAATGGGTCTTAGACTTTCAACACTCCCATCAAACAACAGAGAAAGCCTTGTGATTAGGCTTTTACCTCAACAAGAACAGATTCCTTTTCATCAGCTCTCATTATTCCCTGCAATGACACGAAAACTGCTAGCACTTCTAAAACACGCACATGGATTAATCATATTCACCGGGCCAACCGGTAACGTTTTATAAATACAATAAGTACAAACCTTGTTGTATCAACAAAAAACGCCCATCACTGGACGCCTAAAAATATTTTTACTCGATAAGCCATCGTCTTGATCCGCTTTTTAAATGACCTCTTTTTCGGTTTCCTGATAATCACTTGAATCTTTTTCGGACAGCTGACGACAACCGGCTCACCTTTTCTCATTTCGATGACTACGTGTTTCATGCAGCATCATCCTCCCTTTACCGGGAAAGGCTCTTAGTCTGTGCGACTAGGAGCCTTATTACGCTGTTTCGAGTATCTTCTCGATCTCCTCGAAATGCCTTCCATATAATCTTGAGTGTCGTTTCGTAATAAAAGAATTGTCATAAGGCTGGTACCTTTCATACGAAGGTTTTAGCATCCTGACCATAAATGCTGGCTTTCGTTCGCCTCCAAAATTTAAGATGCAGATGGCATGCCTGGTCGTCTTTGTATTTGGGATGTTCATGGCATTCCCGATGGAGATCGGCTGCAGCTGTGTCTCCAATTTCTTAAAGGTGTTTTCATTGTCATTTTTAAACAGCAGCCAATTTACTCCGCCGGAAATTAGATCCTCAGAGATTTCTTTTAGCTGGCCTAAGTGATGGCAGGCAAAGATACTCCCCAACCTCTCTTTACGTCCCTGTACCGCAATCCTAGATAAAAGTTTAGCTAGACCTGTGTTCTCAGAAAGATACGTCTGTGGCTCGTTGTAAACGATAAACGCCCCATTGCCTTGATCAGCGACCGTCATCAACATACGAGTCATTAATACTTTTAATGTAATCCAATGTACTAGCGTTCTTACAGCCACAGTGGAAAGAATTCTGTCAGGCACCCTAAAAATAACGACCTTCCCTTCTTTCATCCACTGCTCCAGGTTCATTTCCTTTTTAGGAGGCTGGGCAAATATTTCAAATAAAGTTGAATCCCCCATAAATTCGTCTAAACGGTTTAATATAGCACTTGCTTTTCCGTCAATTGCTTTTTGGCCATCCTTCGTACATTTCATTTCTGATGACGTGACGTTACCCTGTTTATCCTTCTTCTCAACTAATTCATATTGACTTAAGTATTTACCTATCTCTTCTGCAATTCTTGGCTTGCCTTCTGCTCTCAACCTTTTTGCTGTAGATTCTCTAAATGACTCATCCTCCAGCAACATTTTTATATTGTATAAACTGCCGTTTGATGCCTGGGCAAAAGCCCTTAGTATTTTCCGACTTTGGCCCATCGATTCCACATCGCCGAAAAAGTCGATTAATTCATTTGCAAAACGGTCAGCACCTTTACGACCTATCTTCTCCATGACCTCAGTTAGATCCAGCGGCGGTAAATAGTTTTCATCGGATAAATCAATATCGATAATGCGTTCAGGCGGAAGGCTATCACGAATCCCGTTCGCCATACCCTGTAGCCCATCTTTGTTGACCTGGTCAATAATAATAAAACTAATATCATGATTTAAAGATGCTTCAGTAACAAAGTTCTGAATAAATGTATCTTTACCGCTACCCATTCCGCCCATTGCAACGTAGCCTTTATATGTCTCTTCTGGATTGTCTAAAGGAATACCTATTGGATATTCTTCTCCTTTGAATTCAGCGTGACCAACCAGGACGCTTTTACTTATTGTCTTACGTGATTTTAATGGCTTATTGTTAATTTTGATGTTATTGCTGCCGATGCTAATCTTAATACCCTCAATGACCACATGCTCTGTGGTAGGTTTGTGGATAAAGATAGAAGATATATCTGTCTCCACTTTTTTATTAACAGCTAACTCGTTTTCATATCGTTGCTGGATAACCGAAGTTGGCATTTGAATTGCTACCTTTGCCATTTCGTCACAGGATAAAAGAGACACGTCACCATCAGCCTTGGTTGTTTTAGACAAGTGCAATGTATTTAATTCCTGAATAATTTCTTGCCTCCTTCTTTTTGTTCGAATCTTATAAGGCAATAACTCGTTGTCCCCAGCTATTTCTGCGAAAGCACTGCTAATGGTAGTGGCTATGAGATCCGCACGTAGTTTATTTTCCGTTAAGGCTGCTACTCGGATCCTGGTCTTCCATACAGGTTCATTTATTTTATCAGTTGATTTTGTGCTAGGCTTACTGGAATTAAGTTCATCAATCAATGCAGCCTTCTTATCGATAAGTTTCTTTTTTTCGAAAGGTTTATCACTCTTAAAGAATGTGTTAGAAAGAGCGTTCATCGTATCATTTAGAACGTCGTATACCTCATTTGCAATAGTGGATATACTGCGTTTTAAAACCGTTTGAATTTTACCAGCTGTAATCCTGGAACGAACAGGAACAATCCCCTTTTGTATTTTTTCATGGGCCCAGTGACTATTCTGGGCCCATTGTTTACGGTCGTACGTTTCCGCACATACAGATAACCGGGCAAAGTCTCCATCCATAGCAATATCATCAAGTGCGGTTAATAGTGACGCGATTGGTGTGGTTTGCTCTGTAGCGTTAACTCTAAGTGAAAATATGTCATGCCGAGAAAGCCTGATTTCTTGAAGGACTGCATTACTACTGCTGGGAACTTCTAAAGCTTTTATTTCTACTTCCTCGACTGTTACTTTCATGTAATTCTCTAGAATTTCCCGGAACTTTTTCGCCCAAATTTCTGAGGTACTTACGTAGAACTCAACACGTTTTTCATTGTTTTCCTGTTTAAAGATAACGTCGAACCAAATGGTATCTTTTTCTCGATAGGTAAATTTAAAACCCTTCCGACTAATTCTAGAAGGTATTTTGTTATAAACTTCATACATTTTATGGAGCACTCTCCACATCTTCGAATTACTATTATTTGTAACCGACATATGGGGGATGATTCTATAAGTAACCATGGAATTTTTTTGGTAAGAAAAATACTCAGATACCTTAATTGATTTTATTTTCCTAAAATTAACCACGAAATCACCCCCATCATTGCGAATCCCCAGCGTGTGAAATATTTAGGAAAATTACCAGTAAACATAATCGCTATCCCAGCTGCAATTGTGATTCCGGTCCCAATCTCTGGCATTAAGTCCGTAATGGTGTGCCCTATATTCGTTAACCAGAGCTGTAATGTTTCCTGAAACGTTTCTTTTGTGGGAATCCCTACAGCGTTCATTTCGGCACCAATAACTTTGTCTGAAAATTTATTGTATTTGTCTAAGAGAAAATGACCAATATCACTAAAGTGAAATCCGCTGCCAGACATATTAGAAACATTTTCAGCTACTGGAGTAGGGTCCACCCAATTGCCGGTAACATCTTTCATGCCATAATGCAGGTGAGCGCCTGTCGAATTCCCTGTGTTTCCTGACAAACCAATTGAATCTCCTGAATGCAGATGCTCACCTATTTTTACTTTTATATCCGACATATGGCCATAAATGGAAAGAGTACCATCTTCGTTTCGGATAAAGACACCTTTACCAAGGTTCTTGGTTCCAAAATCCACAACATTTTCTACTACTCCGTCCATCACACTTCTTAGTTCTGTGCCTGATGGCATTGCCAAGTCTATTCCGTGATGAGGTATTCCGTTTCTAATTTCAGCCATCTCACCATACTCACTTGATAAACGAAATTTCATTTTTCTTCCCTCCTTTTTGAAGGAACGCGTTAAAGTTTACTGATTTAATCGGTTTGTTTTTAGCATACATACGATAAGCGACCAGACCTAACATAATTATCGTTTTAGTCCCCATATTTAAACCTCCTTAAAATAAATCTGTGAAATAGCTAAACATGTCAATCCACCAGTGATACTCGGCACTCCAGGCTTTACATGCAGCTTCGGTTATTTGATCAGTACTATTTAAATGACCTATGCAATTTTTTATTTCTTCTGTTACTCCGTTAATTTTTAAATTCATTTTTTACCCCCCTACAATTTTTTTAAGAAATCCCTAATATCAATCGCATGACGTGCTAGGATATACCCTGCTGAACCTCCTATGACTAATTCCAGTGCCTTAGGTCGATGACCAAACATCCAGGCTACCCCGCCGAACACAAATACCCCGACAACAATCCAATCCACGATATTCATTACCGCTTCCCATAGGTTTCCGAAAGTTTGATCAGCGGTTACCTTTGTTGCAGCAAAAGCTGATTTCGGAACCAAACAGAGCATCAGCCCCCCGCCGATTGCAACAACTTTCATAAACTTTTTATCCTCCAGCATTTTTATTACTTCATCGGTAGAAATTTTTTCGTTTTTTACGAAGCGTTTAAAATCAATCGTTTGGATTTTTGCCATTTTCGTCCCCTCCTGAATAAATTAATTTCCTTTGGCCATAATAGAAGTAACAAACTTTCTAAGGAGCTGATTGCATGTTCTTTTTAATCGGAGCTGTTGCTGGTGCTACCATCGGCATTTTGGTCAATATGCTTTCCTAAATATTTAATTCCTCCACTGGATTTAATTACTTGAGGCGCTTTTGGCGTCTCTTTTTCTTGTTCAAATTTGGATTTTTCGGCTAAATACTGCTCTTTTTTCTTCTGGTACTCACGGTCAACAAGCGTCTTTAGAAAGGCGCTGGTGTTTCGTTTCTTCCCATTTGGCAACCGAGTGATAAATTCGTATAATTCTTTTTGATCAGGGTCGTCTGTATTCAGGCATAAAGCTGGGTGCATGATAGGCAATACATCCTACCTCCTTCCTATCCAGTAAAGATTGAGAAGTAATTCTTACCTGCTTGATAAATAGATATGACCAGCTGCTTGTTCGATATTCCTTGTCCATCGAAATTTTTTTCGATTCATCGAAACATTAAAGGAATTAGGGTATTCTAATAGAAATAGATAAACGGGTGATAAGGATGGAATTTGAATGCCGACTAAAGGTAATCCTGGCAGAGGAAAAAATAAAGGATCAACGTTTTACGCAGCGTAAATTTGCAGAAAAAATAGGAGTCACTAACTCTACATTAAGTCTTATTGTGAACGGAAAAAACTTACCATCGTTTGAAGTGGTGTATAGAATATGTAAAGAGTTAAAAAGGCCTTTAGAAGAAATATGGGTAGAAAAATAAAAAAGCCCTCCAGGGTATAGCTGGAAGGCTTAATGACATGCTGTTTTATATATGCGTATAAGGGTGCTATAGAGCTCTCAGCGAGTCTTCGCTTTCACTGATAGCATATGCAGGCGTACAATGTTTTATGCTTATACATATCATTTTGTAACGAAATTGTAACAACTATTGTAAATTCTCAGTGTTAAATTCACACATTAAAAAAAAAAAAAATATATAATTAATTATTTTTTAGGTAGGGGTATCTAGATGAATGTAATTTAGGTAAACAGCTTTCAGTAAAACAAAACCCCCTTAAGAAAAGAAACACCATATATATTATTATAATAAATATATAAAATATTATTATTTATTATATATAGTAGTAGTTATTACTAATTACTATATAAGTATTAATTAGTAACACAAGGTTACGCCCAATTTATCACTGTAAGCTTTTGGCACTTAGGGCAGGTAAAATTTTCGGATGATTTTAGCACTGGCTGCTTCTTTTTACAGTGCGGGCAGGCTACCTGTTCTTTCCCCTGTGCGACGTAAATTAAACCTAGCGACGTAAAGAACAACCCAATCGCTGGGAATATCCCGATTATTGTAAGAAAGAGCAGTCCTGAAATAAACATTCCCAGCCCTCCGAACAGTAGCGCAAAGAACTTAGCCGCTCCCCGGGTCACGCTGTCCTTACGTCGTTTTATTGTTATTGAGATAGTCTCATTACTAAGTATTTCTTGCATCGTAGCACCTCCGCTTAATGTACCCACGCCCCACTGGCGTTTAACTTATAGCCTTGTATCGTAGTATTAGCGGCCATTCTCCCATCAGGGTACGAATAAAACCATTTGTCATTAACAAGCTTCCATCCGGTTGCCATGCCGCCGTAAGATTCTAAGTAATACCAGTTACGGTTCCAGTACAACCAACCCGTTTTCATGTCACCATTCGGGTTAAGGTAGTACCACTTTTTCCCGCGGCTATCCGTATATTCCATCCATCCAGTTACCATTGCCCCGCTTTTATTAAAGTAATACCATTTTTTACTGACCTGCTCCCAGGTATTGGAAACCATGGTGCCCATATTTTGTTTTTCATAATATGGTTTAAACTTATCTTTCAGGTAATACCATTTACTGCTGTCTAATAACCAACCTTTTTTATATGCACCGGACGTAGGATCGTTATAAAACCAATCACCGTCACTTTGTACCCAACCCTTTTTATTGACTGTTTTAACATTAACTTTTTCGCTTGCTTTCCAAACCCCGTGGCTGCCATACGGAACGACTTCTATTTCATATTCACGACCCGGTAAAAGCCCGATCACTTCGAAATTATCTTTCGTAACAGAACCGGTTAACTCCCCATCCTTGTAAATAGGAATCCCGTTGACATAAATTCTGTACTGGGTTAACCAGTATATTTTCCATTTGTTATAATAGATGGTCCAACTTAGTTTTACACCAGTAGGTGTTACTGTAGGTTCGTCCAGCTTAAATACGAATGCATCAGTTGGTTTAATAACTTCATCTTCTGCACTAGCCATAAAACTAAAAGAAAAACTTACAATCAAAGCTAGGAAAATAATTTTTAACTTTTTCAAACAAATACCCTCCCTTAAGGTTAATATATAGATATTTTACGACAGTTACCAAGATATGTATATACGTCGTTAGGAAACTACATTAACATTGAAATATAAATTTATAAAAAGGAGGAAGGATATGACCGTAATCATCGAGATACATTATTATGCTGCCAGTAGAGGATACAAAAAAGGAGCATTTCAGCTGAGGGGTCGCAAGCCAGAATATGCGGCATTACAATTCTGGAAGGAAATTAAGAAGGATTTGTCTTATCGGGCACAGTTAGAAAAAGTAATTGTGGAAGGTGACCAGGACATCACGGAGTTGGTGAAGGTCCTAGAGCGAGAAGAATTGAACAGAACGATGAATGATAATTTACCTTTTTAGCCCTAAATGGGCTTTTTATTTTGTCATAAATTAGTCATAAAGTTGAATAGGTAATGTGTGGAAATATGCCGAATATTGTATGGAGAAAGAGAGGTGATATAAATGATGTGGATAAACAGGTTTTGGGATTGGTTCTGGTATTTTAGGCGAGGAAAGGTAAGATATCGAGTGTGGGATCACGGTGATACTTATAACGCAATGGCATCAAATGGACAAATGTCGGTTTATAATTGTCACGGAAGCACACCTGAACAAGCATTAGAAATGGCAAAGTATAGATTGAAAAAGTTCTTGGAAGAAGAGCAAAAAGAATAATAGATAAAAGCCCCATCTCAATCGAGAAGGGGCTTTTGCTTAAGGCTTTAATGCTCCGCTCTTATCAACATTAAGCGTTACATTAATCCTAGTATTCTCGGCCATGCTGCCGTCAGATTGCAAGTAATATAGTTTTCCTTTATCCTCGATGGTGCCTGTGGCCATGGAGCCATCAGCTTTAAGGTAATACCACTTGCCTTTATCCTGCAACCAGCCAATGCGCATGTCACCGTTTGGATTGAGATAATACCACTTGCTGTTGATTTTAGCCCATCCAGTCACCATGACTCCGAACATATCAAGGAAGTACCAACATTCTTTATCTTTTACCCATCCCGTTTTTTTCGTGCCGTCTTGGTAAAAGTACCATTTTTCATTTTCTTTTTTCCAGCCGTTTTTGGCTGTGGTTACTTTTAAAGCATTTGCAACATCCGCTCTAAACATATCCATCGTCTTACCGTGCAATTTCCACCAGTGGTCAGGGTCACCGTGGTTGCTGGCAACCCCAAGCCCCCATCCCTCTTTATGCGAGATAATATTTTTTTCGGTAAGATTAAACATTTTGCATAGCATAGCATAGAGTTCAACTCCATTCGCCCAAACCTTTGCGAAATAATCCTTGTCGTTTAGGTCTTTCGGCTCGCACCATTCGATGCCAATGTGAGTGTCATTAGAGGATCCACCACCATGCCATCCCCGCCAATTCCAAGGTAAATACTGATAAAATTCATTTGCATCTAAAAACCCATGCACACATTTACCTGGGGAAAGACTAGGTTTGTTCCATCGGCTAAACCAATCCGCTGCAAAAATACCTGGGCAAGCGGTGCTATGAACCATCAGTCCTTTGACTGCAATCGTTTTTCCTGCTTTATAGCAATCATTCAGCGTCATTAATTTTTGCACCATTTTTAAAACCATAGTTTATCCACTCCTTTAATTTGGTTCGCGGTAATTTTTAGCCCTAATACTATCCTCCATGCCCTGTGTGGTTGGGTCCTGCACGACCCCGAGCATGGACAGTACACCAAAGACTGCATTGATCAGCAATAAAACCCAAGCCTTAATCGCTTCGGTTAACGCAAAATCCGTGATCCCAGCTGCATGAGCACCAACTAAAAGCACTTCAGCCAAAATAAAAAGCTGTGACATAAACGCCACAACCCACAAACGGTTTTTAAATCTGACTCGCCAGTTAATCATTTTACGCATCCCCTTTTGTTTCCAATTTGTCTATCCTTTTATGCGCCGCTTTGTTGCTTTCGTCGATCCGAATCAAACGCTCGGATAACTCGGAAACGTGTCTTTCGTTTGCCTTTATATCAATTCTGATCGACTCCACGCCTGAGTTAATAGCCTCCAGCTTGGTCTTAATTACTGCAGACTCCGAGGCGTCACTTTTAACATCTTTATCCCTGTTTCGACTAAAAGTTAATACGCTGATTAATACTCCAATGAGGGCCCCCAAGATACCGATTTGCACTTCCATTGACCAACCTCCTCTAAACTTCTTTTGGTGTAGCTAGTATTTGTTGTGCCTCTTGTTGAGTAATAAACCCTTTAACTGCATAACTATTAACCTGTGTTTCTGTTAGTTTGCCAAAAACCCACATATTGAGGATAAATGCGTACATCTTTACCACCTCCTTATATAAAGTCCATCAAGGAAACAATCGCCATTTCCGCCATTTCCAGGCGTAGTTTTAGGTCAGCGTTTTCTATTTTTAATTGTGCTAGTTCATCAACTTTCACAAACTGACTTTTTTTATCAAGAGCAATGATGTCATCCGTGACCACTTCACTTACCTCGACAGAATCTTCGAGCAACAAAAAAGGAAGGTTGTTCTCAACGGAACCGCCTTCCCAATCTACAATATTTCCGCTAACTTTTGGATGATTTATATCCTCGATTATGTCTACTACTTTTTTATCATTATCATAGACTACTATCCTCATTAATACGTCGCCTCCAACCAGCATTGGCCATCCATGATAGAATAATAACTGCGACTTGTAGACCCTGCCCATATGCCGATGCCCTTGTAAGAGCCGCTCTGGAATCCTGCGTACCATGTGGACGGGATATTAACCCAAGCGCCCTCACCCCAAGCTAAGTCCACATAGACGTTGTAAGTCGTCTCAAGAGCAAGTGAAGGATTATTTGGTGTAGCTGCCTTAGTCGCGAATGTATGAGGGTGGAAATAGATACGAGTTTTTCCAGAGCTACCGCCTGAGCTCGCTCTTTTAACCCAAATACGCATAGATTTAATGGTTTTGCCGTTTAACGTAGCTGCAAATGGCTGTGACTCAAACCACCATAAGCCCTTACGCTGACCGTACCCATAATCACCCTGGCGCGCGCCGCCACCTTGCCAGGAACTATAAGCAGTAGACCAGTTGTCTGCAATGTTAGACACCCATTGCGTGGTGGTCTGAGCCGATGGCGCTGGCTTGCCACCGCCTGTTTTAGCCCCGCTGTCCGCTACTGATCCATCTAAGGTCGTTCCTGATGCGTACCTACTTAATACAGCGCCAACTGTTCCATCTGGGTGTGAAATGTATGAATATACCCACGAACCTCTTTCGGATAATGCTCCACGCTGTGTTCCTAGGCCTTTACATTGGTACAAGTAAACTGTTGATAGTGAGTTTGCATAAATACCATACAGTACGTCATAAGCTTCACATTTTACTAATGTTAGTTTTGAACCTGCATCACTTAAAAATCCGGTTCCTGCTTTGTTTTGCCCGTATACCCAAACTGATACGCAACTAACATGAGAACTGTTATATACCTCAAAAGCATCGCCAATTGAAGTTACGTTAATAGTTAAATCATTCACGTTGACTTTATTTGTACAACCTTTAATAGAGATTCTTGAATTTAAATAATTGTACCAATTTTGACCATTAATATTAATTTCTCCAGAACCTGAGAAACCGTCAACAATTACATTTTCATAGTAATCTTGCCTAGTATTCGCTGCGGGCGCTTTTAAGTTGATATTAATTATCCCGTTATTAAATTTCGGGATTAAATCAATACAAGCCTGGATGGTTCTTTTCGCCCTAGCTGTACCAGATGCTAATCCGTCATTATTATCGCTGCCGTTTGGATCAACATAAAATGTCATGTTTTTTTCGTTGAAATTGGCAACTGTAGGGCTAAAAAAGTCACCAACGAATAGCTTGTCAAATCCGCCCTGCTCACCATCCAAAGTGATGATTGTCTCACCGCTTGGTCCGAGTACGGACATTTGACCAAACTCGTTATTTAAACCGCCCAATGTTAGGGTTACCCCTTGAATATTTCCTGAAATAATATTACCTAAATGCGCTGTAATTGCGGATAAATAGTCAGCAAATATTTTGCCGCTATCGACTAGCACTGTTCCAGATTTAACCCAGCTATCGGTGATAAACTCCCATTTATAATCACTTGGTATGTTTGATGGCGTTGGGTCAGATTTATTATAAGCAAAGCCTCTCCACAATTTCCCGGCGGGATTACTTGTAATTCCTGCGCCTTTATTGTCATTTGCGAACATGACCCATGTATATTTTGACTGGGCATCACTTCCTGGTGTACCGGGCTCTCCTGGTGTGCCTGGAGGGCCAGTATCACCTTTAGCCCCATCGACCACAATCGGAATAATCTTTTCGTCGAGCAAGGACCCTGATGGGGTGGATAGTTGCACTCTTACAGCTTTTATGCCTGGACTAGGTGTATAAGTTTTGATACTCTCATTTGACGAGCTTATATATTTATCTACATAAGTTGTCCCGTCGGTTGTTTCGGCGATAAAAAAGCGACCGGGATAAAATGTGGCAGCTGCCGTCGTGCCTTTCTTGCTGTAAGCTGTAGCCGTAATACTTTTAGGCGTATAATCACCCATATTCGACTTTGCAATTGTGCTGCTGTTTAGGGCTAACCAGTAAAGAGTTGCATCTTCACCGGGTCTACCTGGTGGTCCTGATTCTCCGTCATAAATTTTAGTAAATGTAATTTCCTCAGTTGCGAGAACTTTATCATCGAGCATGACATCAAGTTTAATTGTTAGCTTTTCGTCTACCTCTGGCGATTCGACCATAAATGATTT
This sequence comes from Neobacillus sp. NPDC093127, assembly GCF_044754175.1. Lineage (NCBI taxonomy): Bacteria > Bacillati > Bacillota > Bacilli > Caryophanales > Bacillaceae > Neobacillus > Neobacillus sp. NPDC093127. The sequence goes on from NZ_JBIVOP010000014.1 coordinate 42,876, forward strand.
TAATTGGTCAAATCGCCCAATTATATTTCCAAACTTATCTTTCCATGTCCAGCAATAGTTATATCGGGTGCCGTCAAAGTCCGTTTCTTGGCCGGCCAAAAATACTTTGGCTGTTACCATTACTTCTTCCCAGTCATCATTTTTAAACACTGTCCCAGAAGATGTTTCGATTTTGCACGTAATCATTTTTGAGATTTTGTCATTGATAATATTTTTAAGATTCGCGATCTGTTTTTCTAGATCCGCTTTTTTAAACTCAATGAAGTTACCAAGCTTAAATCCTAAAATCTGCCTTAGAGAAACGTTTTCAGTCGTTTCTTGGAATCTAGCTTCTAAATATAAAGGAGGGCTGTAATAATCATCCTTAATCCGCATAGTTCGCCCCACGCGTACCTTTTCATGATCATGGCCAAAAACGTGTTCAAGCGAGTTAGCTTCACCTTCATATGATACGATTGCATCTACACGTTTTTTTAGTTCGGTCGTTGTAAGAGTCTTTAATCTTGACTCTGTCATATCTTGATCATCCGACTCTGGTTCGTACACCTCGATTAAATGCCGACCGTTTCTGCCCCAGCGTTGCAAAGCTGCTTCATCTGCAACCAGCACGGATAGGCGGGTTCCATCATCTTTTTGGGGGCCTAGTCCAAGCAGAGCGGTTACTATTCTGCTACTATCCTCGATGCGGTGGATACCGATTAAATCTTTGCCAAAAGTGATTTCTTTGCCTTCGAATCCAGCCATCTGTTTTTTCATGTCAACATATCGGCCGGTGATTTTATTGCCGCTTACTTCGATACGAAAAGATATTTCCAAGTCGAATGTAGTGGCAATCACTTTTAAAAAGCTGTAAGGATCCGTGTGCTGATCAATTGTAATACTTCGAATAAATGTATACTCAATGATACCCGGCTGCCACTCTGTGCTGGATAATGCAAGGTCTACAGCTGTTGATGAAGTTGCGCCTGTAAGGACTTGCGGATTTATGACTTTGGCTTTTTTTAAGCCAACAAAGCTTGCATTGGCTTTAATATCTTTTTCTTCGTGATTCACTTGTTCCGCGTAATGAATGATATATTCCTGAAAAATTCCGTCACTATCTTGGACAAGGAGTCGGTTTAGCTTTTCAAGATATTCAAATTTCTTTAAGGCGGTAAAGTCAAATGTATTTCGATTTTCGAGCGACGAGACTCGAATCGGTTCCTTCATCTCGCCTTTTTTACTGCTCAATGTATCGATGATGCTATCATCCTGCTTATCAAGAATGTGAACGAGCGCACCATTTCTTTTCTGATTGTTTCTTTTGGAATCATTGTTTCCAATGTACATACCTGCATGCTGAGTGATTGGCAATTTTGTCACCGCCTTTGCATAAAAAAAGAGCCCAAAAGTGGACTCTTAAAAATACTTTGTATATATAGCGCGTCTTTGCTCTCCGCGCATGTTTGCATAAATTTTTGTTGTTGATACACGGGCATGGCCGGCTAAATCACTGACCGCTTCAATGGGTGCGCCTCTGTCAACAAGATGCTGGCAAAAAGTGTGCCGGAACTTGTGAGGATAGATGTTTGTCTCTATCACGCGTTTTGCAATGTCTTTAACCCAACGCCTTAGTGTATCGACTGTTGCTCTTCGTGGATCTCTTAGTGTAACAAACAAAGACTCGCAATCATCTTTTCTACTATCCATGTATTCTTTTAGCCAGAGATAGGTCTTTGTATCAAAATATACTTCGCGCTCTTTGTCGCCTTTTCCAATGACGATGATTGATTTATGCTCCCAGTTGATGTGGTTGCGATTTAATTTGGCTATTTCACCGATTCTACAGCCTGTGGAGTACAATAAATTTATTAATGCTTTTTCTCTTGCTCCCTTGGCAGCTTCACGTATTAATTCAAGCTCTTCTTCTTTGATGTATTTTGGTACCCGTTTTGATTCTTTCGGCTCTTTAATTTTCCAAGCTGGATTCGTATCGATGTACCCTTCCTCGTGTGCCCAGCGAAAAAAACCGCGAATAAATCTTATAAGATGTGCTAAGCTGTTGTTTGTTTTTAGGGTATCTCTTCTTTTTGCAATGTATTTCTTTAAATCTGGTGTAATAATTGATTCAATTTTGATGTCACCCATGTGCCTAATCATTACGTTTATTTGGATTTCGTATTGCTCCAAGGTGTTGGCTGAATAACCTGCTATTTGCTTGTCCGGTAAATAAAGTTCCCATGCTTCTGATATTCTCAAAGTATTTCCTCCTCCTTTTATACGTTTAACGTATTGATTAAATCTAGTATATCGTTATACACTAAACGTATCAATAACTAAAACGCATAAATCTATTAAACAGGAGGAAAGGCCTATGAAAGTAATTTTAAAACTTGATAAGCTTTTGCAAGAGAGAAATATTTCACAGAACGAGTTGTCCAGGCTGACTGGTATCAGGCAACCATCGATCAACGAAATGTGCCGCAATCAAACTATCCGTTTGCCATTAGATAATTTAGCAAAAATCTGTGAAGTCTTGAACTGTAAAATAACCGATGTACTTGAATTAATAAATTAAAAAGGATGAATCTAATGGCGAATTTTTTCACCCAATATTTATTACCTTGGCTAGGAATATTTTTAAGTATTTACCTTATATACTATGCCTTTAAATATCAATTTTCTAAGAAGCCTTTAGAGGACCAACTCTACAAAGCTTATTTACCAATGTTTCTTCTCTTAGAACCAATCTTGTATAAAAATATCCAAGATATAGAAATGAATGAATTAAGAAAAGTATCTGAAGAACTTAATTCGATTGTAAATAATCACTACGAATTAATATCACCGTCAATTGTTCATTGGTCCCGACTTCTAAAAAGAGGAATCGAAAATAAAAGATCTTCTGAATTTTTACAAGAAATATTTAGTGACTTATGTCGTTATATTGATATTGAATTTGAACGAACACGAAGGAAAATGTTCCTACCGACTCGAAACATTTATTATCGGCTCAACAATAACCAATATAGATATAAGCCTAAAATGTATATAGACTTTATTCTTACTTTGATACCACCATTGTTAGGCTTTTTAATATTCAGCTTTCTACTTCTTTCCTTCATGTCATTAATAAGTAGATTCCTGTAGTAATTATTGCTAAAATCACAAATTCTTTAATAGATACTCGGCATAACATGATAATCACCTCCATAGAAATGACCACTCAGAATCGGAGTGGTCATTTTGGTATTTGTGCAGCTAAAGAATTGATTTTTTGTAATCTATCGACCTCATTAATTACTGATTCAGCCAAAGTTTTACCATCAACTTGAATAGAAATGGACAGATCCTCGCCCTCCAACAGTTCTAGGATTCTGTCCATTTTCTTTTCGATTCTGTCTAATTGACTAATTTCACCTGAAACCACCACTTAAATACCCCCCTTTTTTCATTTTCTTATGCAGCTTAAGAACGTCATAAGCGGTATAAAATTAAGGTTGTACTATTGGTGCATAAGAAACAACTTGATTTCCATTTTCATCTATTTGAATATCAATAATTACATATTCATTCCCAAAAATAGTAACAACGTCACCTATTTGCATTTTCATTACCTCCTTTAAGCACTAGTAGTCCATAAATCAATGTAATTAACTGTGTTAGCAGCGGCGGATTTATCTTGAACTAAAATACCGATATAAGGTGCTCCACCCCATTCTCCATACACAAGCCCACCGTTTATATAGCCAGTCGCACCAGTTCCTAAAATACTAGGCCCGTTTAAAAGGGCACTTCCATTTGCATCACAAGCCACTAATGTTACTGCAATTGTTGCATTAGCTTTCCACGCTAAGTGTATTGCTTTTGTTCCTAATCCTAGATTTACTACTATTGATGAAAATCCATTGGCAGCAATGGCTTGGTTTACGGCTACTCTCTGATATGCCGTTTTTCTCCCAATAAGCTGCACATTCATAGCCCCGCCTGAACCTTGTACCGCCTCATGATCATCTATTGTTGGGTTAAAATATTGATTAATTGGCTGGTAATTAACATCTGTCTTTTTAGGTTTTGTATTATAAGGCATGTCATCAACCCCCTTTAATTTGTTTCAATAATCCGCAATGTCTGTGATGACTTTGCAATGGCATAAAGCTTTTGAGTCGATTTAGAAGAAAAGAAAAATTCATCAGCTTGACCTGGAGCATATGGAAATCCAGTTAGAACGGTAACATCAGCAGCAAAACCAATATACACAGCATCAGATCCCGCAACTCGAAACTTTAACCTCCGGCGGCCAGTCAATCCAGCTGTGATTTCTACAACCGTCGTAGCCACCGTCAATGCCGCATGTTTACCGGTCTTCAAGCCTTCAATTTTCGTATGCAATGCACCGTCGGTACCTTCTGTTTCTTCATATTGCAGGGTTCCTTGTTTTTTGTGCTGCGGCAAGAAACCAGGGCTTTCTCCGATAGGTGGGTTTACTTCTCTTTCAAGCCGAAAATCTACAGCCATTTTTCTCTCCACCTCACTCCCGTTTTTTCGATAGCGTCTGCCGGTTCAACAGCTAAGACATTTCCGCCTGGCTGCAATGCGAAATAATCGCCAATAAAGACTTTTTCTTTATTAATAACTTCACCGTTTCTTAAAATTTTAGCTTTTACATGATCAAATTCTATTAGATCACCAGCCCGGGCTACATAAGGGATTTGATTATCTGCAGCGTTATTAATCTTGTAGACTTTAATATCATCGATGTTTTGATTTGTGGCAGGAGTGGTCCCGTATTGCCACAATTGGACCTGCACCTGAGCAATTGGTGCAGTAGCGATTCCTACGCTGTCTCTCCAAGTCGCACCTGCTCGCGTATGCTGTACCCCTTTGCTGTCGATTAGACATACATAGGCAGTCCATACATTGCCGATACGGCTTAGTCGCACCATGCCGTTAAAATTAGCCCACGTACTATCATAAGACCCACGGGTATTGATGATGTCATAGCCGCTTAATACAGTCCCTGCCCGTAACCTAGCCCAGTTTGCTACAGACCCAGCCGAGCGCTTTGTCATTAACATTTTACAGACGAATTTATTACTAGCATCCAGTAAAGCAATCTCTATACTGCCAACTTGACCCGTACTTCCTTGTTGGCGAATAAGTGCGTCCACCTGAAAGTCTTGGATAGTAGAGCCAATTGATGTTTTTTTAGCTGGACCATGCCAGCCAGGGTCAGAACCATAAGCGTCCGTGAAAAAGGAGCGGCCGCTTGTTTTCATTGTTCCGAGATTTTTCCCCTCTTCAACCGATGTGGTATCCGCCCATCCAACAAGCGTGCCCATCTCGTGCCAAAATTTCCGCTCTTCGCGTATAAAAGGCTGCTGGGTGACTTGGGCAGGATTCCCAATCATATTTATACTTTCACCATCACTGACTGCCAAAAATGTCGTATCTTTTGCGACTTCTACTTTTATATTCGGATATGTTTCTTCCGATCCTTCCACATCTAAGTTTGTGATGTCAGTAAACTCAATATATTTTTCAGCCCCGTATTTACAGGGATCAGGACAAACAAAAAATAACGTAGTTTGATAGATACAAGATTTCTCCAATCTATCTGACACGTTACCAAGTTTTCCGTAATAAGTTTTGTCTGTTTCATCAGCAAATACAATAGGGGCTACGTCTTTCTTTTTTAAAATAGCACTTAGCGCATCTACTTTTTTCCGTAAATCAGGGTATGAGTTCCCTTTTAAAGAGATATCTACTTCCAAAATCCGTTCTGGTATTGTTTCATCAGATAAATGACCACCAGGCATTCCTGGTGTTTTAATTAAATCGAGTTCTGAGGACATGATTCCACGCCCTCGAACGTCGTTGACAACAAAATAACTCTTACCATTTTCGTTAAAATATTCTGCCAAATCTACGCCGTTAAATATCATGTTTTCCACGCTAACAAACAACTAATCACCCCCTAACTATCGAAATACTGTGTTCTTTTAGTTTTAAAATCCTGCTGTCTTGTCACCGTTTTTTCTACCATTTTTCCAACGATGCGCGAATCCATTTCAACAATCATGTTTTTCTGTCTGCGAAGTTCCGCAACCACTTCTTTTAAAAGTTGGTTATTTTCACTTGAACTAATATCGACTGATCCATTAATTGCCGAATCAAGAGTGGCGTATGAACCACTTGGAGTTGAGTAAGCCATGGAAACGTTCGGGATATCAGGTGTCATCCATCCAGACATGCGATTCGCTGCAGCTACTACTTTATTCTGCATACCGTCGATGCCTTTAATAATTCCTCCTGGGATGTGCTTAGCAAGAGATATCATTAATCGAGACGGGGACTTAATACTAAAGAAATCAGTAAATCCATTTTTGATTTTCTTGCCAATACCAGTTACAGCATCTTTAACTGCTCCTACCATTGAGCTGATACCTTTGATTAAACCTTGGATGATGTTTTTACCAATTTCCATCAGGTCGATACTTTTCAGGAAATTAACAGCCGAATTCCATCCAGTTTCTATTACACCTTTAATAGAGTCTGTAACCGACTTGACGATAGATTTCATCGCATTAAATTGAGAAGTTATGATATTGACGATTCCAGAAAGCACGGATGAAAATAACGACTTGACAGCGTTCCACGCTGTTTGCGTAGAGCTTTTAATAAATGTCCAGGCTCCGCTAATAATCGTTTTTACGATATTAATAGCACCGACTACGATTGCTTTAATCGCATCCCATACACCGGATAAGATGCTCTTAATACCATTCCACACTGTGCTCCAGTCGCCTTTTATGATGCCTGTTACTACCTGGATGATCCCCATGACAATTTTCATCGCCGCATCGATAATTTGCACGATGACGGGGAAAACAGCCTGGACGATCGTCAAAATAAAACCAATGGCCGGCACCAATACATTTGTAATAATATCCGCAGCTATGTTGATAATCGCAATAACCACAGGTAATACAGCTTGGATAATGGCCAGAATAACTGGGAATACCGCTTGAATGATGGATAACAGCAACGGCAGCACAGTTTGTACAATTTGCAAGATTACTGGAATAATTGCCTGGATTAAACCGATAATAACAGGCATGACTGCTACGATAACAGAAACAATCATCTGGAATACGCTTGCGACTACTTTTAATAGAGTTGGTAGGACTGTAGTGATAATCATTACAATGATTGGTACAATCGTTTTGATTAAGTTGATAATAACCGGTACGACTGTCTTTATGATTGTGAAAATACCCTGAAATACTTGGACGGCGATGTTAAGCAATTGCGGTAAAAAGTCAATATACAAATTAAATACAGTTTTTCCTACCTCTAATAATGAAGGGATCAGTTCAAAAATCGCACCAAGAAGTCCGCCAAATGCTTGTCCTAATTGAGCAAATGTGGGACCTAGTGACGCCAGGCTATCACCGATTACTTTTCCTGTTTGAGCAAATTGAGGAGCTAAATCAACAAACGCTTGTGCAAAAGCATCAATAATTGGCTGGATTGCAGACATCACCGATTCAAATACAGTTTTTAAGCCATTCCAGACGGACGACAAAGCCGCTCGAACACTTTCATTGTCTTTCGACAATTTAAATAAAGTCGCACCGAGTGATACCACGAGTCCTATAATCCATCCAACAGGGCCTGATATCCCCAGAAATCCTAGTGCTAGTCGCGTAACTAATGGAGCCAAGGTTGCAATAACGTTTTCCACAGAAGAAAATGAATCTTTGATATAATCCACTAATTTTCCAACAAAGCCAAATTTCTCGCTCAGCCCGCTAAAGAATGACGATACTGCAGATACAGCTCCGTTAAAAGCATCGGAAAACCACCCGCCAATTGCTATAACCGCAGGTTTTATTTGACTAATCTTTTGTACTGTCCAATCAACAGCTGTACCAAAGGCGGATTTAATCCACTCACCTGTCGCTTTTGTAGCCTTAACGATCCACGCCCAAGAGGAGTCTACCGCGTTTCTAAACCACTCACATTTTTGATATGCAAGAATTAATGCCCCTATTACCAGCATGATAACTGTGACCCATCCACCAGTGACTAGTATTAAACGTAACAATGCACCCGATGTCATCCCAACCATCGTAGCGATTGCACCAAACCCGCTTATAATAGACGGGATAAAACCAATCATAATGAGCATTGGACCTACAACAAGCATAAATGCTGCAGCTAACGCAGAACCAATCGCAATAAAGTTTTTCGTTCTGTCACTTAAACTATTAAACCCATCTACTACTTTATTAATGAATTTAGTCATTGTCCTTAGCATGGGGATAAGCGCGTTACCGATAGAAATTGCCGCGCCTTCAATCGATGATTTAAGCAAGATAAGTTGACCGTTTAAATTGTCTAACATCGTTTTGGCCATCTTGGATGCCGCACCATCAGCATGATGCAAATCATCGGTCATGCTTCTAAGTTTTTCAGAACCAGTCCCCAATAAAATAGCCCAATGCTTATAAGCTTCTGCACCGAATAAAATAGACAATGTGGCCGACCTTTGCTGCATGGTCATTCCTTTTGTACCCTTCTCAATCTCTGCAACTAAATCAGGCATAGATTTCATATTTCCTTGGGCGTCAAAAAAAGCAATGCCTGTTTCTTTTATTACCTTTTGCATTTTTTTTGTTGGTTTCGCTAGACGGGCCATCGAGGACGCAAATGCTTGGCCGGCAATTGAACCTTTCAATCCACTATTAGCCATCGCCATAGACGCAGCAGCTGTTTCCTCCAACGTCCATCCGAGCGCATGAGCTACAGGGGCGCTGTACTTAAGTGCCTCGCCTAACTGCTCCACATTCGTATTCGCATTAGCCTGGGCATAAGCAAACACGTCCGCAGCGTGAGTGGCATCTTTAGCCGAAATCCCAAAGGCTTGCATGGTATCTGATGTGATATCTGCTGCACGTCCTAAATCTAATGATCCTGCCGACGCAAGGTCCAACATCCCTGGCATAGCAGCGATAATATCGTTTGTTTTCCACCCCGCAAGTGCCAAGTATTCCATACCTTCTCCGGCTTGTTTTGCCGTCCATGCCGTTGTCGCTCCAAGCTTTTTAGCTGTAGATGTCAGATTGTCAAAGTCTTTTCCTGTGGCCCCACTGATTGCTTTAACTTTTGACATTTGTTGCTCAAAATCAGCAGCTGTCTTAACGGCCAAACCTAAACCGCCAGCTGTTGCTACCCCAAATCCTGTGACCACTTTTCCGATAGTACCTAAGGCTTGAAATCCTTTTTCTTGTGCACGTGTAAAATTGCCTAATTGACTAGTCGCGTTTCGGAGTCCGCTTGTCAGGTTGGATATATCCGCACCGATACGGACTACTAAACCTGGTATCTCCATGATTTACCTCCTTTCCTCTTTTATTTGAATTCAAACTGTGATAGCCACTCAGCAGCATGTTCCGCTTGTTCAACTTTCTTTTGTAAGTTTGCTTCGGCAATTTCTTCAGCCGGGCGCTTAAATAAATCTGCAGCTTTTGGTCTTTTTGCTCGATGGGCCGATTCACGGATAATAGCAATTCGGGCTTCTTTTTCCATGTCGTCAAATCCACGTTCTCGTTGGGCTTTTAACATGATATTAAATTCGCGAGGTGTAAGAGATAATACTTCACTTGGCCGTAATCCCAAGTACCGCCAACCATCGAATTTAACTTGGTCAATATCAATTTTCTCTTCCTTTAATTCATTAGCATCTTGAACTGTTCCGCTGCTTTCGGATCGCTCTTTAGTAACTTGGCCGCTGTCGTTTTGTAGAAAAAACTCTCCACTACTACCTCATTCGACACTTTTAGCACATAGTCCATATCCAATTTTTCTTCAGCGAAGGCTTTTTCGATTTCCTTCTCTACTACGGCAAAAGAAAAGTTTTGACCAGCGTGGAAAAGCGCAGCATGTACAATTTTTATAAAAGTGTCTAAATCGCCCATCATCGCTCGCCCAATCAATTCCATTGACCCGCCGTCAAACTGCCCATTCAAATGCTTTACACTTTCAAAAGTTAGTTTTAGTTCATACTCTTTTCCATCAATTTCAAAACGTGCCATCTATAAAAACCCCTCTCGGTTTATGCTCAAAATTAAAAAAGCGAGCTAATTATTAGCTCGCCATCTGTTTATGACTGTGCGCCATCTGGAACCTTTGTTAAAGTTTCTTCAGTCGTAACACCATTCAAAGAGCCGCTCAGCGAATATGTTGCAAAATCACCATTTCCAAATGATTTCTCAAAAGAGGAAATCATGTACATGCCGCTTTCAGCTTTCTTAGTACGTGTATCAATTTCGTAAATTTTCACGAATTCTTTATTTCGGATTGCTTTTTTGATGTAGGGAATGAATGGGTCACCCGTTGAAATAACACCTTCAAGAGATACCTCTTGGGTCACCTTTCCGTAATCAGATCCCGTTTTATCCTTTGTATCCAAATCAATTGAATCTGCCGAAATACTAGTAGAACCGCCAGTTTGGTTAAACGGGCGAACGATTGTTGCCTCTCCAGTCGTTTCTGGGGGAATGGACACTGCGAACAATATTTCTTCTCCGCGATATTCAATGCTCATTTATAACCGCCTCCTATTAAATGTCACGTCTACTTCGATATCGAAATACACGCGATGATAACTTGTTTTGTCGCTAAGATCATCAGCCGGCATCGGTACTTCAGCTGATAAGTTTGTATTAAAAAAACCGAGCGATTGGCCCGGCGTATCTGCGTCTAATAATTCAATTTCATCAAATAAAAATATCTGTTTTATCTCTTCCTGCCTTCTCACTCGCTCATTTGCAGAGCTAGCATGCAAACCAACCTGAAAGCGGTAAGTTGTTTGTATAGATTCCCGCTGTTTCGAGATAATTTCATTGTTGTTTTGCATTTGTTCAACCGTGATAAAGGGCTTTACTATTGGAAGTTTAACCCCATCGTAAACCCAAATAGCTGGGATGCCTACTTTTGTCTGTAGATGAGATTTTAAAGAGCGCTGCAAATTTAATTGCATCCTTACCGCCGCCCCATCTGACCTAGACGTTCTCTGATTTTTTCTCGATACGCCTCTCGGTTATTCCAAACAGCTTTGCGGACAAATCCTTTTTTGCTTCGATGCTCGTATTCCTGCTTCAGCGCATAAGGTAGGTCGGAGCCAAAAGACCAAACGGCAGTCGTGGCTTTACCAAATAAAATCCATGATTTCGTTTTCGCCCCAAAGCCTCCCTCTTTCCTTACACTAGACGGAAAAGAGTTGGCTAGTTTTCCAGTTTTTCGCGGCGCTCCTATGGCTGATTCGTTTGCCATTTTTCTTGTATAAGCTTCCGTGATACGGTCGATGTCCGTTACAACTGGTCCAGGGTCCAGCGCTTGTAAAAGTTCATCGAGTCCGTCTACCTTAACGCTAAACGTTCGATTGCTCACGTAATCAACCTCCCAACAAACTCAGCACGATTTCTTTTACCTATGCCTTTTTTGTCTTTGGATTGCACTTCATATTTTTTACCATCATAAATTGCACCAGTAATGTTTTCGTAAATATCAGCTAGTTCCTCAATAGCCACACTAAACCAGATATCCCCTTTTTCGACCTCGATACCGTTTGATAAATAACGGTCAATTTTCGCTTGAGACGAAATTTCAGTGACTACGCCGGATGTTGGTTTTTCTTTTTCCCCTCCACCAATGACTTCATCAGTAATAGGATCCTTTACACCTTCGCCTTCGTAAACCAGCGTGATAGGAGACTCACGGTTCGAAACCATTTCCTTACGTGTTTCTTTCATAAAATCGATATCAGATTGCGTTAGCAGGGTAATCACCTCCTAGAGATATCTTTCGTCCAGTTCATATGTTAAAAAACCTGTGCAACTCACGTGCATATTATAAATTTCATGATCAGACGGTGGGTAAAGTCCTGCCCCCATACCGTACCTATCTAGTTGTTCTAACTGAGTACATCGGTGCTCTGGACGATTCGCCACGCCGCGATGGACCCGTAAGGCTGTTACCACATCACTTCGACTGGCATTCATAGCAGTAGCCGTGCGGTAGGCTGTATTGCCTTCCGTTACTACCAGTCTTTTAATCTTCCAGGTCTCGTTATCGTGGACACGACGTATATTCGCTATCATGGTACTGACAGATTCGCCTTTTAAGATATCGGTGCGCAATACTTTTGATAGATTGTCTCTCATATCGCCGCTAAGCCGCCAAACACGGTCAGATAAAACAAGACCGTCCTCACCAAACCGTTTCACGACGTACTCAAAAATATCACGGTTTAAGCGTTCCATTTGGGCAACAGCTTTCGCGCCAATAGCCGCTAACCCTGTATTAATGCCTGTCGTAGCACATGCCGCTGAATCTCTAATAATAGAGTCCATTGCTGTAGTGCCGTATTGACGGATTAGGTCCTCAACTTCGTCCAATTCACGAAGCAAACGGGACATGCGTTGTTTTTGAATCGTACCGTCTTTACCGGCGTAATCAGACAGCATATCTGCCAAATCGCCGCGCACTCTCGAAATTTCCTTAATTGCAAAGGCGATTTGTTCCTTGTTTAACTTTTTATAACCTACGGATAGCTTTTTAAAAATATCGTCAAGTTTCTGCTGATTATTCATGGTATTCATCTGCCCTGGCTACATGGGATTGACTAGCGCCGGATCTTCCACGGACCTGCTTCCGGTATTGTTTTCGAGCCTCTTTTGCGAGCTTCATATAATTCGAAAAGATATTCGATTTATCCACCGATTCCTCGCCGTCTGTGAATTTAAAATAATGAGCAGCACTACAAGCTATAGTTTCATAAGAGATGGCCAGCGCAAGGTAAAACACCGCATTTTCATTTTCTGCTTCAGTAATACCTGATTCGGCCTCTGCTTCTTTAACCCAGGTGCTAATGTCCGCAGCTATGACGCCAGGTACTCTACTTAAACGGTTTTCCAGTCGGTCGGATACCGCCATTAGGCGTCACCTCCGTTATTTTTCTGTTTCTTTATCCTTAGGATTTTCTTTTACTTTTGGTTTATCCTTAGGGATATCCTTTACTATTGCTTCGGGTTCTTCCTTGGATTCTTCAACCGGCTTATCTAATCTCTCGATAAAAGGGTGGCAGCCGTCCAAATAGGTGATTTCACCCTCATTGTCCGTTTCATAAGCACCTTCCAGGTTAAATTGTACGTGGATTTCTGGTCGGTGAAGTTCGTAGTTTGGTAGTGTTTTATATTTGGCCAAGTTTGCAGTCTCCTTTCATCAAAAGAAAAAGCGAGCACTAAGGCTCGCCCTGTCATTAGGAAATTGTTTTAGAAATTTTAGAAAGAACCGCGACACATTCCTTCGCATTTTTAACTTCGTACCCAAGTTCAGCACGAACCACCCGAGAGAAGTAATCTCCGCCGGCCAAAGTAGCATCTTGGTCGTATGCTTCAGTTAAATAACGTGCTTTAATTTTATCAACATCAAGTAAAAGCGCACGATCCTTAGGCATGTTCTGATCCACAACTACACTGGAAATAGCTCCACCTGGCATGTCAGAAACGAATGAAAGGATTTGGTGACCTGTTTGAGTCTCACCGCGACTTGTTTGAATAGTATTACCAGCTAACTTAGTAATCTGACGTGCTTGGTTTGGTGCGCATAGGATAGTGTTAACAGAACCGCCGCGAGTAAATACTGCTTCAACTGCATCATTTAAACCTTTAGCGCTGATTTCAGCATCCGCAAAATCTTTGTTGAATGAACCTTGCTCATTTGCGAACGCGAACAAACCACCAGTAGTACGAGGCTGTGAACCTGAACCAACATATTTGCGGCCATAAATCAGTGAGTTATTTTGCTCCCGAACCATTTCCTGTAATCGTAGGTTAACCTGGTAATCGAGCTCGTCCTCTACGCCGTATGTGTTAACTTGTTGCTGGGTACGAGACACTGCAGCGTAGCGAGAGAAAATCTGAGAGTAGTTAAATGACACTAGACGGTCATTGATCTCATTCTTTCGGAAAGTATCTTCCCCTTCTGGACGTGGCCGTGCAATAACCTTTAATTCAGCATCTGCAGCGATTGCCTCCGGAGTAGTTGTATCAAACCCACGGGTAACAGTAATCTTATCAGTCGCTTCATCAACGGCAGAAACACGTAATACCTCAAGGCCATTTTGAACCAAAGCGTTCACAGTAAACTTACGAGCCTCACCTGTTTTTAAAGTGATGCTGGTATCTGCAGCTAAAGCAGCCGTCTTAACTACTCCCATATCACTGTTAAGGTAATCATTCTGCCATTCGAATTTTGTTTGCATTAAAGCGTCTCCAGTACCGATTAAACCAAAAAGGACCGGTGCCTTTGCTAAAATCAAATCAACATTTGCCTGCATTTGACGAATTTGTTGTTGAAATTCATACGTTAATTGTACTTGTCCCATAGATAAACACTCCTAAAATTTTTATTTTTTCTTTCGTAATTCCAAAATCTCGTTAAATAGTTTGGTAACTTTTCCTGCCAATCTAGGATTCTTTAAAGCTTGTTCTTTCAGGTCCGCGAGCTCTTTTTCCTTCACAGTTAACTCATTCGGATTCGGATGCTTCGCAGGATTTCCCCCGCCACCTGCATCCGCACCAATTGCCGCTTTAAACATCCAAGGTTTCGTCTCCTTCAAGGCTTTTACGGCCTCTTCCACCCCTTTGACATCTCCCTCATCGTCAATTTCGATAGATGACTTATCAAGGAGTGCCAAGACATCGGTTGGATCATTAGCATTAAGCGCGCGGGCGATACTTTTAATCTCCGTATTTAAAATACGTTGATTAGCTGCTTCTTGGGCCTTTTTTACTTTTTCTTCCGCATCTAACGCTTTTTTATCAGCCTCTTCTTTTTCCAACTTAAGCCGCTCCGCTTCATCCATTTGTGACTTTTTACGGTCTGCTTCCGCCTTCTCAAGCTCTTCTAACTTTTTAGCCTTTTCGTCATAGTCTGCGAACTTCTTTTTTTCGCGGGCTAAACGATCAGCGACAATCTTGTCGAGCTCTTCCTGCGTAAATGTTTTTCCTGGTGGGTCTGCAGGCGGTGGATCAGCTGGTGGGTCGTTTGGATCTTCGGCAAAAAGCTGTAAATCCAAAGGCAACAGAAATGGTGACTTTTTCTTTTCTACAACCTCTTTTTCTTTGGAAAAGAGTAACCAAATACTCATAAAATACGATTTTATTAGCTTCATAACTTCCTCCCACGTTTTTAGTCCGAGTAGACTATTAGATTACTAAGCCGATAGTTTTTCGTCATATCGTAGGACATTATTCGGAACCATTAGAAAAGGCCCAACGACTGTCACGTTAGGCCCGGATTTATTTTATATGAGTACCTTCTACTCCCCGATTTTCTCTGCCCATTGTTCGTTTACGCAACCATAATAAAGCTTCTTCGATTTTAGTAATCGCTAGTGCATTTTCACGACAACGAAATTCACTATTCTGGAAACCTTCAAGTCGGGTTAATACCATAACGAGCAAATCCTCATTAGCGACTCCATTCACGCCGTTTTCTTTGATTGGGCCGCATTGGAAATCAATGTGGGAAAGAATATTCCCTTCATGATCTTGCACACTAAAATTATGAGGTGCGTTGAATAAAATTTTGTCCTGGTTCTCGTGAAAAACCTTAGTATATTTGTTAGTTAATAAATCGTGTTTAACTTCTGTCATTTCTTAACCGCCTCCAGTATTGTTATACGGATCCTGCGACTGCCGCATTAAATTTCGCTCCGCGATAATCTCCATGAGCTTGGCCTCGGCATTCTCTTTTCCAGAACGGGTAATCGCGCCCTTAATTGATTCAATTTGAGTAGCGATTTCCTCACCCAATTGCTCGACTAATGCTTTTTGGTCCTGTGGCAGCGGTAACCCAAAAATGATTTTGCTGTAATAATAATTGTCTACTTGAGCAAGCCACTCTTTGTCGTATTTAAAGCGTGGGTGCTCCTGGCGTGCTTTCATATAACGCAAAATATACTCGTTCAACGTCTGTAAACGAGATTGCCAGATAATCCAGGACCGCTGAGTTTTAGAGATAATAGTTGAGAATAATAGCTTCAATGCCATATCATTAATCCCACCAGTTTTCATATCACTGGTATTAACGACAGGTACTTCACTAATCTCATGCAGCGCCTCATACATACGGTCCAAATAAGCCTCAATGGTTTCCTTAAACTTAAAGCCACTTTCCAGCTTTTTAGCTTCTGGATTGTTGCCATCATCGCCGTCACCAAGGTTCCATTTAGCTGATGGGCTAATTCGTAAAGGGTTTTTCGGGTCCTCGTCTACATTCATTAAAAGCGTTATAGCAAACATCTCAAACCTTAAAGCATCCGAATAATCACTCATTTTCCGGTCAATCTCATCCGCTATATTGATCATTTTCTCCAACTCGGAAAAACCGTGTAAATCACCAGATAACTTTTCCGTAGGAATGGGAATCACAGGGATAAAATCAAGCCCCATCGATGAGCGTTCTACTATACTATCCACAACTTTTAACCCGGAGTCATAAACTGCTTCCTCGATTTCGCAATCATAAGCACCAGTTTCCTCATCGCCCTTCCAAACCAGGTAGTATGAGAGTTTCCACAACTTCGTTCCTTCTTCGTCTAACCAAGCAGAAAAATGGATAGCGTCCAGCTGATCCGTATCCCACTCATTGTAGATGGGAATGACCTCGTAGGAAGGGTGCCACAATATTTTTAATTCGCCGCGCCGCTTATCGTAATGTAAACGCGCATACACGCCAGTCCGAGAAATAGACCGGTCTTTTGCTGCGGCTAATAACTTTTCGTGCATCCGATTGTCATCCCATACCCATTGTATGAGGCGCTCCTTTGCTTTCGCCCGACTGTTTTCTGTTTGTTGTTTAGTGGAGGGCTCATACTCAGGTAACAACATGAGCGATGGGTCATCTAAAACGTCCGGAGCAACGGCGACTTTCGGCTCTTTTTCGAATTGCCATGCAGCTATCGTGTCAACTAATCTTCGTAAATAATTGATGTTTAATTGTGTCGGCTCATAGTCCAGGTCTTTCGGTTTTTCATAGCCTGTCCACACATTAAGTGAGCCTTCATAACGTTTATAAAGCTGTATTTCTTCAACAATTCGCTGGTATTCGTTATAACCAAACGCTATCTGCAAGGGTTGTTCAAAAACAAAGGGGTTCATTAAATTTCTGTCAGCTAAAACGATGGTAATCCCCTCCTTTCTCTAGTTTGCATATCTATAGGATCCGGCGTTACCGGCTTTTCGTTTCTTCCTTCCACCGGCAATAGAAAAAGCCATCTGCAAAGCATCTGGCCCGTCATCGTGATTATGGTTCGGATACAGCTCAAACATTTCGAGTAATAAAAGCTGACTTTTTTTAAATCGTATTTTCCCACTTTGAATATCAGGCAAAAGAGATTCAATCCGAAGCGCTTTTCGTGTTCGCTGCTTAATTTGTTTAAGTCTAGTTTTCGATGGGTAGCCTTCTTTCTGTAGCGCTTCCTCTAACTTTTCTGCCCACCACTCCTGAGCTTGCTGCGCTTCAACAGCCATACCCTCATATTGATATTTAAGAGTCAATTCCACTGATTTTTCTAGTAACCTATCAGGATGTACCCGCTCAATAAAGGCATCAACCACATAACAGATTTGCGTTTTTCGATTTCTGGCCAACGTGATAATCGCACCGTAGTCGCCTTTTTCTTTCCCCATCGCAAAGTCAATTCCGCAGAAATGGTCAAATTCTTTTCCCTCTAAATCTGAATCGACGTAATAAACTATTTGCTCCGGCTTAAATACCTGGGACTCCTCATCGATAGGGTTACCTTGATATTCCTGATTAAATGCCCGGGTACCCATATCCTCTCGTTTTTCCATAAAGTATTTATACGAGTAACGTTGCGGCCATAATACTTTCGTGTCTTTAAGCATCTCTTCTTCGTTTTCTGCATAAAAAGCATCAGCTCGTTCTCTCGAATCTTCACGATCTTCGTTGTACAGCTGTCGCCATTCTTCCCAAAGGTCTCCGCGTTCCGCCCAGGACAAAATAGCTGGAAACTTCCGCGACGTAAAATCTTTACGCTTGGTTAAAACGTGATTTAAAAGCGAATCGTAATGGACGATGGTACCCATATAAATGCACGTACCGCCAAAGCCTAAAGCTTCCAGCATTTCCGACCGAAACCAATGTAAATTCTTTTTTCGCATTTCCGGAGTGCCTGTATTTTCGCCAGATTCTAAATCATCGAGCAAAAACAGATCAGGTCTATAGGATAAATGCCGCAGGCCCCGCATCTGGGTGCCTGTTCCTTTGCCCTCTACTTTTGTGCCAGTTGATGTAATGAATTCGTATTTATTATCGACTTCATTCATCGCAGGCCGTGGATGCAATAATGGACCGAAATCATCTCGAAGTTTTTGATTAAACTTCAGCTGATTTACAGTCCATTTAATAAAGTCCCCCGCTACGTCGGTAGTCTCTGAAACCTCTACAATATATTTTTTATGTCTGAATACGACTTCCTTACACAAATAAGCATTAGAAAGATACGCTGTTTTCGCGTGATTCCGCCCCACTGACCAGCCTACGTTTGTATCAATCGTCCCTCTCGAAATTTCATCAAGGAGCCCGCAAAGTTCCTGATGAAACTCCGCAGCACCCTCTAATGTTTGCCCCGCAGGTATCAAGTTCGATTCATTCTCCGGGTTTCGGTCATCACTAAAATACTCATACGTCATATAAAGCGTATCAAACTCCGCTCGATGTACCCGTTTTAGCTTTTCCAGCAATTCCAAATTAAGTTCCAGCTGATCAAGGTCGAAATTTGTAGCATCTGGACCCGCTATTACTTTCTGAAGTAATTTATTCTCCTCTTCTAGATCATCGATGCGCTGTTGTCGCGCAGGTCGGTCGAGCCAGGTACCATCCACATACGCCAAAACAGCGCACCTCCTTTTTTAGACATCAGTGGCATCGCCATTAGACCCCAGACGCTCCAACAAAGCCGCTTTCCTATCTTCAAACGATACTTCTGAGCGCTTATCATTAATCGTAACCTCACTCTTGTCGTTCAATTCGCCCATACGCTTCAGGTATAATTCGATACCCTTCATCGAGCCGTTTCTGATGCCTTCTACCAATTTTGAGAAGACCAACGGCAGCTGGGAGTCAATAAAACCTGAGGCAAGATGGTTTTTATACGCGATAAAATTCTCGTCTTGCGTATCCCATCGATGGAGCTGCATACGAGTGACGCCTACTTCTTCAGCAATCTGATCTTTTGTTTTTTGCCGTTCTTTCCTCGGTGTAAACTCATATTCCACTAACAAAAGCGCCGCTTGCCGTTGCCCTGGCTTAAAATAACGTTCGTCAAATTTGAAACGTGGATTTACCATTATCCACCGCTCCTTTCTTAATCTGTGTTAACAATTATCTTTGCAGGTCCTTCTATCACAAAAGCGCCGCCTTCATAACTGTTGTCGATTCGAATTTCCGCAGTACCTCCGTGCGCATCGATAACATATCCTTTTACACCTGCACGTTTTGCCAACTCTTCATGCAATTCCGCAGTTGTAAAAAGGCTAATCAATCTGGTTTCTTGCAATGATCTTGTTAATGTATCTAGCCCTTTGATTACCCCATTTGTTTCACGCTTCAATGCTTTTAGCCCTTTTAAGGCATCCGATACATCAACGTCTACCTTTACACTTAAACCTTTGTTCGACTCGCGCTTATCTGCCATGTCACAACATCTCCCTTTCCCAAAATAAAAAGCACCCTTATTCGGATGCCACCAATGTTTTTAATCCGTCCATTCTTACCTTCAACTCGGACTTCATTTTTTCTAAAACCACGTACTGATCATCGATAGCTTTTTTGTACACTTCTTCCGACAAGCCAGTATAGCTTTTCTTTTTTATCTGCTCGTGGAATCGTTTGATTTCCTTCTGCATTTTCCGGGCTTGCTTATCTGTTACGAAAGAAATGTATTTGTGCCCGCAATTCGTGCAGCGAAAATACGTTTCGATGACGTAGCCTTTAAATCTATGGGCTGGATGCTCGAATTCTCGTAAATGGATCGTAAACTCTTTTTCGCATTCGTCACAGGTAACTCGTGTCACTATTTTCGCAGCTCCTTTCTAGTAAAACGCCCCCGAGGTTAAAAATTTTGGTAGAAATGTTCCGGTACCAGGAGAGTCAAAATATGTCGAAAACCGCCCCGGGGGTAATTGTCAGAATATTTTATGATTTAGAAACAATTAGGACGCATGTTTATTCATTGTTTTTGCATGGTATTTTTGCATAAAGATGTATATTGTATTCAACATAATTACGTAAAATAAATCTTTTCTGCAATTATGTCAATACACAAACGTTGATATGACAGCGTTTGTTCATTACGAAATATTATCTGTTATGCAACTTCTTATACACCGTTGATACGGCAGCGTTCCTTTACCCAGTTGCGGTGTTATTTCCCAGCTTTCTTGCATATGCTTCGATACACGAAACATCTATATCTTGCATAGAAAATGTATAGGCAACTCGTCCCACTGATCCAGACCCCCGAAATTTAGGACCTCTCTCCATGGTGAACGCAGAAGTTGATAGGATTGTAACGTTTAATTTTATAGTATGCCTAGTATCTACCTAATTATATAAGGGCTTTTTTACGTCGTTACAACACAAAAACCCCCTTCTATCTTTTGGTAGAAAGGGGGTTTTCATAGTATCTCACACTATCATTATAACTCTTTTATATAGACTTGTATCTGACATCTTTTTGACATGGAACCTAGTCGATAAAACGGATGCCATCCACCCCGAAAACCAATGACGTTAAGGCTTTGACAGCTTCCTTAATATCTCGGTGAACTGTGCGAGTTACGACGTTATGACATTTTGCTATATCTTCGACGGTCAGTTTGTCTTGGCCGATGTACAGTTGGTAGATGGTTTGACACTGCCTTATTTCCTCTTGGCGACCAGATTCTGCTGAAATAATCTCGTAAACTCTAAGCATTTTGTCAATGAATTTTACCATAGCCAGAGTTCGCCGCTTACTTCTTTTGATAGCTTCTACAGCCAGCTCATCTACGTCTAATTCAACAATTAACTCGTCATCACTTAATTCTAACTCGGCCTCTACATTCTTGCAGTGGGAAACGAAGGAACGATAATTCCGCAACAGTAGTTTAGTATTCCGGATACGACGATCGCGCCTTACTTTTTGCTCCTTTTTCTTTTCTTCTTCCAGGTAATCGAATGCTACTTTCACGGCTGTTTCGGCAGCCACTTTTGCAATGTTCTCCATTAGCTTAGGATTTCCTTTAGACATAAAAACTCCTTTCCCAGCCTTTTAGAAAAACTCCTTACATTAGTATTAATAAATACTATATATAACTATATAAATAATAATATTATATATAATATAAATAATATATAAGGTATATAAATCTTTCAGGGGGTATTGCTTTCTCTTTTCAGGCTGTAATCATTTTTTATCCTTAGTTACCCCTACCTTTAAAAAATGCCTTTATATATTTTTTCTCGCTTTACCACAAGCGGATAACCGCTGTAAACTTCCGTATTTCGTCATTTTCACTCGTTTTAGCTGATTTTCATTTCGTTAGTTCCCTAGTAAATTAAGAAAAACAAACTTCGATTTTCTCCCGTTTACTCTGTTTTTCTCCGTTTCTCATTTTCTACCGTACTTCGAATCTAGTTTTTCGCCTCCCATTTAATCATGTGTTACCTCCTACTAAGCGTCCCCCTACTGGCACGGTAACCGCGAGATCCACCGGCCAATGATACTGATACACTCTTCCCTGAACCGTTCCGCGCTTAATGCCGTTCCCTTCCGCGATGAGATAATCGTTTTCTGTAATCTTGGCTTTTCTTTCGTATTTACCTGGCAAGGCACTTGGAAATGCAACAGCCTCATCTGGACGCATCCCTTTTTTAATACGTCGGTAAAACGTAGCCATAGAAATCCCTGCTTTCTTGCACGGATCCTTATATTTCGAAAACAATTTTTTGTAAGACGTTACAGGCTTTGTAACAGCGTCCTCCACTTTCCAGCCGTTTGTGTAAAATCGTTGGTAGGCGAGTTTTCGGCTGATTCCATTGGATTCTGCTTTTCGGTAATCTTCTTCGGTCAAGTAGTTCATACGTCGACCCCTTTCTTCTTTAGAAAGTTTTTCGATACGTCGGTTAACTCGTAGGTGAAGGGTGTTTCGCCTTTCTTGATAAAACCCGCCTTTAACAACTGTGCCATCCATTCGTCTAGCTGGGTGCCGCTAATTGTACCACCAGCTGCGGCGATCGCTCTAAGAAGCGCTTCACTGCCTTTCATACGTCGTTTACAGTCTTTTTTACGTCGTTTTTTGTTGCCGACGTATTCAGGGCAAAGTCATATTTATAATGGCTTTTTCCGTGAAACGCCACACGCAGCAAGCCTTTCCCTTCCATTTCCGTTAATTTATTTATAAAGAACATGGAGGAGACTTTCCCGCCTTCTGCTTTGATGATTTGCGTAATGAGCGCTTCCGTTTTATTCATTACGCGCTGCCTTCCTTGCACTTAGTTACCGTGATAGGATCTATAACAGCCAGGCATTTATAACCACGTAGAGACAATTTCAGTTTTTTTAGTTGAGCCCTTTTTACGTTATCTGGAGTCACGACAATTTTCACCTCATCACCCGTTTTAGGGTGCCTGTACATATACCATTTTTCCATGAGATCACTTCCTTTTCTTAGGTCGGTATTGAATCGCTTTATATTTGGCGAGATAAGCTAGATACATGGCGTTAAACCCTTTTACCAGGTGGTAGTCTTTCGTAGTGCGGCTGCGCCAGTCCCAGAAGGAAGAGACAGCTTTAAAGTATGCTTTCTTGAGCTTGTCCACCTACAGCTTTCCCGCCTTTCGTAGCTTGATAATGCGCATTTCTATCCCTTTATAGGTGCGGTTTAGATTGGTAGCGATGACTTTGTAAGGGATATTTTCGTAGTACATTTTGATTAACAATTTGTCTTCTGTTTCTTGCCAGGCTCCTGCCCATCCTTGTTTCCCTGAACTGAACACGTGCTCCAGCTCTCGCACTCGCTGTAGGAGGGTTTCATAATATCCAGCAACCGGTTCTTCTACCTCGATAGTCGTGAAGCGGTGGCCGCAGGATACACACTCCCTGCGGCGCCTCTTGGTGTCTTTTACGTTTCGGCTGTTAACTGTTCTAAGATGCGATTCTTTACATTTAGGGCAGATCATGATTATTTACCGGCTATAAAATAGTTGCCAAAGGAGTCGCGGTCAGGGAATCCTGAATCAGCTGCCGGACGTTTCTTTAGCTCGGATTCACAGCTGTGACAAGCAATGATCTCTTCCTCAAAAGGCAGGTATCGTTTTCCTTTATTTCCGCAGTGAGGGCAATCGTAGCGGGTACGGTAACACTTAATTCCTTCTTTCAGCTTAATGCCTGTTTCCCAGAAACTCGTATCTTGCTCATCAGTCTTGATTTTGGCAGTTTCAGCAAGGCTAAACGTGTTACGGTCATTTCCTAACGGCAGCTGTCTAGGTCTGCGTTCTTCTTTTTTCTGCGCCTGTTCCAACCAAGAAGATTCAAGCACATTCACGACTGCTTCAGTTACCGGCTTAGTTTCCATAGCGACGACGATTCGGGAAGGATTCCGTAACTCGGTAATAAAACGTAAGTCGTTCACGGTAATGAAATCGAATAGCGCATGAGTGAGACGGTCAACGAGGTCCTCTTTGTTGTATTTGTCCATGCCGTATTCGTGTAAAATTCCATGAATCGATTCATGAAGCAGAACTTTGCTGGCGTATTCCTTTTTCATCTGATCAGAGAGCAGAATTTCCTGTTCCCAATAGCGTATTTCTCCTGTTACGTAATCACCGTTTGGTAGTTCTTTTACCATGCCTTCCATTACTTTAATTTCGTATGGAACTCCGCCGATAGTTAATGATTTTGGTAGATTCATTGTTTTACTTCCTCCCTTTTTTACGTCGATGAATTACATTATTACTTTTCTCCAACCACCTACGTTCGGTATTTTGCATTTATACCCAACGTTAATTCCATAATGTTGAATGTAATAAATACCGCATTTCTTACATTTCCATAGGTTTGATTGTGTAGTTTCATGCTCAGCAATACAGTTATAATCATGTTTACAAAAGCATTGTTTCAGCCCTAACATCATTTCACCTACTTCACCTTTTGTTCGAAGTATGAACTAACTCCACTGCTCAGCCATAGCTGCCGCAATACCTAGATAAGTTCGACTTCTTTCTTTCCACCTGTTTTCACCTGGTGGCATTTTATGAATACGATCTAAACGACCTTCAACAATATTTGTTGGATTTAACAAAGGCAAATTCTTAAGCCACAAACCTGTTTTTTTCGTTTCTCCATGTCCAAATTGCCAAGGCTGAATATATTGATCTGCTTTCCTAATCCGACTTGAAATAATCGAAACAGGGTTCTCTATAGCTATTTTTTCAATAGGTAAAGCCATAAGCCACCTAACAAAATCTAATGCTTCTTGTTGCTCTTTTTGTTTGTCTTTGAACCATCTAGCACCACTAATAGCTAAATGAGTACATGGAGGATGACAGACAGCCAAATCAAATTGACTCCAAAAACTTAAAGGTAGTTCTTTAACATCACCCTGGTAATGTGCTCCAGGTAATTCCGATTCAAGTAAATCAAAAGATACAGCTTCATGACCTAACCTGGTAAAAGCTTCACGAACAGTACCGCTAAATTCACAGATAACAGCAACCTTCATTTTCTTGTCTCCTTTACGCCTAAATTTCCGTCGATTGTGACTTACTTTTTCCGTCCCATTTCACTTAAAAAACCGAAGATGATTACTATCCAAATAGTTGTCCACCAAGGGTGTGCATAAATTACTTCCACTTTTTTCACCTACCCATTAAACTTAGATCCACGCTTGCCATTTTTATAATGAGGTTTCTGAGTCTTAGCAGCTTCATCTTTCAACTTTTTAACAAGTCTGCGGAGCTGTTTCACTTCTCTTTTCATGTTCAGATTTGCCCTTTTAAGTTGCTTATTTTGGAGAGTTATTGCCCCCAGCTTTTCTGTTAACGCTTGGTACGCTAAATCGTCCATGAGCCCAACCCCTTAGACTGTGCTTTATTTATTTGATACATCATCCTCATTAAGCTTTTCGTTTAGCGCCTTTTTCCAGCAATCTTCGCACAGGAAGTTTTGATAAGACGGGACATGACCGCCACATTCAACGCACTTTTTTGAACTATTCATCCAGAATCAACTCCTAGTATTTGATAGAAAATTTGAGTCATTCTAAGATGTTGGCATACATTACCGATTCAGCGGTCCCCTAACAAATTTGATATGGTACTCGCCTTCCGGTACCTCGGTCCACGTAATCCCATAAACGGTAAGCAGCGTTCGAAATTCCTCTGCGAATTCGTGCATGACCAAACAGCTCCCATAAAACATGAGTTCTTCATATCTCCTGCGCTGACGCCTCTCAACTTTTATCACATAACCGACCTCCGCTTTAGTGATTCCAAAAGGCTAAAAGTGACGAGAGTAATAAAACGACGCTAATCGAAAACCAAAAATAGATTCTTTGTTGTTTCTGCAAATACCGCATGTCCTTTATAAGGAAATTACGTTCCATCTTATAGGCTTCTTTCATCTGCTTTTCCGCCTCATACATATTCTTATAAACCTTCGCTTCCATATGAGCCTCTTGAACATCCTCTGTTAGGTTTTGCAGCTGTTGATCGTTTTGCTTCATTCCTTTTAGGCTTCCTTTCCGAACTTCCGGTGGTTGTTTCTTTTTGATTTTAGTAAGCTGGCGCTTGGTATTTTCTAGTTGCTTATCATTCTTACGTCGGTGGTACCCTCTGGCCCAGCTGTGTTCTTTTTTCATAACGCAGCCCTCCGATTTTAAATAAAATACTAAGCTAAAATTGCCTTTCTCCAGTCCTCAGCTGTTACTTTTCCACCCATAACCATTCGAATGATAAGTTTTAACAGCGCATCATTTTGGGAGATACGGCCCTTCATTTCTAGAAATTCAATCCATTCACCAATGTGAAGGCGTACAGCTTGGTTGGTAAAAAGCTCAATTCTTTGGTGTTTCCATTCATTTAAGGTAAATGGTTCGAACCCATAGTTAATAAAAGTGTTAACGAAAATGACGTATTGAACGGTATAGATAAACAGATCATCAACCGAATTACGAATCCCTTCGTCCTTTACTTGGAGCTCTCCACGCTTGATCCAGCTGCGGAGGCGGTCTAGCTTTTTATCCACTTCCCATGCCCAAAGCGTGCGAGCGTCAAGCTCCATCATTCCGCGCATAAAGCGGCTTTCGTAATCCGTATCTTTTTGGATGAACAGCGTAACAGCCTGATTAATGAACTGTGTCCAATTTTCCGCAACCTTTTCGCTTTTCTTCATCCGGTTAAATAGATTTTCATAATTATTTGTAGACATCACTAACCTCCTACCATTTTTTAAAACAGCTGTGAAATAAGCTAGCTTCATATTTTGGGAGACGCGTATTTTTAATCGTTTTCAGCTGGTCGACTACCTGGTTGTAATCTTTCCTAAACGGGCTTACAGTGAAATAAAGAATTAACGGGTTAAATGTTCCTGCCGGGTGATTCTCTGGCAGTCTTTCGATAACCCCGACGATACGACCAGGAGGCTTTTTAACATTACCTAAACGGTCATGCGCTTTATGAGTGGTGGTCAATTTTACGGCATTTTCTTTCATCACCAAAGCCTCCTATTTATAGCCTCGTACAGTTTCGGCCCATTTTGCGGCTACTGCAGATACTTGAATAAGTTCCATATACAAGTTGCTTGCATCGGTTGTCTTTTCCGCAGGGGTCCCTTTCTGCAGAGCCTGGCACACTTCCCCAACCTCTTCTACAAGAACGGCGAGCCAATCGGCATTTTCATTTTTCGATTGATGGCCGTACTTCGCAATTTGTCGCCATCGTTCCGCCGCTATGTCATCAATAACCTTTTGCATGGTACGGAATACTTGATCCGTACTTGGTGTCTTTGCCATTAGCTGTTCATCCTTTCATCTATCCATTTACCGAAATCGTTCTTATCACCCCAGCGGTAGCCTACTGAGGCATCCGCAATAATCGGCACAGGGAAATTCTTTAGAGGTTCTCTTTCCATACAGTCTTTCACCCAGTCACCGACTTTCTTTACCAGCTGTGGATTGTCATCGATTTCGAAAATGATTTCGTCATGGATTTGGGCGATCATGTCGACGTGGCCGTGTTGGAAAATCGATTCATTAACTATTTCACTAGCGGCAGCCTGTCCTAATTTCTGTACTTCTTTTTCCCACTCGCGGGCATTAAAAGTGTCTTCTCCAATTTTGTCGTATACATCGTTCTGAGCACGCTTCATGATATCTGCAGCGCTACCCTGAATTGGTGTGTTTGCTGCCTGCCTTTCCGAACCGCCACGTTCTTTACGGCCAGGGCTGTTAATTCCGGGGAGCATCCGAATGTAGCCGTATATCGTTTGAACGTAGCCTTTTTCCCTGGCATCCAGTACGATGTTCCGCTGGTATTCAGGAATTCGCTTATAGGCGTTCTTAACAGCGTTAACGATTTGTAAACAAGCATCTAAGCTTTTTCGAATTAAGTATTGGGTTTTAAATGTTGTTTGCAACGCGTGCTCCGTGCCGCCATATGAGATACCGAAGTTGCCCGCCTTGGCATCTGTTCGTTCTTTTTTCGTAATTTCACTTTCAGGTTTTCCTGTCATTACAGAGGCGGTACGTCGGTGCATGTCACCGCCTGTATTAAACAACTCTGTCATGACTTCGTCGCCTGATTTCCATGTCATTAATCGAAGTTCGAATCCTGAAAAGTCAATAAAGAAAAGGACTTTACCTGGTTTCGGTATAAAGAAGTTTCTAATTTTAAATTCATCGTTATCAGGTCGCGGAACATTCTGGCCATTCATTTGTTATGGTAGGGCTCTTTATCCCTACCTCTCCGGGTTTCCCAAACGGAGTATCAGACTATATCATCAACTTGTAAACTGCCCTTTTTCATTTCTTGGTCTTGAAGCATCGTGAATTTTCATATGTTCAGACCTATTAACTAGTTCAAGGTTATCGGGGTGGTTGTTCCATTTATCTCCATCAATGTGATGAACGATTTCATGAGGCCGTAATTTCCGACCTAATGTGTATTCCATAACTAATCGGTGTAACTCTATCCGTTCACCATACGAAGAAACCGCCAGGTACCCTTCTTTATGATCAATAACTCGTACTCCTCTGGCTGATCCTCTTCGTAAAATTACCAGCTTCGAAGCTTTGTGCCGAATAGCTGATTCTGTTTTTTCTAATGCCTCACTACAAAACTTGCATCCTTTTAATTCGTAATAATCTTGTAGAAACTTAATCTCCTGTTCTGTCCATTTCATGTTTCTATTCCCCCGAATAGTTATTTACAAGTGCCTGGCGCTCGTGTCGGTTTCTTCCGTTCTGGATTACTTCCGTTAGTCGTTGCACGTTCCCTACATCCCTGTAGGGCTTCGCTCATGATTAGCGTAGCTTCCGCCTTAGCCTTCCATGAATTCACCAGGTTTTCTTATGCAGTCACCCGCATAAGCCCCAATGTAGTTTAGGGTTAAAGCTGTTTGTTCTACTTGTTTCCGTAAACGTACTGTAGCCGGCATGAATACGTCCGCTACGATCATTAAAATACTTCTCTCGGCCTTTGATGTGGCTACTTAAAAGCGTCGAATATTTCTGGATTTTCTTCAGCTGCTCTAACAGCTGAAGTCCTGCGCCTTTATATGGATGTGGCTCCCGTTTGGCTATGCGGATTGACTGCCGTTCATCCTTACTTAAAGTAGGGTCCTGCTCTGGATCGATTTCCTCCCATCCTTTTGGTAGTTTCACACCTAGATATTTTTCTTCATCAATACTCATTAGATTGTTTTCGAGCATGAAGATCATATCGATGAGGCCTTCCTTATCTAGACTTGCGTCACCAGTCTTTTCGGACCATTTCGCGGCCGGAAGTTTCATCACATCAAAGATGACATGTTTTACTTCATTCGTTTTGCCTGCCGCGCCTGTGTTCACTTCTAAGCCGGTAGATTCTTTAATAATTTCTTTGATTTTGTCGGCCGCTTGTTGCTGCATGATTTCCGCTTCCTGCGCTTTTTGGGAGGCTAAATCTTTATCCCATGCCATGCCCCAGTATTCCATTAATCCGATGACCCGTTGGAACGGCATTTCGATTTTATGCAGCCATTTATCATACCGTGGGATCTGCTTTGCAATCTCGCGCCAGTAAAGATAATGCTGCAGACCGTAATCGCTGTCCTCTGCTGAATATAGAAGGCCATCTCCCTGACTTGCATCGATTTCATCGAAGAAATCAGCCTGATGTTTATATAAAAGAGCTGTAAAATCGTTCATGTTTACACCAAACGTGTTCTTTGTCGCCGGTTTTAACCCCCAACCTCTTGAAGGCTTTTTCGGGTCCTGTATTTTTTGCGGTGCTACCACCTGCAAGCAACGTACCCACATCATTAAGGGATCCGCTACAGGACCGACCACGTACCTCCCATAACGAGCCAGGTATTTACTTTCGAACGTGAAGTTAACGGCAATCTTGATAACTTCTTTATTCATCAAAATCATTCGTTCAAACGTATCCATGAAGACCTCACGGGCTTTATCACGGGTTAAGTGTGGCTCAAAGACTTGTCCCTTTTTATGGCTGATTGGAACGACTATTGCTTCATGTGGTTCAGCTGATATAGATGCTGTACAGATTTCGCCTTTCCATGGATCCAATGGAGTCCTAAGATACGCTTTCCGGATATCGTCAATTTCTCCATTTACCTCTTTAATCACAGCCTGCAGTTTTTTAATTTCCTTTGATATGGCATCCTTTTCCTTTTTAGTAGGCTGGGCATCTTCTTTTTTGAGAAGTTCATCCATTTCTGTTTCTAGGACCGCTGTTCGTGAAAGTAATGGTTCCACATCGATTAGATACTGTTTTCTCGTATCTTCATCAGCCGCTGTCTCCCAGTCAAAGCTGGCGAATCCTGTTTCCTGGCATTTCTTGAGATATTCCTCTAATTCATTTACGGAAAGGATAGGTCTGTAATCTTTCACCTGCTGCGGTTCAATTTTTGGCCAATTGATTTTAAATTCTCCTGGGCGCAGCTTGGTTTCCATTACCCCGCCTAGATTACTTTTAGGTGGGCTTTTTGGATTGCTTTTCGTTGTGCTCGCTAAGGTCTTCGGTGTTCCAAACAATGAACCTAATTTCATGAATTGCATCCTCCTTGTTCGATAACTTTTGTTATCACTTTAGGTAAAAAATTTTACCTACTTGGTTCTATTTTTACCTGCTTGTCCATAGAATCTATTAAGCTTTCTTTCTCCTAGCGCTAATTTTGCTGTATATATCAGCGATAACAATCCCAGTTTTGGTCAAATCCGCATCCTTGTGTATCAGGGCGCGCCTGTTTAGCACTGCCAGTTGTTTATTGGTTATGAGGATTAAATTATCTAACGCTAAGTTTTGTTTGTTCTGGTCCGCGAATAGTAAGACGTGTCCACGCGGGATTGGCCCATTAACTTCTTCCCACAGCACTTTGTGTTTATGTCTCCAGCGCTTGTGCCAAGGACCATCATCGGATACTTTGATTAAGAGGTATCCTTCCTGATCAATTCTTTCGCTACCAACAGGTTTATAATTGTTGGGGCGCTGTCCTTTTTTGAATGACGTTTCATTACCGCCGACATTGTACAGACCTTTTGTACCTTTGTTTGGAGGGGCTTTACCCTCGGTTCCTTTTAGCCCGCTTGAAAGTCTGTGTCTGTTCTTCCAAGCCTTGATCTGTTTCGTTGCGACTGATAGATTAAACGTTCTATTTACCAAGTCTGCTAATTCTTGATTAGATAGACCAATCACATTTTCCTGAATAAAAGCAACTTGCTCTTTTGAGAAAAGACGTTCAGGTTCCGTTCTTCTTTTTTTGGGGACGTTGCTTTGAATCTTATAATTAGCTTTAAAGCTTTTTATCTGCCCTTCTGTAACTTGTGCCCCAAACTTTTTATTAAACAATTCTGCGATTTCAGCATTGTATCTGCCTGGAGCAACCTCTCGAATAAAGTCCCGTTGTTCATTAGAGTACTTGTGAGGCATGGTTACCCCTCCAGCATTTTTGGTTTATCTTTTTCTACTACTGTACGCCCATCACCGTTATAAGCTACCTGAGCCTTTAAAACCAAATTGCCGTTTGCAATAACTTGAGAGGCAATTTTTGATACTGCTTCAGCTCTCTTGATTTCTTCAGTTAGCGCCTCACCTATAACGTCCTCGTCGCTTAGGCGCTCAAGCTGGGCGAACAGATGATTGTTCAAATCCCCCAGAGTGTTTTTCATTTATTTCATTCCTTTCTTTGACCGAGTGTTTTTCGTGACCCGTTAGCGGACGCTGCCATTTTATCCAAAATTGGTTTTCTACAAGAGGGGCACAAAACAGTGTATTTCCCCTTTTTTCGAGATAATTTCTTACACTTTTTGCAAGAAAAGAAATAACCCATTCTTGTCACTCCTTCAAAATATCAGTACCTACACATGGCCACGCTTCTTAAAATACTCAAACTGGCCTTTCCGTTTTAACTCATAAGCTTTACTTAAAACAGTTCCGTGTGTCCTACCAAGTGCCATGGCAATATCCGCTTTTTTCATTCCTTCCCAGCTGGAACACAAGAAAGCTAATTCTTTCACCGTAAAAGGCTTCCCGTGGTTCTCATGAAACTCTGGGTTGTACTTCATACGATGATTGGAAGCTGTATACTCGATTCCTTCACGAATATATATTTTCGGCAAACACGGTCACCTCCTCGTAGTTATTTTGCGATTGCCTGTATGGTACTGATCGTTTGTACCAATGATGCCATCGTACATAATCTCGCATTTCATAAAATTGATTGGCTTTATTGAGACAGAAATCTAGAAGATCATTTTTTAATATATACATTCTCCTACCATCCCTACAGTTCTTTTTAACAAAATAGTCGGACTACGTCACAACGCTTTATTTACTTGTTTGAATGTCAATGTCTGGAACAATCGACTCTGGACGGAATATAACTTTGTAGTGAAAAGCGTCCTCATATTTAGCGTCAGTTTGCTCCACGAAATAGCTCACGTTGTCACTCAATCCAAGGTAATGTTTTTTATATTGACCGTCTCCAACCTTACAAGTGACAGTTAGCTTCTTTGCACTATCAGTATTAAGTGAGCATAGTCCCTCAATCGTAAGCAGATATTTGTCGGTAATACCATTAAGGAAAACTATCTTTCTTTGTACTTGAAAATTGTCAGCTGACTTTGATAAGTTTTCTGAAACAGTGTCGGCTTCAGTACAACCGACAAGAGTAATAATTGACATAGCAATTACAAGAGTTATTACGAGTTTCTTTTTCATTTTCATCAACCTTTCGATTTTTATTAATTCGTAATTTCTGTCAATAGTAATCATCATTCATATGATCAAATAACCCCAGCTGCATAGCATAAGCGACAAACGCATTGAAGCGTGGCGTTTTCCGATACCCGCCGCTCGTCATGATGACCATCCGCATACGAACCAGTAAGTTTACGACTTTCTTCGCTTCATCTTTTTCGATAGAAAGCATGGCTTCTATATCTCCCAGTCTCAAATACTTCTGTTGAGCGAATAGTTTAATAAACTCAAAGTATTTATGGTCGCCTTTTAAAGTATCGATGCTACGTAGGTCCTTAGTTAATTTGTCATACCGTTCCTGCGTCATTTCCTCTTCTCGAAGGGCTAACTTCGCATAATAGTTTAGGCCGCACCCAGGGCTATTGTAGAGTGCCTTAAGGTATTCCTTAATAAACTCCACATGACCAGGCCATACTTGAATTCGTTCCCCTGACTCATCGACACTGTGAGTTAAAGCTGCAAGACCTACAACCAACCTGGCAATCTTATTACGCTGATCGGAAGGAGAAACTAAAGGTACGTCGGTCGCATTTCCGTACACCTTACTTAAGTACGTCGATACTTCTAATATTTTTTCGATGGTCCCATCCGTAAATAGAACTTCTTCTGGCGTTCTAGACCAAGCGAAAAGAATATTGTTTTTTAGTGATTGGCTGGTAATCATGTTCGGGTATGTCCCCAGCTGTTTATTATATAGATCAGGACTTACATCACTGGCTCTCATAAAAACAGCGAAATCGAATCGACGTATATCTTCGTTATTAAAGATATCCTTTAAGCTTTCTACACCTTGAGCGTAATCAGCTAACCGTTTTCCCTTAGGTACGTTCCCAGAAAGAATCGCTCGGACCCGGCAAGGTGTTTCTGCAGTAACCGCACGCTTAACTTCTAACTTCCCGTCTGATCTAGCTAAGGTCATTTCCCCGTATTCGTCTTTTGTAATGCCGGTAGCTTCATCGATCCAAATCATTTCTTTATCCGCTAATGGCCATGCTCCCCAAACGATATACCAAGCGCCGCCGCTTCCTGATTGCTCCATTTTGTAGGTTAGCCCGGTACGGCTGGTACTCTCTGCATTTACCCGAGCGCCAAGACCTGCGTATTTCATCATTTTTTCGATCAGAGCACTTTTCCCTGTTCCTGTATCCCCAACGACCTTAAGCTCTAGCCAGCCTCGGATTAAAGCATTATCCCACGGTACTTTAAAACGTAGTACGCTGTGCATCACCATAAGCACGCCTAGAAGGGTTTCATCCCTCTCGACAATATGAGTAACGTTATACGTCAAGTCAGTACAGATAGCACCAAGCTTTTCCTCTATGGCTGCCGCTGTATAATCCGCAGGCTGAAAAGATGCTAGGTCATTTCTAATTTCATCCGTCAATTCAAAGCTTTCCACGACATCCTGCAAGGGCTTCGCATCTTTAACCAGTATCGTGCTTTCCTGATTCTTTGGATGCGGGTACACATAACCGGTTAATTCGTAATATTTATTCTCCGATAAGGAGAGACCGCCAATCGAATAGACACGACGTAAAACATATTTCCCGTCCCCAACGTGTTCTTCTAAGCCCGACTTTTCCTCAGCCATTGGGATAACTAGAAGCTCGTCCACATTGGCATTATCCACGATTTCTGTATTGTATTTTGCGCAATTAGGAATCGTACTGATTTCTCGCAGGATCCCTTTTATGTTATCGTCGCCAATACCTGTCATCTGAATGAGCTCACGGTCCTGAACCCCAAGGTCTTTAAATAATGTATGGCTGGGAATGTCGTATAAAGGACAATGATACTTTTTGCATCCTTCACGCCCCCAGCAATGGTATTCGATTTTTTTCGGCACGATATACGGCGTATGTTTTTTACCGGCAATCATAACCCGTGTTTTGACAACCTTACCTGTTAGATCCGCATTACCTGTTTCCGCAAGGTGCATAAGGTCAGCCGCTTCTTCTGCCTCACTGTTTTTCTTGATGCAAGGACATAAATCACCAGCGCAGGCGACGCGCTCATATTCTTTACTACCTGGCTGCTTTTCGCCATGAAGGGAACGGATAAAGGCACACCCAAAACGGTATTCATTTTCGTCAGAAAAAACAGAGTCTACTACGCTTCGTGTGTTAGCGACACGTTGCTGCTTTTGGTACTCACTGTCTGCTGAAGTATGTTTAACAGCCCATTCTTCTAAAATCTTAAGCGCTTCATCACGCGAATGGCCGGCATCTTTGTAATAGCAAGCAAGCTGTACAGTAGCCTGGTTTCGGTCGCCGTCTTTCTTCCAGCCCCCCTCTAAAATGTCTTGCACACAGACTGGAGGTCTTCCTTTTTTAAAGTTATATTCTTCCTTTTCATAACGAGCGCTTTTAGTTGCTGCAGCTTGCGAGTGTTCATGTTTTTTGTCATTAAAAAAGAAAGATGCTTTTGGTCGTGCATCTAAACCATCACTTCGTTCTTGCCCGGTAAATGGGGCATCTTCTTTATGCCTTGGCCGGTTTGCTTTTTCTTTAATGGTTTCAAGTGGTAATGTTTTTAATTCATCGATACTCAGTTCAATCTTAAATAATTTTGTTTTTTGGTGAATTGAATTCGGTAATCTAAGCATTCGTGGCGCTGTATATACAACAAGATCTAAAGAAACAAGATTTAATCGATGTACTAGATAACCAGCTATGTGTTTAAAAATTTTATGCAGGTCGTTTCGCGGCGTGATCCCCATCGCCTGCGAATTGATTAAGATATGAAAGCCCTTTGACCCTGAAAAGTAGACCCAAATGTCACTTTCTTTTATGTCAAGTTCTTCTGTAAAAAACTCTAATAATTTTATAGCGTCGGCCTGGCTGATAGCGGGGTTTTCGGCATGATCTAAATCGAAGTACAGAGGGGAAATGAACGTTTCCCCTTTTGTCTTCTCCGACTTAGCAAATCGCTGTACGGTTGCGAAACAGTTATAGTTGTAAGCTTCTTCCTGCTGGAAACTTTTTACCTCACCTAACTCGATTCGCTTCCATGGAATACCTTTCCCGTTTTGGTCGCTATACCAGGCGTCGACGTATTTGTAGTCGCTCAGTTTTGGTTCTTTGTTTGCCATACGTAGACGCCCCCTAGGTCTTTACTTAAGCCTGTGCTGTGACAATTCCGTAGTCTTCTGGTTTAAATAATCCGACAGGCTTAAAGTTAAGACCAATCCAGCTTTGACTTGCGTTTGAACGGCTTTTCTTTTCTTCTGTTGTCAAGCGTACAACGATTTTATTAACTGCAGTACGAGATGGGATATTAAGAACTTTAAACTTCCCTTTGTATACGTCGAATGCGAACCTTCCCCAAACGATAGTGTCTGTAGGGCTGAAAGACATTAAGTAAATCTTAGGGAAATCATCCGGTGTCAAGCTGTCTACCGGCACAACATAAGCCATATAACGAAGGCTGATATCAGCAGCGCTATAACGGTCAGCGGCTTGAGGGTTTTCGTTTAACCAGCCGCTAAGTGCTTCTTCTGCCTCATCCTTTGTTTTATGAGCAACGATTAATTGACCGTCCTCCGGGCTTCCTTCTAACCCCCATAGAGACCAGCGCTGTTCACCAAATCCTACTACCACGTCGATTGTATCGCCGTACTGAACAGCCTCATCATCTTTCTCCTGGAAGTTACCTTTCTTGTTAACGGATAACCAGTCACCCATGCGGACGAAATCAAGATCAAGTCCTTGGTTGGCTTCGATAAACCCGTTTTTTGTTTCTTCTAAGATTTGAGTGATGTAATTGCTTCCTGCCTGCTGAACGACTGGAGTTTTTGCTTCCTCTTTTTCAGCGACTTGGTTCGTGTTTTGTTCAGTCATTAGTTATTCCTCTTTTCATTTTTTATATTTAATGAGTTAGATTAAACTATCGGACTTTTAAACAATTAGACTATTTTCTAAAAGAAGACAGCCACCTCCTTAACGGGGTAATTTATTTGAATTGTGTACTAACAATCTGGCAACAAAGAGTGCCATTGAAATTTTTCACAAAACAAATCGAATGGTCGTACCCAGATTTTATAGTTTGGATATAAAGCCATGTAAACAACCATCCATTCTTGCGTTTCGCTGTGAGTTGCAAAATTTACTATCCTATAAAGTTGTTTATTTTTCTTGTTTTTGTACGCGCCATTTATTTGCATATCTTCCCAAGTCATTGATTTCACTCCTTCGCAATATGAGTCAAGAATGACCGAGCACAGGTTTTATTTGTTGGTACTGTTCACTAGTAATAGTCCGAACCTTATTGACATGCTCCCAGTGGCCGCTATCCGTAAAAACCTTACGGAAATACGAACCAAATACCGGCACTAACAATTCAATCTGATCCGCTAGCTGCTCCATTCCCAGCTTCAGCTCCGGATTCGCTTTCGTCAGCTTCGACCGCATGCTGTACACGTACCGGAGGTTGAAGAAATCGATTTTCCATAGGGCATTCGAAGCAATACCTAGCGGCATCAATCCACGCTGCACGTCCTTTGCTAAACCGTTTTTCGCTGGCACCTGCGCGAATTTTTCTAAGACATAACCGAAAGGGGTAAGAATGAATTTTGTCTCGTTGTGGCCCATAAAAACTTCTGCAGGTAAATGATTTTCTAAGACTCCAAGTCTTTTCATAACCTCGTAGATTGGGATTACCTTATCCTGGTACCATTCAGAGAGTTTCACATTATCAATTTCCGCTAGTCTAGTAGAAAAACGAGTAATCCGATTATTGAAGGCAATAGCATGTGCATCCAGGTCATCCTGCGCGCCTCTATGCAATCCTTCTGTAAAGAAACTGATATCGATGTATTTCATTAAGGTATGATGCTTGTCTTCCATGGCTGCTTTAAAGGTTAATTGTAGAAGTCTCTCAAATTCAGCAACATCAGTTTCATAGTCACCCGTTAACTTACCAGGCGCACCGCCTAAGATTTCCATCTTCGCACTGTACTCTTCTTCGCTAGCAATGAAACCTTGCTGATCCGTTACGGCATACACTAGTCGCTGAATGTCTAAGGCGTTACCCCAGCTGTAATACTTCCCTTTTGACATCCTTAGACTCATTATTGCCTCTTCATAACCAGAGACTTTAAATAGTTTAAATTCCATGATTACCGTCCCCCTGAGACTTCTTCAGCTGTTTTATAGATAATCATGGCATTGTGCTCTGTTTTCGGAACCTTCAAGCCTGGAATCGAAACCGTGCTGTATTTAATGTCAATCAATTCCCCGCTTATTTCCTCAAAGAATCCATTCACCAGCTTTTCTAGTATTGCTGGGTGATTTGCGTTTACAACCGAAACTCGTGGCATGTTTTAACCTCCTCTTAAAGTGGTAAATCAAACATTGTACCTGAACCAAGGAAGTCTAAAATTTCATCTCTTTCAGTCCTTGGCTTTTTCGGTACCTTAATTCCTAAACGGGTATAAACTTTACGTCGGCTGTAGTACTGGTCTTTAAAAACTCCAACGTTGTAGTCAATGTAGTCATACCAGACAGCTTTTTTATTTTGGTTTTTTGGGTCAGGACGCATGATCCGTCCGATTTCCTGCTCTACTGCAGAACCGCTTGCATCCCCTTTTCGGTCCCCGCGTTTTGGCATCGCCATATGGCCCACTGTTAAATGCGGCATATCCAGTCCTTCGCGGGCTAACTGGGTAGCGAAAAGGATATCGATTTCTTTTCGGTCACATGCTGCTAAAATGTCTTTTCGTTGCTGACTAGATACTTGCCATCTCTTCATTTCTTCTTCGGTATACTGCTCTACCCTTACTTGCAGACGATTTAGGCGCTTATTCCAGCGGTAATTGTCATCGTTAACCGGAGCGAGATTGGTATTGTCTGTTACACGCCATGTATACCGGCTAATACCTCCATGAACTACAGCGGTTCTTAACGGCTTCGCGCCTGGGAACCGAGCTGCGAACATCCTTTTAACCAATTCTTCTAAAACGAAGCAATACCTAACCGATTCTGTGATGACAATCGCCGGTCCTAAAGGTGCTGCTTCTAAAATGTTTTCTGCGATTAACTTTGCCCGCTTTTCATCACCAATCAAATGCTTTATTAAATCAGAATAGTCGAGGTCATCTCCTCCGGCATCGACACTGTCGAGCGCATTTCGATTGGATGCCGTTTCATAATTAAATTCTGTATAAACGAATTTCAGTTCCGGTTTAATCAGTTCTCTATTGTCGTAAAGCGTATCCCGTTCTACACGGTGGAGCTGGGGGCCAATTCCTCGGTAGAGATAACACTGCAGCCCATCTTTTCGCTCAGGGGTCGCTGTCAGCCC
Source organism: Neobacillus sp. NPDC093127 (assembly GCF_044754175.1). Classification (NCBI taxonomy): domain Bacteria; kingdom Bacillati; phylum Bacillota; class Bacilli; order Caryophanales; family Bacillaceae; genus Neobacillus; species Neobacillus sp. NPDC093127. The sequence continues at coordinate 81,774 of NZ_JBIVOP010000014.1, forward strand.
AATCATCTTCGCCGCCCTAAACTTTCCAGCTGTTTCGACAAATTGCACGGCCGGAAAGTGATGCGCCTCATCGATGATAATGGCACCGATAAAGTCATTCATGGCATCTACGAGGTGTGGGTTAGCGTTTAATGTTTGAACGGTTGCAATTATCAGCTTACCGTCTCCCCAGTCGTGCTTACCGTCTCCAAAGAATCCAATTCTCCCTACTCCTTTTAGGGTTGCTTCTGCTTTTTTGGCTGTCTGATACATTAAATCTTTTGTATGCGTAAGCCACAGCGTCGGCCTGCCATAATCATGGATAAACTTCATTCCCATGATCGTTTTCCCACTACCTGCAGGAGCAATACCGACGCCGCTCTCGTTTAGAAGTGCCTTCACCATAGGCTGCTGGTAATCACGCATGATAAAGTCTTCGTTCCACGGTCCAAAGTCTACTTGGTGACCTTCTTGTTCTCTTGAAACGATAACTTTCGACGGCTCAATCCCAGCTTTTTTAAGTATGTCTTCAAGTTCTTTCCGAAAACCTCGGGGCGTAACGATATCCCCTTTGTCATAAACAAACAGTTCTAACTTCGATTCGATTCCCCAGGTACGTCGCCTTTTCCTTTTCGCTTCGACGTATGCGGGATTGTCATATGTTAAGGCCTTTGTAATGGTCGATCGTAACGGGGTCGATGCTCCGCGGATCCGGATGTTATTCGTTATAAATATTTGTAGCAAGTAGCCAACCCCCTTAAGTCGTATGTTTTATCTGAGTAAGATAAACGTGGCAGCTCAATCGCTAGTATCTTTTTAGCTTCTAATTCTTCTAGTGTGAGATATTGCCGGCTGTGTTTATGGAAGAACATTAGAGCATGGTGTAAACGGAAAGCGTAGGCTTTATCCAAGTGCTTTTTTGGATTATGAAAGCTTACTAGAACGAGTCCATAGTTCCGCTTAATCACCTGGTCAAAATCGATTAATCCCCTAATCTGATTCGGACGCAGGAAGCTTAAGTTAAACCGCTCCCCAGCTGTCCTTTTTAATTCAGATAGGATATTGACTTCCTCGCAAAGAACCAGGCGGTCAGCGGGTCTCGTACCCCCCCCGCCATCCTTTATGTGGATATGCCAGACGTTTGGAACATGTGGCCAGCTGTTTCGGATTTCTTCCTGGAAATCATCCCCGCGCTGTTGCCGCTCTCTTTGCTTGTTTCTTAATGTTTGTTGCTTTGGGTCCATTGGAACCTCCTTTTGCATGTAACAGATTATTAATGTATTTCTTTACTTCGTCCGCAGCTAATGAATTAACCATATGATCATCAATGATTCTGAAAATCTCACGTTTCCTTGACATGTTCTTTCACCTAACTTAAGAAATTAAGTAGGTTTCCTTGAACATGCGCTTTCGCTTTTACGAGATCAGCACCTTCTTTTGCCGTTTGGTACTTATCCTTTGCCTGCATAATCTTTACGTCGAGTTCAGCAAGTTGTGATTCGATTTGTGAAAGCTGGAGGCGTTCCTCTTTGGAATACGTTCGTGCATATGCCTTGCGTGTTTCTTCGTTCGAAAGAGCAACCTTTTCCCCGTCGATTATGACGTACTGGCTACGCGCCTCCCCACGGATCTGCATGAATGCTTCTGACTCTCTAAGCTGAACGGATGTCTCCAGCTGTGTTTTTTGTTTTAACAAACTACCACGTTCCCCGTAAGCCGCGTCTACTTCTTGGCCGGCCTTTACTACATCTGAAATAGCTGCGTCTACTGCTTGAATGGTGAAAGCAACTTTATCAGGCTGTGCTAGGCTGTCATAACCTGCAGGTAGTTTTTTGATGCTCGCGCTTAGTAATTGCTCAGCTGCGGCTACAACAGACTCCTTGCCGAAATGCCCTACTAAAATTGTTAGTTGATCAGTTAGATTGGTCATTTTTTGAAGCCTCCTTTTGGATTGTCAAAAATTCTATTGTTACTGATTTATGACTCCTGGTTACTTGGTCAATGGAGAATGTATCCGTTTCTATTGCACGGTCTTCTACATAAACAACATCTAACGAAAGTGGAGTAGAACCGGTAATAATAGCACTATACTTTTTTGCATATCTTCCATAATTGGTTCTTTCATCTGTAATAAAAACCGCTTTTCCCGGTGTTAACGAATCCGTATTAAACTGAGGTTTGTTTTGAGTAATTTCTGGCATTTTCCTAATCCTCCTTTTTGTTCCTTAGGCGTTATGGTTAATCTCAGCGATAGGCATACTGTTCAGCTCGCTATAAATTTTTGAAATGTCATAAAGATGAATCTTCCCATTAGCTGTATCGTCTGTGTAGTTGATGACTAACTCTTTGTCGTGAATCTCTTCTGGGTAAACACGGCAACCTTTAAGTTTAGAAAATGCCTTTAAATAAACCGTATAGTTAATGACAATATCTCCGATACGTACAGGAACAACCGCAGAAGAATACTTTTCTTTAGCTATCTCTAAGGCACCGAGCTTTTCACCAAGCTCATTCGGATAGGCGTTTTCTTTCCGTTTTTCTTCCTTGGCAGCCTTTTTCTCAGTTTCCTTCCAGAACTTTATTTGACTCTTAACGCTTTTAATTTCATCGGCTTTCCACTTAGCTATTTGCTTCATTTCCGCTTTTACTTTTTCGATACTTCCTTCAACGATTGCGAGCACTTACAGCCCTCCTAACTGTGTTTTCTGATTGGTAGAATCAAAACTAATAAGTTTTCATCCTCATTTGTTAATGTGAATGGCCTCATAGATCCGTAGAATCTTATCGTGATAGTTTCGCAGCCTGCAGCTTTTAATAGTTTTACAGCATCCGGTACATAGACCGCATTGGAGCAGATGGGCTCTTCAAAGCGTAACGGGTAAAATGAGTAGCTAATTTTCACCGCAAAATTGGTATAACCAATGGCGTCTTCTATAAAATCAAGGGCCGGAGGCTTGTACTCAGCTTTCGTACCCTCGACCATGCTTTTCTGTGCTATTCCACCGACGGCTGCAATCATATCCGCGGCACGAAAGAGCTCGTTCAACTCGATTTCAAGTGACTGCTTAGCGTACAAAGGATCCGGGATTAGCCTGGAAACATCAGGATAGTTTCCATCTACTATTTTTCCTCTTGGTGTGATCACGGCTCCATCATCCCGAGAGTGGAGTTCTTTTGCTACATAAAGTCTGTGACTATCCGTACAGATTAAATCACCGTTTTCTTTGTGCTTCACGCCGCTGAGCATTGGGCGTACACCAGCTGAAGGGCTTTTACAAACTTTTTCCGCGTGTTTCATAAATGTTTCATAAGTAAGCATCTACTTCACTCCTCGTTTTATATCCCAAGAAGGTTGATTCGCTTTTCCTCTACGCCCAGCTTCACTGGGGTCCACCTTAGGTGTGTTAATTGCCATTTCAACGTCCATACCCCTTCGGGTGCGATAATGTAGCATATTTAAGGTAACCCCATTCTCAGCTGCACGATCAATTTGCTCCGGTGTGAATTTACCCACTCGATTCACCTCTCTATAACCTTAAAGATTCTTTCGCTTGTGCGATTTTGTCTAAGGCTTTACGAACCACATCAGGTCGGTAATTTTCCTTATCGGCAATCGCTTCGATAATCGCGTTAATATCCACCAGGACCTTTTCGCCGTTCGTAGCCTTTATTAAGGTTGCGAATTCCTCCATAGCGTATTGCCGCTCGTTCTGTGCCTCGATAGCGCTGCGGTCTAGTATTTGCTCTCCAGGCTTTGCACTTTGCAGTGGGATAAGCTCCAGGTCGAAGTCCGTTTTACTCTTTACGTCGATAAGTAGGACTTCTACCTTTCTATTTATCTCCTGCTGGGAAGCGGACAGTCTACAAATCGCTCCGCAGTTAACAAATGTCTTACCATCTGAACGTTTATAGATTCCGTAACCGGTATGATCGTGACCAGTCAAAACTAAATCAGCTGCAGTATCCACGTCCCCGATGTACGTATAGCGGTCAAATGGCGGTGTGTGGTCCAATAGCATTCCATGAGCGACGTGAATTTTTAATCTGTCGTCATAGTTTCGTACATATTCGGGGCTGTAACCGTACCCATTCTTATCTATTTCTGCACTGTAAGGAGTAAAACTTAAAACTGCATTATCTCCGGAAATTACAGCCTTGCTAGGGTCATTAAATACGGTTAATTGTGGTACTAATTTTTCTAGTACTCTTAAGCTTGTCCTGTTGTATGTATCCAGGTTGTAACCGTATATATCGTGATTTCCAGCTGTAGTAAGAATTGGTACCGGTGATTTTTCTAGCAGTTCAGCGAATTCTAGCAGGACGCCTGTTGCGACCTCAGGAGTATGAAAGGTATCACCCGCTGTGACAATCGCATCAACCTGGCGATATTTTGCTAGGTTAAAAATTTCTAAGAGTTTTTCTTTAATAGCTTCTTTGTAATTGTCCGTACGGTTTCTTGGCGTAGTTCCTCTTAAGTGCCAATCACCGGTCCATAGCAATTTCGTCATATCAATGCACCTGACTGGCAGTATTCGCAGGAACGATTTGCCTTTTCACAATTTCCAGTGTTTCCGGATTAACATTATGGTCGTTCCATTTTTCTGTCTGCATTCCGTTTTGCCTGCATATTTCCTCGATAACAGTGTTTGTCAGTTTCGCCAAATCTCTATACTTTTTTTCGTACTTGCTGCTGACTGCCGCGGATACCAAATCTTTGCTTTTACCTAATTCGATTAAATGTTTCATTTCTACGTGAATTTGTTTCTCGAGCCGTTCCCTGGCCTCGACTAATTGCCTTACTTCATGAAGCTGATCAGGTGTCACTTTACCAACGACCGTATCAATGATCTCCATTCCTAAAGCTTCTGAGGTGATTCTTTGTACCACACACTTAATGCACATACTTTCTACTCTCCTTTCGCCTTATAAAGCTTCTACCTTGGATTTCCCGCCAATCTGCCGAACCTGTAGACTTACGTCGCCTATCTCAGCTAACACTGGGTTATGTGTGATTAAACAAATCTGACGATTAAACTTGCTGCTGAATTCCTTTAGGAAAAATGCTACATTCTGTGCGAATTCCTGGCTAACGTGTTTCCCAACCTCATCGAGGAATAACGGACCACGAATTCCACTTAATTCTCCAACAGCTAGTTTTAAAGCTAGGCTGACAACATCCGCCACACCACCGCCGCGGTCATAGTCAGGCGGCTTTAACTGTGTGGTTACTCCTTCTGACTCGAGGAAATATTCCGCTACTGGCTGATTAGCCTTTACCTCGATATTGACTATGAATCGGTAATCTTTTCCGAACACAACTGATAGAGCGCTGGTAACCACTTCTTCGATTTGTGTTTTAGCTTGCTGCCTTGCATATTCACTGGTTTGCTGGAGAAGAATCTGAACCAAATCGAAATCACGTAATTCGGATTCCGCCGCTTCCAGGCGGTTACGTGCTGCTTCTTTTTGTTGCCTTAACAAATCACGCTGTGCGATTTTAGAGATAACCTTCTCACTCGCCTGCCGAAGATCTGCTTTTACTTTCATTAGCTGGTACAAATTCTCTGCCTCCTTCTATCTCAGCCAATTGGTTAAATAGTTCTGGTAGAGATTCTTCTTCCCCGGTCTCCTTGCACACAAGATACAGACCGCCACCGCCTCCGTAAGAACCTTTCTTTTGCACCAATTCCACTTCGTTTCTTTCCAAAGTTTTGAATATAGTAACCGCTGTTTTTAAAATGTAAGGATTAACGGCCATCTTATTACACCTGAGGAATAAGCTTTTCGACTTTTTCTAAATCAGCACGAACCTGAGCTTCCAGAGTTTCGATTTCTTGCTTAATAGTTTCAGGAGTAACCCCGGCTTCCAGCATTTTTCCTTTGATTTCTTCCAGCCGTTGCTCAGCTGCAGTTTTTTGCGTTTCTGCCTGCACCTTTGCATTCTCCGCTTTACGAAGATTCATTTTTGCGATCTCAATACGATTTTTGATATCCATTATTTCTTAACCCCTTTCGGTTGATTACGTTTTAGATTAGGACTATTAGGCCCTTCATTTAGAAAAATAAGCGTTTCGTTTTCCGCTTCTTCTTTGGTCGTGAAGTATCCCAAGCTGTAGCGGTCACTTCCATGGTAAGGACGGCTTGTCCACTTCTGACTTCCTTTGTGGAAAGTGACTCCTTTAATTACTGGTTTGGGTACACTTTCTTCGACTGGCTCCTTTAGAAGAGTTACAGTGCCTTCCGTGTCTACCAACTGTATGTTTTCTTTTCGAAGATCTAAGGTGTTACCGTTTAGCCATTCCATACGGCTGCCTTTCGGTATGTCGAACAGGTGACGATGAAGGAGAACCTGGTCATTATTCTTATCGCTTCGAGCAAACTCCCGTCCTTTTGGGTCCTTATAAAGAACTAAACGCTGGATTTGTTCAGCTGCTGGCCAATCCTCTTTATCGATTAGAATCTGTTTTACGCCGACCTTACGGGTATGGATAAAGATGACTACTCCGTGATCGATATGTTCTGTTTGGTTAATCATCAGCAAGCGCCTCCAGCATGCGGCTGTTCGCATAGCGGGCAAATACCACCGGCACCTTCCCAGGCTTTGGTAAGATCTTCTTGATATGTTCTTACAGCAACGGCCGTACCGTTTAAATTAGCTTTTGTATTCTCTACAAGTAGCCACGAAATTCTATACTCATCGGCAAGTGTGTTTAGCTGTGTCAGCCTTTCATCCTTGAGCGATGCGCTGCTTAAACCAAATTCAGCATCTGTAAGACCTTCGAATCTTTCTAAAGCAGCCTGTGCTAATACTGAACGTCTAACAACGTCGTCTAATTCTTTACTAAGTGATTTAAGCCCTATCAGCCTTTCATTTCTAAGTGTCATTCCACTGAGAAGTGTTTCCGCCTCTGTTAGCCCAATAAATCTTTCTAAAGCATTACGGGCTAATTCTGAGCGTCTAGCAACGTCTTCATATTTCACATTTACTGTTTTTAAATCGTTAACAAAAGGATAGTTATGATTTTTGATTTGCCATAGACGGCTGCTAGCACTTTCCAAATCCTGTAGATGTAAAAGTATTTCGTTATTTTTATTTACGAGCTCGTCATATTTTTTGTATTCTTTGTATAAGCTAGTTAACAAAGACATCTTGTCCTGATTATCACTAATTACTTCCACGCTATCGGCTGCAACCGTTAAGCCAGAAAATACTGACATCTTAGACTGTAAAAGTGATATCATGGAATCAAGATGGTTATAGCGAGTTAAAAGGTCCAGTAGTGTTTCGAAGCGCCTCTGGGCTTTTTCTGTGCCGTTTAAAACAGCTGTTATTTCTGGAAGAACGGCTAGCTTGTCCAATTTTGCGGAAAAAATATCCTTTTGCCCTGTGTAGACGGCAAAGGATTGACGCAGCTCTTTTAAGTTTTCGCTTTTATTATGGTTTGACTCAATTTGTTGTAGTACCATTTCTGCAAGGTCAAGATGTTCTTTCGCCTCGTCGATGCCTGCGTACAGCAAGAGGTCACCGTTTATCCTCTCTACTTCCCTGTTAGCCTGGGATCTTTCATTCCGAAATGCGACTGTATCCTTATTTACTGCTTTTACAGCCATGTCTACAGCTTCAGTTCCCGCCAGCTTTCCTAGCACCTTTGCTCCGGCGCTTGCCGTTTCTGAAATGAGGAATGGCGGATCCAGCTGGAATGCGAAATTTAGCGCCGCTTCGAAATCTCCAAAAGTTTGTTTCGTTATTCCTAATACTGCTTTTACTTCCTCTGGTACTTCTGATTTTTCGAAAAGGCTACCATCATCGCCAGAATCTCGTTGGACAAGGTACGATGTTTTTCCTTTTCTTCTGCGTTTTGTAATGATTTGACCTGTGTCTAAAACAAGCCGCACTTCCGCTTCCCCTACGCTTTGATTCACGTAAGCCTCACCTGTAGGTTCATTTAACGAAACCCACCTTACTGCACGAATAATCGCTGTTTTACCAGCATCTGAAGGTCCTGTTATTACATTAAGACCTGGACAAAGATTAAACGTACTTTCTACGTGCGATTGGAAGCCCTTAATCACTACAGCTTCAATATTTGCCATAGGTTACTCCCCTCTTTCTGGTACTAAATCAAAAGCCCAAACAATTCCATGACCCAGCAACATTAATCCAGTGATTATAATCCCTGTCACTAACGCGCCCACCTATACATCACCCCCTTCAGATAGAACTATTTTCGTTTTGCAAATTTCGCAAAGATGTTAAAAAGAAGAGCCTGGTTAAGGCTTGTTAAGAATGCGTTAAATCTTGTTTCATATGGCTGACTAATTGCTCGTGCATCGCTTTTTTATATGCGAGCAACCTATATAAGCGTTTACTCCAGCGCTCATTTCTTTTTGTTGGGTGTACTGCGCCAAGCTGGACAATCTTCCTGGTGTAATACTGAATCCGAAGAACATGTTTGTTCATTTGCGAAACCTCCTTCTATTTATTAGGTTGGTTGGTTTTCAGCAGCCTTAGCCTTTCTTCTTTCAGCAATGATTCTCGGAATCGATGTTCTCATGAAAAACTTTGCCATTTCTTTCATTGTTTCCTCGCTGATCTGCGGCGGTTCGACTTCAAGTGTCCCCTTCTCCATGACTCCATCTCCCCATTAATTTTCTATTCGGCCCGATAACTTTTGCTATCACTTTCGATAAAAAAAATATCCTCGAATTGAGCACCAAGTTTTGTGTGAATATTTTTAGCAATTTTGGGACTTGGACATTTCTCATCATTGACGATTTGATTTAAATAGGGCGTTGTTATTTTTAATTCTTTTGCAAAATCCGCTTGAGAGTACCCGTTTATAATCAGCAATCTTCGAAGTTCATTTGGGTCCTTCACTTTTATTTTCACTGGCATCACCTCCTAGGTGGTTACAAAAGTTATCTGTAAATTCATATTAACTCATGTCGATAACTTTTGTAAACACTTTTTGAATAATTTTTTATAAAAAAGATAACAATTGTTAATATAATTTAGTTATAATTGAGTGCGGGAGGTGAAAATCATGTTAACGAACCCTAAAGAATTTGGATCGTATATTAAAGCCTTAAGAACAGAAAAAGGCTTATCAATCAGACAATTAAGAGATAAAACGGGGGTATCTAATGCTTATTTTTCTCACTTAGAAAACGGTAAACGCGGCATACCATCTCCGGAAATTCTGATGAAGATTCATGAGCCTCTTGGTGTTAGCTACGATGAATTGATGGAGAAAGCTGGGTATATCTCAGCGGAAACTAGGTTGGAATTGCTTCCAGAAACAATAAAAACGATGAAATCTTATAAGGATCTAATTGAGCTAGTAAATAACGCATCGGAAATGTTTATAGGTGCAATGTTCGATGATCCAAAAGAATTTAAACAGATACTGGTAAATGAGGTACAAGCAACGCATGCTGATATTAGCAGAGAAGAAATGGATGAAGTTATTAACAATCCTGAATCAATGTTCGAACATTTAACATTAGAAGAAAAAATAAGCTTTCTGAACGGGATAATTAAAGATTTTGTCCAACAGGGTATTGATCCCAGTGAAATTTTCAAAAGTAATTCAGAAAAAATTGATGACAACCGCCATCCCGTCTTGTTTGTCCCAGTGCTTGGGTACATAGCAGCTGGGCAACCCATCTTAGCGGAAGAACACATCGAGGAGTGGACAGAAATACCGAACATGTGGAACTTGAAAGAAAACGAGGCAATTGTTTTAAAGGTTAAAGGCGACTCGATGATAGGCAGCAGAATATTTGAAGGGGATAAGGTGGTAATAAAACTGCAACCTGAAGTAGAAAACGGGGAAATAGCAGTTGTAAATATTAACGGTGATGAAGCTACTTTAAAAAGAGTTAAAAAAACTGAAAATGGACAAGTCATACTTTACCCTGATAACCCGAACTACGAACCTATTTTCATCACAAATGAAAAAGCCCGAATTATCGGGAAGGTTGTTCAGGTTATGTTTGAACCAAAGTAAAGTAATTCAAGAAACGTTTTTGGCTGAATAAGTAAGAATTCTTTGTCTGCATTCGTCACAAGTTTGTTTAGCCTTTTTTTCATCCAAGATTCGCTTAAATGAGGTTTTGACAAGTAATGTTGCGATTGTTTTTTTGGTTTCTAATGTTAGTCTTTTCATTATGTGCAACCCCTAGAAATAATTTGTGAATAGAATAGGCGGTAAAAGAATGGCATACCGAATCGGGAAATGCCTTCTTTCTGAGAGACTGGACGAGCTGGAAATGACTCCAGCAGAATTAGCTAGACGACTAGATGTTCACCGGCAACAAGTGGATAAATGGATAAACGGAAAACAACGAATGTCTATGGAGTCTGCTAAAAACGTTGCATCCATTCTAGGTTTAGATCATGGAGATGAACTTTACGAATGGGTTTTAGTTAAAAACAGAAAGAAGGCATAGGAGGAAATGGTTTTATACCCTTTCCGCGATTCAGTTGTCAACCATTTAGCTTACAAATCAATCATACATCATTTAATTAGAGTTTTGTCGACAAACCTTTCGCTTTATTTCGACAAAACTTCCAAAAGGAGGAAATATATAATGGGTATTAATGTTGTTTCTGAACAGAGCTATACAATTGGAATATATATTCGGGTTTCGACTGAGGAGCAGGCAAAAGAAGGCTATTCTATCCCCGCTCAAAAAGAAAGATTAACTTCTTTTTGCGCATCCCAAGGCTGGAATAATTATAGGTTTTATATTGATGAAGGTGTGTCCGCCAAAGATATGAATCGTCCTAAGCTGCAGTTGTTATTGGACGATGTTAAGACTGGGAAAATTAATATCATACTGGTTTATCGTCTTGACCGTTTTACTCGTAAAGTTAAAGACCTACACAAAATGTTGGAGATGCTTGAAAGACACAGCTGTAGCTTTAAATCAGCAACAGAGCCCTACGATACAACAACAGCAATGGGGAAACTTTTTATAACTATTGTAGCTGCTCTTGCAGAGTGGGAAACAGATAACTTATCAGAGCGTATAAAGATGGCGTTAGAAGAAAAAGTTTCAAGTGGAGAACGTGTGGGCAATATCCCCTATCCTTTTGATTTAGATGAAAATGAAAAACTAATATCAAACAAAAAAAGAACAGCTGTTACTCTTGATATGGCTGATAAAATTGAAGCTGGAAAGTCCGCTAGTCAAGTAGCAAAATTTCTAACCAAAACGAATGATGATAAATTAGAGTGGCATCCTACTGCGGTTCTTAGAATTTTGAAGAACCCCGCGCTGTGTGGAGATACTCAGTGGCAAGGTAAAATTTTTGCCAATACTCATTTAGGGATTATAAGTAGGGAAAGATGGAATAAACTCCAACAAATTCTTGAAGATAATTCTTTACACAGAAACAGAGAAGTTGAGAGCATTTATCTATTCCAAGGAAAATTAATTTGCTCACAATGCGGAAGTATTCTTTCGGTTAACCGTTATGTAAGAAAAAGAAGTGATGGATCTGAATACCAGGGCGTTGTTTATAAATGTCAAGTTTGCTGGAAACAAGGACGGAAAATGTTAACTATTGGCGAGTATCGGTTTTTGGATGCACTATATGAGTACATGAGAAACGTGGAAATACATCATATTGAACTTCCTGAAGAAAAAGATGAAGTATCTGTTTTTAAAGAGCAATTACAACAGATCAGCAAAAGACGGGAAAAATATCAGCGAGCTTGGGCAGCTGATAAAATGACTGATAAAGAGTTCGATAAGTTGATGGATGAAACAAGAGAAATTATGGACGAATTAGAAAATAAGATTAATCAGATTCAAGTCCCAGTTCCAACCTTAGACATCGAAGAAATTAAACAGATTATATTTTATTTTAATGAAAATTTCCATAAGCTCACCGATGAGGAACGAAGAGAATTTATTTCGAGATTTATCCGAAAAATTAAATTTAAACTCATTGCACAGCCTCCTACAAGGCCGGATAAATACAAGAAGGGCAAGGATTTGGTTGTGATTACAGAAGTTTTGTTTTATTAGTCTTTATGAATCGCTACCAACCGGTAACGTTTTATAAATACAATAAGTACAAACCTTGTTGTATCAACAAAAAACGCCCATCACTGGACGCCTAAAAATATTTTTACTCGATAAGCCATCGTCTTGATCCGCTTTTTAAATGACCTCTTTTTCGGTTTCCTGATAATCACTTGAATCTTTTTCGGACAGCTGACGACAACCGGCTCACCTTTTCTCATTTCGATGACTACGTGTTTCATGCAGCATCATCCTCCCTTTACCGGGAAAGGCTCTTAGTCTGTGCGACTAGGAGCCTTATTACGCTGTTTCGAGTATCTTCTCGATCTCCTCGAAATGCCTTCCATATAATCTTGAGTGTCGTTTCGTAATAAAAGAATTGTCATAAGGCTGGTACCTTTCATACGAAGGTTTTAGCATCCTGACCATAAATGCTGGCTTTCGTTCGCCTCCAAAATTTAAGATGCAGATGGCATGCCTGGTCGTCTTTGTATTTGGGATGTTCATGGCATTCCCGATGGAGATCGGCTGCAGCTGTGTCTCCAATTTCTTAAAGGTGTTTTCATTGTCATTTTTAAACAGCAGCCAATTTACTCCGCCGGAAATTAGATCCTCAGAGATTTCTTTTAGCTGGCCTAAGTGATGGCAGGCAAAGATACTCCCCAACCTCTCTTTACGTCCCTGTACCGCAATCCTAGATAAAAGTTTAGCTAGACCTGTGTTCTCAGAAAGATACGTCTGTGGCTCGTTGTAAACGATAAACGCCCCATTGCCTTGATCAGCGACCGTCATCAACATACGAGTCATTAATACTTTTAATGTAATCCAATGTACTAGCGTTCTTACAGCCACAGTGGAAAGAATTCTGTCAGGCACCCTAAAAATAACGACCTTCCCTTCTTTCATCCACTGCTCCAGGTTCATTTCCTTTTTAGGAGGCTGGGCAAATATTTCAAATAAAGTTGAATCCCCCATAAATTCGTCTAAACGGTTTAATATAGCACTTGCTTTTCCGTCAATTGCTTTTTGGCCATCCTTCGTACATTTCATTTCTGATGACGTGACGTTACCCTGTTTATCCTTCTTCTCAACTAATTCATATTGACTTAAGTATTTACCTATCTCTTCTGCAATTCTTGGCTTGCCTTCTGCTCTCAACCTTTTTGCTGTAGATTCTCTAAATGACTCATCCTCCAGCAACATTTTTATATTGTATAAACTGCCGTTTGATGCCTGGGCAAAAGCCCTTAGTATTTTCCGACTTTGGCCCATCGATTCCACATCGCCGAAAAAGTCGATTAATTCATTTGCAAAACGGTCAGCACCTTTACGACCTATCTTCTCCATGACCTCAGTTAGATCCAGCGGCGGTAAATAGTTTTCATCGGATAAATCAATATCGATAATGCGTTCAGGCGGAAGGCTATCACGAATCCCGTTCGCCATACCCTGTAGCCCATCTTTGTTGACCTGGTCAATAATAATAAAACTAATATCATGATTTAAAGATGCTTCAGTAACAAAGTTCTGAATAAATGTATCTTTACCGCTACCCATTCCGCCCATTGCAACGTAGCCTTTATATGTCTCTTCTGGATTGTCTAAAGGAATACCTATTGGATATTCTTCTCCTTTGAATTCAGCGTGACCAACCAGGACGCTTTTACTTATTGTCTTACGTGATTTTAATGGCTTATTGTTAATTTTGATGTTATTGCTGCCGATGCTAATCTTAATACCCTCAATGACCACATGCTCTGTGGTAGGTTTGTGGATAAAGATAGAAGATATATCTGTCTCCACTTTTTTATTAACAGCTAACTCGTTTTCATATCGTTGCTGGATAACCGAAGTTGGCATTTGAATTGCTACCTTTGCCATTTCGTCACAGGATAAAAGAGACACGTCACCATCAGCCTTGGTTGTTTTAGACAAGTGCAATGTATTTAATTCCTGAATAATTTCTTGCCTCCTTCTTTTTGTTCGAATCTTATAAGGCAATAACTCGTTGTCCCCAGCTATTTCTGCGAAAGCACTGCTAATGGTAGTGGCTATGAGATCCGCACGTAGTTTATTTTCCGTTAAGGCTGCTACTCGGATCCTGGTCTTCCATACAGGTTCATTTATTTTATCAGTTGATTTTGTGCTAGGCTTACTGGAATTAAGTTCATCAATCAATGCAGCCTTCTTATCGATAAGTTTCTTTTTTTCGAAAGGTTTATCACTCTTAAAGAATGTGTTAGAAAGAGCGTTCATCGTATCATTTAGAACGTCGTATACCTCATTTGCAATAGTGGATATACTGCGTTTTAAAACCGTTTGAATTTTACCAGCTGTAATCCTGGAACGAACAGGAACAATCCCCTTTTGTATTTTTTCATGGGCCCAGTGACTATTCTGGGCCCATTGTTTACGGTCGTACGTTTCCGCACATACAGATAACCGGGCAAAGTCTCCATCCATAGCAATATCATCAAGTGCGGTTAATAGTGACGCGATTGGTGTGGTTTGCTCTGTAGCGTTAACTCTAAGTGAAAATATGTCATGCCGAGAAAGCCTGATTTCTTGAAGGACTGCATTACTACTGCTGGGAACTTCTAAAGCTTTTATTTCTACTTCCTCGACTGTTACTTTCATGTAATTCTCTAGAATTTCCCGGAACTTTTTCGCCCAAATTTCTGAGGTACTTACGTAGAACTCAACACGTTTTTCATTGTTTTCCTGTTTAAAGATAACGTCGAACCAAATGGTATCTTTTTCTCGATAGGTAAATTTAAAACCCTTCCGACTAATTCTAGAAGGTATTTTGTTATAAACTTCATACATTTTATGGAGCACTCTCCACATCTTCGAATTACTATTATTTGTAACCGACATATGGGGGATGATTCTATAAGTAACCATGGAATTTTTTTGGTAAGAAAAATACTCAGATACCTTAATTGATTTTATTTTCCTAAAATTAACCACGAAATCACCCCCATCATTGCGAATCCCCAGCGTGTGAAATATTTAGGAAAATTACCAGTAAACATAATCGCTATCCCAGCTGCAATTGTGATTCCGGTCCCAATCTCTGGCATTAAGTCCGTAATGGTGTGCCCTATATTCGTTAACCAGAGCTGTAATGTTTCCTGAAACGTTTCTTTTGTGGGAATCCCTACAGCGTTCATTTCGGCACCAATAACTTTGTCTGAAAATTTATTGTATTTGTCTAAGAGAAAATGACCAATATCACTAAAGTGAAATCCGCTGCCAGACATATTAGAAACATTTTCAGCTACTGGAGTAGGGTCCACCCAATTGCCGGTAACATCTTTCATGCCATAATGCAGGTGAGCGCCTGTCGAATTCCCTGTGTTTCCTGACAAACCAATTGAATCTCCTGAATGCAGATGCTCACCTATTTTTACTTTTATATCCGACATATGGCCATAAATGGAAAGAGTACCATCTTCGTTTCGGATAAAGACACCTTTACCAAGGTTCTTGGTTCCAAAATCCACAACATTTTCTACTACTCCGTCCATCACACTTCTTAGTTCTGTGCCTGATGGCATTGCCAAGTCTATTCCGTGATGAGGTATTCCGTTTCTAATTTCAGCCATCTCACCATACTCACTTGATAAACGAAATTTCATTTTTCTTCCCTCCTTTTTGAAGGAACGCGTTAAAGTTTACTGATTTAATCGGTTTGTTTTTAGCATACATACGATAAGCGACCAGACCTAACATAATTATCGTTTTAGTCCCCATATTTAAACCTCCTTAAAATAAATCTGTGAAATAGCTAAACATGTCAATCCACCAGTGATACTCGGCACTCCAGGCTTTACATGCAGCTTCGGTTATTTGATCAGTACTATTTAAATGACCTATGCAATTTTTTATTTCTTCTGTTACTCCGTTAATTTTTAAATTCATTTTTTACCCCCCTACAATTTTTTTAAGAAATCCCTAATATCAATCGCATGACGTGCTAGGATATACCCTGCTGAACCTCCTATGACTAATTCCAGTGCCTTAGGTCGATGACCAAACATCCAGGCTACCCCGCCGAACACAAATACCCCGACAACAATCCAATCCACGATATTCATTACCGCTTCCCATAGGTTTCCGAAAGTTTGATCAGCGGTTACCTTTGTTGCAGCAAAAGCTGATTTCGGAACCAAACAGAGCATCAGCCCCCCGCCGATTGCAACAACTTTCATAAACTTTTTATCCTCCAGCATTTTTATTACTTCATCGGTAGAAATTTTTTCGTTTTTTACGAAGCGTTTAAAATCAATCGTTTGGATTTTTGCCATTTTCGTCCCCTCCTGAATAAATTAATTTCCTTTGGCCATAATAGAAGTAACAAACTTTCTAAGGAGCTGATTGCATGTTCTTTTTAATCGGAGCTGTTGCTGGTGCTACCATCGGCATTTTGGTCAATATGCTTTCCTAAATATTTAATTCCTCCACTGGATTTAATTACTTGAGGCGCTTTTGGCGTCTCTTTTTCTTGTTCAAATTTGGATTTTTCGGCTAAATACTGCTCTTTTTTCTTCTGGTACTCACGGTCAACAAGCGTCTTTAGAAAGGCGCTGGTGTTTCGTTTCTTCCCATTTGGCAACCGAGTGATAAATTCGTATAATTCTTTTTGATCAGGGTCGTCTGTATTCAGGCATAAAGCTGGGTGCATGATAGGCAATACATCCTACCTCCTTCCTATCCAGTAAAGATTGAGAAGTAATTCTTACCTGCTTGATAAATAGATATGACCAGCTGCTTGTTCGATATTCCTTGTCCATCGAAATTTTTTTCGATTCATCGAAACATTAAAGGAATTAGGGTATTCTAATAGAAATAGATAAACGGGTGATAAGGATGGAATTTGAATGCCGACTAAAGGTAATCCTGGCAGAGGAAAAAATAAAGGATCAACGTTTTACGCAGCGTAAATTTGCAGAAAAAATAGGAGTCACTAACTCTACATTAAGTCTTATTGTGAACGGAAAAAACTTACCATCGTTTGAAGTGGTGTATAGAATATGTAAAGAGTTAAAAAGGCCTTTAGAAGAAATATGGGTAGAAAAATAAAAAAGCCCTCCAGGGTATAGCTGGAAGGCTTAATGACATGCTGTTTTATATATGCGTATAAGGGTGCTATAGAGCTCTCAGCGAGTCTTCGCTTTCACTGATAGCATATGCAGGCGTACAATGTTTTATGCTTATACATATCATTTTGTAACGAAATTGTAACAACTATTGTAAATTCTCAGTGTTAAATTCACACATTAAAAAAAAAAAAAATATATAATTAATTATTTTTTAGGTAGGGGTATCTAGATGAATGTAATTTAGGTAAACAGCTTTCAGTAAAACAAAACCCCCTTAAGAAAAGAAACACCATATATATTATTATAATAAATATATAAAATATTATTATTTATTATATATAGTAGTAGTTATTACTAATTACTATATAAGTATTAATTAGTAACACAAGGTTACGCCCAATTTATCACTGTAAGCTTTTGGCACTTAGGGCAGGTAAAATTTTCGGATGATTTTAGCACTGGCTGCTTCTTTTTACAGTGCGGGCAGGCTACCTGTTCTTTCCCCTGTGCGACGTAAATTAAACCTAGCGACGTAAAGAACAACCCAATCGCTGGGAATATCCCGATTATTGTAAGAAAGAGCAGTCCTGAAATAAACATTCCCAGCCCTCCGAACAGTAGCGCAAAGAACTTAGCCGCTCCCCGGGTCACGCTGTCCTTACGTCGTTTTATTGTTATTGAGATAGTCTCATTACTAAGTATTTCTTGCATCGTAGCACCTCCGCTTAATGTACCCACGCCCCACTGGCGTTTAACTTATAGCCTTGTATCGTAGTATTAGCGGCCATTCTCCCATCAGGGTACGAATAAAACCATTTGTCATTAACAAGCTTCCATCCGGTTGCCATGCCGCCGTAAGATTCTAAGTAATACCAGTTACGGTTCCAGTACAACCAACCCGTTTTCATGTCACCATTCGGGTTAAGGTAGTACCACTTTTTCCCGCGGCTATCCGTATATTCCATCCATCCAGTTACCATTGCCCCGCTTTTATTAAAGTAATACCATTTTTTACTGACCTGCTCCCAGGTATTGGAAACCATGGTGCCCATATTTTGTTTTTCATAATATGGTTTAAACTTATCTTTCAGGTAATACCATTTACTGCTGTCTAATAACCAACCTTTTTTATATGCACCGGACGTAGGATCGTTATAAAACCAATCACCGTCACTTTGTACCCAACCCTTTTTATTGACTGTTTTAACATTAACTTTTTCGCTTGCTTTCCAAACCCCGTGGCTGCCATACGGAACGACTTCTATTTCATATTCACGACCCGGTAAAAGCCCGATCACTTCGAAATTATCTTTCGTAACAGAACCGGTTAACTCCCCATCCTTGTAAATAGGAATCCCGTTGACATAAATTCTGTACTGGGTTAACCAGTATATTTTCCATTTGTTATAATAGATGGTCCAACTTAGTTTTACACCAGTAGGTGTTACTGTAGGTTCGTCCAGCTTAAATACGAATGCATCAGTTGGTTTAATAACTTCATCTTCTGCACTAGCCATAAAACTAAAAGAAAAACTTACAATCAAAGCTAGGAAAATAATTTTTAACTTTTTCAAACAAATACCCTCCCTTAAGGTTAATATATAGATATTTTACGACAGTTACCAAGATATGTATATACGTCGTTAGGAAACTACATTAACATTGAAATATAAATTTATAAAAAGGAGGAAGGATATGACCGTAATCATCGAGATACATTATTATGCTGCCAGTAGAGGATACAAAAAAGGAGCATTTCAGCTGAGGGGTCGCAAGCCAGAATATGCGGCATTACAATTCTGGAAGGAAATTAAGAAGGATTTGTCTTATCGGGCACAGTTAGAAAAAGTAATTGTGGAAGGTGACCAGGACATCACGGAGTTGGTGAAGGTCCTAGAGCGAGAAGAATTGAACAGAACGATGAATGATAATTTACCTTTTTAGCCCTAAATGGGCTTTTTATTTTGTCATAAATTAGTCATAAAGTTGAATAGGTAATGTGTGGAAATATGCCGAATATTGTATGGAGAAAGAGAGGTGATATAAATGATGTGGATAAACAGGTTTTGGGATTGGTTCTGGTATTTTAGGCGAGGAAAGGTAAGATATCGAGTGTGGGATCACGGTGATACTTATAACGCAATGGCATCAAATGGACAAATGTCGGTTTATAATTGTCACGGAAGCACACCTGAACAAGCATTAGAAATGGCAAAGTATAGATTGAAAAAGTTCTTGGAAGAAGAGCAAAAAGAATAATAGATAAAAGCCCCATCTCAATCGAGAAGGGGCTTTTGCTTAAGGCTTTAATGCTCCGCTCTTATCAACATTAAGCGTTACATTAATCCTAGTATTCTCGGCCATGCTGCCGTCAGATTGCAAGTAATATAGTTTTCCTTTATCCTCGATGGTGCCTGTGGCCATGGAGCCATCAGCTTTAAGGTAATACCACTTGCCTTTATCCTGCAACCAGCCAATGCGCATGTCACCGTTTGGATTGAGATAATACCACTTGCTGTTGATTTTAGCCCATCCAGTCACCATGACTCCGAACATATCAAGGAAGTACCAACATTCTTTATCTTTTACCCATCCCGTTTTTTTCGTGCCGTCTTGGTAAAAGTACCATTTTTCATTTTCTTTTTTCCAGCCGTTTTTGGCTGTGGTTACTTTTAAAGCATTTGCAACATCCGCTCTAAACATATCCATCGTCTTACCGTGCAATTTCCACCAGTGGTCAGGGTCACCGTGGTTGCTGGCAACCCCAAGCCCCCATCCCTCTTTATGCGAGATAATATTTTTTTCGGTAAGATTAAACATTTTGCATAGCATAGCATAGAGTTCAACTCCATTCGCCCAAACCTTTGCGAAATAATCCTTGTCGTTTAGGTCTTTCGGCTCGCACCATTCGATGCCAATGTGAGTGTCATTAGAGGATCCACCACCATGCCATCCCCGCCAATTCCAAGGTAAATACTGATAAAATTCATTTGCATCTAAAAACCCATGCACACATTTACCTGGGGAAAGACTAGGTTTGTTCCATCGGCTAAACCAATCCGCTGCAAAAATACCTGGGCAAGCGGTGCTATGAACCATCAGTCCTTTGACTGCAATCGTTTTTCCTGCTTTATAGCAATCATTCAGCGTCATTAATTTTTGCACCATTTTTAAAACCATAGTTTATCCACTCCTTTAATTTGGTTCGCGGTAATTTTTAGCCCTAATACTATCCTCCATGCCCTGTGTGGTTGGGTCCTGCACGACCCCGAGCATGGACAGTACACCAAAGACTGCATTGATCAGCAATAAAACCCAAGCCTTAATCGCTTCGGTTAACGCAAAATCCGTGATCCCAGCTGCATGAGCACCAACTAAAAGCACTTCAGCCAAAATAAAAAGCTGTGACATAAACGCCACAACCCACAAACGGTTTTTAAATCTGACTCGCCAGTTAATCATTTTACGCATCCCCTTTTGTTTCCAATTTGTCTATCCTTTTATGCGCCGCTTTGTTGCTTTCGTCGATCCGAATCAAACGCTCGGATAACTCGGAAACGTGTCTTTCGTTTGCCTTTATATCAATTCTGATCGACTCCACGCCTGAGTTAATAGCCTCCAGCTTGGTCTTAATTACTGCAGACTCCGAGGCGTCACTTTTAACATCTTTATCCCTGTTTCGACTAAAAGTTAATACGCTGATTAATACTCCAATGAGGGCCCCCAAGATACCGATTTGCACTTCCATTGACCAACCTCCTCTAAACTTCTTTTGGTGTAGCTAGTATTTGTTGTGCCTCTTGTTGAGTAATAAACCCTTTAACTGCATAACTATTAACCTGTGTTTCTGTTAGTTTGCCAAAAACCCACATATTGAGGATAAATGCGTACATCTTTACCACCTCCTTATATAAAGTCCATCAAGGAAACAATCGCCATTTCCGCCATTTCCAGGCGTAGTTTTAGGTCAGCGTTTTCTATTTTTAATTGTGCTAGTTCATCAACTTTCACAAACTGACTTTTTTTATCAAGAGCAATGATGTCATCCGTGACCACTTCACTTACCTCGACAGAATCTTCGAGCAACAAAAAAGGAAGGTTGTTCTCAACGGAACCGCCTTCCCAATCTACAATATTTCCGCTAACTTTTGGATGATTTATATCCTCGATTATGTCTACTACTTTTTTATCATTATCATAGACTACTATCCTCATTAATACGTCGCCTCCAACCAGCATTGGCCATCCATGATAGAATAATAACTGCGACTTGTAGACCCTGCCCATATGCCGATGCCCTTGTAAGAGCCGCTCTGGAATCCTGCGTACCATGTGGACGGGATATTAACCCAAGCGCCCTCACCCCAAGCTAAGTCCACATAGACGTTGTAAGTCGTCTCAAGAGCAAGTGAAGGATTATTTGGTGTAGCTGCCTTAGTCGCGAATGTATGAGGGTGGAAATAGATACGAGTTTTTCCAGAGCTACCGCCTGAGCTCGCTCTTTTAACCCAAATACGCATAGATTTAATGGTTTTGCCGTTTAACGTAGCTGCAAATGGCTGTGACTCAAACCACCATAAGCCCTTACGCTGACCGTACCCATAATCACCCTGGCGCGCGCCGCCACCTTGCCAGGAACTATAAGCAGTAGACCAGTTGTCTGCAATGTTAGACACCCATTGCGTGGTGGTCTGAGCCGATGGCGCTGGCTTGCCACCGCCTGTTTTAGCCCCGCTGTCCGCTACTGATCCATCTAAGGTCGTTCCTGATGCGTACCTACTTAATACAGCGCCAACTGTTCCATCTGGGTGTGAAATGTATGAATATACCCACGAACCTCTTTCGGATAATGCTCCACGCTGTGTTCCTAGGCCTTTACATTGGTACAAGTAAACTGTTGATAGTGAGTTTGCATAAATACCATACAGTACGTCATAAGCTTCACATTTTACTAATGTTAGTTTTGAACCTGCATCACTTAAAAATCCGGTTCCTGCTTTGTTTTGCCCGTATACCCAAACTGATACGCAACTAACATGAGAACTGTTATATACCTCAAAAGCATCGCCAATTGAAGTTACGTTAATAGTTAAATCATTCACGTTGACTTTATTTGTACAACCTTTAATAGAGATTCTTGAATTTAAATAATTGTACCAATTTTGACCATTAATATTAATTTCTCCAGAACCTGAGAAACCGTCAACAATTACATTTTCATAGTAATCTTGCCTAGTATTCGCTGCGGGCGCTTTTAAGTTGATATTAATTATCCCGTTATTAAATTTCGGGATTAAATCAATACAAGCCTGGATGGTTCTTTTCGCCCTAGCTGTACCAGATGCTAATCCGTCATTATTATCGCTGCCGTTTGGATCAACATAAAATGTCATGTTTTTTTCGTTGAAATTGGCAACTGTAGGGCTAAAAAAGTCACCAACGAATAGCTTGTCAAATCCGCCCTGCTCACCATCCAAAGTGATGATTGTCTCACCGCTTGGTCCGAGTACGGACATTTGACCAAACTCGTTATTTAAACCGCCCAATGTTAGGGTTACCCCTTGAATATTTCCTGAAATAATATTACCTAAATGCGCTGTAATTGCGGATAAATAGTCAGCAAATATTTTGCCGCTATCGACTAGCACTGTTCCAGATTTAACCCAGCTATCGGTGATAAACTCCCATTTATAATCACTTGGTATGTTTGATGGCGTTGGGTCAGATTTATTATAAGCAAAGCCTCTCCACAATTTCCCGGCGGGATTACTTGTAATTCCTGCGCCTTTATTGTCATTTGCGAACATGACCCATGTATATTTTGACTGGGCATCACTTCCTGGTGTACCGGGCTCTCCTGGTGTGCCTGGAGGGCCAGTATCACCTTTAGCCCCATCGACCACAATCGGAATAATCTTTTCGTCGAGCAAGGACCCTGATGGGGTGGATAGTTGCACTCTTACAGCTTTTATGCCTGGACTAGGTGTATAAGTTTTGATACTCTCATTTGACGAGCTTATATATTTATCTACATAAGTTGTCCCGTCGGTTGTTTCGGCGATAAAAAAGCGACCGGGATAAAATGTGGCAGCTGCCGTCGTGCCTTTCTTGCTGTAAGCTGTAGCCGTAATACTTTTAGGCGTATAATCACCCATATTCGACTTTGCAATTGTGCTGCTGTTTAGGGCTAACCAGTAAAGAGTTGCATCTTCACCGGGTCTACCTGGTGGTCCTGATTCTCCGTCATAAATTTTAGTAAATGTAATTTCCTCAGTTGCGAGAACTTTATCATCGAGCATGACATCAAGTTTAATTGTTAGCTTTTCGTCTACCTCTGGCGATTCGACCATAAATGATTTTAATTGGTCAAATCGCCCAATTATATTTCCAAACTTATCTTTCCATGTCCAGCAATAGTTATATCGGGTGCCGTCAAAGTCCGTTTCTTGGCCGGCCAAAAATACTTTGGCTGTTACCATTACTTCTTCCCAGTCATCATTTTTAAACACTGTCCCAGAAGATGTTTCGATTTTGCACGTAATCATTTTTGAGATTTTGTCATTGATAATATTTTTAAGATTCGCGATCTGTTTTTCTAGATCCGCTTTTTTAAACTCAATGAAGTTACCAAGCTTAAATCCTAAAATCTGCCTTAGAGAAACGTTTTCAGTCGTTTCTTGGAATCTAGCTTCTAAATATAAAGGAGGGCTGTAATAATCATCCTTAATCCGCATAGTTCGCCCCACGCGTACCTTTTCATGATCATGGCCAAAAACGTGTTCAAGCGAGTTAGCTTCACCTTCATATGATACGATTGCATCTACACGTTTTTTTAGTTCGGTCGTTGTAAGAGTCTTTAATCTTGACTCTGTCATATCTTGATCATCCGACTCTGGTTCGTACACCTCGATTAAATGCCGACCGTTTCTGCCCCAGCGTTGCAAAGCTGCTTCATCTGCAACCAGCACGGATAGGCGGGTTCCATCATCTTTTTGGGGGCCTAGTCCAAGCAGAGCGGTTACTATTCTGCTACTATCCTCGATGCGGTGGATACCGATTAAATCTTTGCCAAAAGTGATTTCTTTGCCTTCGAATCCAGCCATCTGTTTTTTCATGTCAACATATCGGCCGGTGATTTTATTGCCGCTTACTTCGATACGAAAAGATATTTCCAAGTCGAATGTAGTGGCAATCACTTTTAAAAAGCTGTAAGGATCCGTGTGCTGATCAATTGTAATACTTCGAATAAATGTATACTCAATGATACCCGGCTGCCACTCTGTGCTGGATAATGCAAGGTCTACAGCTGTTGATGAAGTTGCGCCTGTAAGGACTTGCGGATTTATGACTTTGGCTTTTTTTAAGCCAACAAAGCTTGCATTGGCTTTAATATCTTTTTCTTCGTGATTCACTTGTTCCGCGTAATGAATGATATATTCCTGAAAAATTCCGTCACTATCTTGGACAAGGAGTCGGTTTAGCTTTTCAAGATATTCAAATTTCTTTAAGGCGGTAAAGTCAAATGTATTTCGATTTTCGAGCGACGAGACTCGAATCGGTTCCTTCATCTCGCCTTTTTTACTGCTCAATGTATCGATGATGCTATCATCCTGCTTATCAAGAATGTGAACGAGCGCACCATTTCTTTTCTGATTGTTTCTTTTGGAATCATTGTTTCCAATGTACATACCTGCATGCTGAGTGATTGGCAATTTTGTCACCGCCTTTGCATAAAAAAAGAGCCCAAAAGTGGACTCTTAAAAATACTTTGTATATATAGCGCGTCTTTGCTCTCCGCGCATGTTTGCATAAATTTTTGTTGTTGATACACGGGCATGGCCGGCTAAATCACTGACCGCTTCAATGGGTGCGCCTCTGTCAACAAGATGCTGGCAAAAAGTGTGCCGGAACTTGTGAGGATAGATGTTTGTCTCTATCACGCGTTTTGCAATGTCTTTAACCCAACGCCTTAGTGTATCGACTGTTGCTCTTCGTGGATCTCTTAGTGTAACAAACAAAGACTCGCAATCATCTTTTCTACTATCCATGTATTCTTTTAGCCAGAGATAGGTCTTTGTATCAAAATATACTTCGCGCTCTTTGTCGCCTTTTCCAATGACGATGATTGATTTATGCTCCCAGTTGATGTGGTTGCGATTTAATTTGGCTATTTCACCGATTCTACAGCCTGTGGAGTACAATAAATTTATTAATGCTTTTTCTCTTGCTCCCTTGGCAGCTTCACGTATTAATTCAAGCTCTTCTTCTTTGATGTATTTTGGTACCCGTTTTGATTCTTTCGGCTCTTTAATTTTCCAAGCTGGATTCGTATCGATGTACCCTTCCTCGTGTGCCCAGCGAAAAAAACCGCGAATAAATCTTATAAGATGTGCTAAGCTGTTGTTTGTTTTTAGGGTATCTCTTCTTTTTGCAATGTATTTCTTTAAATCTGGTGTAATAATTGATTCAATTTTGATGTCACCCATGTGCCTAATCATTACGTTTATTTGGATTTCGTATTGCTCCAAGGTGTTGGCTGAATAACCTGCTATTTGCTTGTCCGGTAAATAAAGTTCCCATGCTTCTGATATTCTCAAAGTATTTCCTCCTCCTTTTATACGTTTAACGTATTGATTAAATCTAGTATATCGTTATACACTAAACGTATCAATAACTAAAACGCATAAATCTATTAAACAGGAGGAAAGGCCTATGAAAGTAATTTTAAAACTTGATAAGCTTTTGCAAGAGAGAAATATTTCACAGAACGAGTTGTCCAGGCTGACTGGTATCAGGCAACCATCGATCAACGAAATGTGCCGCAATCAAACTATCCGTTTGCCATTAGATAATTTAGCAAAAATCTGTGAAGTCTTGAACTGTAAAATAACCGATGTACTTGAATTAATAAATTAAAAAGGATGAATCTAATGGCGAATTTTTTCACCCAATATTTATTACCTTGGCTAGGAATATTTTTAAGTATTTACCTTATATACTATGCCTTTAAATATCAATTTTCTAAGAAGCCTTTAGAGGACCAACTCTACAAAGCTTATTTACCAATGTTTCTTCTCTTAGAACCAATCTTGTATAAAAATATCCAAGATATAGAAATGAATGAATTAAGAAAAGTATCTGAAGAACTTAATTCGATTGTAAATAATCACTACGAATTAATATCACCGTCAATTGTTCATTGGTCCCGACTTCTAAAAAGAGGAATCGAAAATAAAAGATCTTCTGAATTTTTACAAGAAATATTTAGTGACTTATGTCGTTATATTGATATTGAATTTGAACGAACACGAAGGAAAATGTTCCTACCGACTCGAAACATTTATTATCGGCTCAACAATAACCAATATAGATATAAGCCTAAAATGTATATAGACTTTATTCTTACTTTGATACCACCATTGTTAGGCTTTTTAATATTCAGCTTTCTACTTCTTTCCTTCATGTCATTAATAAGTAGATTCCTGTAGTAATTATTGCTAAAATCACAAATTCTTTAATAGATACTCGGCATAACATGATAATCACCTCCATAGAAATGACCACTCAGAATCGGAGTGGTCATTTTGGTATTTGTGCAGCTAAAGAATTGATTTTTTGTAATCTATCGACCTCATTAATTACTGATTCAGCCAAAGTTTTACCATCAACTTGAATAGAAATGGACAGATCCTCGCCCTCCAACAGTTCTAGGATTCTGTCCATTTTCTTTTCGATTCTGTCTAATTGACTAATTTCACCTGAAACCACCACTTAAATACCCCCCTTTTTTCATTTTCTTATGCAGCTTAAGAACGTCATAAGCGGTATAAAATTAAGGTTGTACTATTGGTGCATAAGAAACAACTTGATTTCCATTTTCATCTATTTGAATATCAATAATTACATATTCATTCCCAAAAATAGTAACAACGTCACCTATTTGCATTTTCATTACCTCCTTTAAGCACTAGTAGTCCATAAATCAATGTAATTAACTGTGTTAGCAGCGGCGGATTTATCTTGAACTAAAATACCGATATAAGGTGCTCCACCCCATTCTCCATACACAAGCCCACCGTTTATATAGCCAGTCGCACCAGTTCCTAAAATACTAGGCCCGTTTAAAAGGGCACTTCCATTTGCATCACAAGCCACTAATGTTACTGCAATTGTTGCATTAGCTTTCCACGCTAAGTGTATTGCTTTTGTTCCTAATCCTAGATTTACTACTATTGATGAAAATCCATTGGCAGCAATGGCTTGGTTTACGGCTACTCTCTGATATGCCGTTTTTCTCCCAATAAGCTGCACATTCATAGCCCCGCCTGAACCTTGTACCGCCTCATGATCATCTATTGTTGGGTTAAAATATTGATTAATTGGCTGGTAATTAACATCTGTCTTTTTAGGTTTTGTATTATAAGGCATGTCATCAACCCCCTTTAATTTGTTTCAATAATCCGCAATGTCTGTGATGACTTTGCAATGGCATAAAGCTTTTGAGTCGATTTAGAAGAAAAGAAAAATTCATCAGCTTGACCTGGAGCATATGGAAATCCAGTTAGAACGGTAACATCAGCAGCAAAACCAATATACACAGCATCAGATCCCGCAACTCGAAACTTTAACCTCCGGCGGCCAGTCAATCCAGCTGTGATTTCTACAACCGTCGTAGCCACCGTCAATGCCGCATGTTTACCGGTCTTCAAGCCTTCAATTTTCGTATGCAATGCACCGTCGGTACCTTCTGTTTCTTCATATTGCAGGGTTCCTTGTTTTTTGTGCTGCGGCAAGAAACCAGGGCTTTCTCCGATAGGTGGGTTTACTTCTCTTTCAAGCCGAAAATCTACAGCCATTTTTCTCTCCACCTCACTCCCGTTTTTTCGATAGCGTCTGCCGGTTCAACAGCTAAGACATTTCCGCCTGGCTGCAATGCGAAATAATCGCCAATAAAGACTTTTTCTTTATTAATAACTTCACCGTTTCTTAAAATTTTAGCTTTTACATGATCAAATTCTATTAGATCACCAGCCCGGGCTACATAAGGGATTTGATTATCTGCAGCGTTATTAATCTTGTAGACTTTAATATCATCGATGTTTTGATTTGTGGCAGGAGTGGTCCCGTATTGCCACAATTGGACCTGCACCTGAGCAATTGGTGCAGTAGCGATTCCTACGCTGTCTCTCCAAGTCGCACCTGCTCGCGTATGCTGTACCCCTTTGCTGTCGATTAGACATACATAGGCAGTCCATACATTGCCGATACGGCTTAGTCGCACCATGCCGTTAAAATTAGCCCACGTACTATCATAAGACCCACGGGTATTGATGATGTCATAGCCGCTTAATACAGTCCCTGCCCGTAACCTAGCCCAGTTTGCTACAGACCCAGCCGAGCGCTTTGTCATTAACATTTTACAGACGAATTTATTACTAGCATCCAGTAAAGCAATCTCTATACTGCCAACTTGACCCGTACTTCCTTGTTGGCGAATAAGTGCGTCCACCTGAAAGTCTTGGATAGTAGAGCCAATTGATGTTTTTTTAGCTGGACCATGCCAGCCAGGGTCAGAACCATAAGCGTCCGTGAAAAAGGAGCGGCCGCTTGTTTTCATTGTTCCGAGATTTTTCCCCTCTTCAACCGATGTGGTATCCGCCCATCCAACAAGCGTGCCCATCTCGTGCCAAAATTTCCGCTCTTCGCGTATAAAAGGCTGCTGGGTGACTTGGGCAGGATTCCCAATCATATTTATACTTTCACCATCACTGACTGCCAAAAATGTCGTATCTTTTGCGACTTCTACTTTTATATTCGGATATGTTTCTTCCGATCCTTCCACATCTAAGTTTGTGATGTCAGTAAACTCAATATATTTTTCAGCCCCGTATTTACAGGGATCAGGACAAACAAAAAATAACGTAGTTTGATAGATACAAGATTTCTCCAATCTATCTGACACGTTACCAAGTTTTCCGTAATAAGTTTTGTCTGTTTCATCAGCAAATACAATAGGGGCTACGTCTTTCTTTTTTAAAATAGCACTTAGCGCATCTACTTTTTTCCGTAAATCAGGGTATGAGTTCCCTTTTAAAGAGATATCTACTTCCAAAATCCGTTCTGGTATTGTTTCATCAGATAAATGACCACCAGGCATTCCTGGTGTTTTAATTAAATCGAGTTCTGAGGACATGATTCCACGCCCTCGAACGTCGTTGACAACAAAATAACTCTTACCATTTTCGTTAAAATATTCTGCCAAATCTACGCCGTTAAATATCATGTTTTCCACGCTAACAAACAACTAATCACCCCCTAACTATCGAAATACTGTGTTCTTTTAGTTTTAAAATCCTGCTGTCTTGTCACCGTTTTTTCTACCATTTTTCCAACGATGCGCGAATCCATTTCAACAATCATGTTTTTCTGTCTGCGAAGTTCCGCAACCACTTCTTTTAAAAGTTGGTTATTTTCACTTGAACTAATATCGACTGATCCATTAATTGCCGAATCAAGAGTGGCGTATGAACCACTTGGAGTTGAGTAAGCCATGGAAACGTTCGGGATATCAGGTGTCATCCATCCAGACATGCGATTCGCTGCAGCTACTACTTTATTCTGCATACCGTCGATGCCTTTAATAATTCCTCCTGGGATGTGCTTAGCAAGAGATATCATTAATCGAGACGGGGACTTAATACTAAAGAAATCAGTAAATCCATTTTTGATTTTCTTGCCAATACCAGTTACAGCATCTTTAACTGCTCCTACCATTGAGCTGATACCTTTGATTAAACCTTGGATGATGTTTTTACCAATTTCCATCAGGTCGATACTTTTCAGGAAATTAACAGCCGAATTCCATCCAGTTTCTATTACACCTTTAATAGAGTCTGTAACCGACTTGACGATAGATTTCATCGCATTAAATTGAGAAGTTATGATATTGACGATTCCAGAAAGCACGGATGAAAATAACGACTTGACAGCGTTCCACGCTGTTTGCGTAGAGCTTTTAATAAATGTCCAGGCTCCGCTAATAATCGTTTTTACGATATTAATAGCACCGACTACGATTGCTTTAATCGCATCCCATACACCGGATAAGATGCTCTTAATACCATTCCACACTGTGCTCCAGTCGCCTTTTATGATGCCTGTTACTACCTGGATGATCCCCATGACAATTTTCATCGCCGCATCGATAATTTGCACGATGACGGGGAAAACAGCCTGGACGATCGTCAAAATAAAACCAATGGCCGGCACCAATACATTTGTAATAATATCCGCAGCTATGTTGATAATCGCAATAACCACAGGTAATACAGCTTGGATAATGGCCAGAATAACTGGGAATACCGCTTGAATGATGGATAACAGCAACGGCAGCACAGTTTGTACAATTTGCAAGATTACTGGAATAATTGCCTGGATTAAACCGATAATAACAGGCATGACTGCTACGATAACAGAAACAATCATCTGGAATACGCTTGCGACTACTTTTAATAGAGTTGGTAGGACTGTAGTGATAATCATTACAATGATTGGTACAATCGTTTTGATTAAGTTGATAATAACCGGTACGACTGTCTTTATGATTGTGAAAATACCCTGAAATACTTGGACGGCGATGTTAAGCAATTGCGGTAAAAAGTCAATATACAAATTAAATACAGTTTTTCCTACCTCTAATAATGAAGGGATCAGTTCAAAAATCGCACCAAGAAGTCCGCCAAATGCTTGTCCTAATTGAGCAAATGTGGGACCTAGTGACGCCAGGCTATCACCGATTACTTTTCCTGTTTGAGCAAATTGAGGAGCTAAATCAACAAACGCTTGTGCAAAAGCATCAATAATTGGCTGGATTGCAGACATCACCGATTCAAATACAGTTTTTAAGCCATTCCAGACGGACGACAAAGCCGCTCGAACACTTTCATTGTCTTTCGACAATTTAAATAAAGTCGCACCGAGTGATACCACGAGTCCTATAATCCATCCAACAGGGCCTGATATCCCCAGAAATCCTAGTGCTAGTCGCGTAACTAATGGAGCCAAGGTTGCAATAACGTTTTCCACAGAAGAAAATGAATCTTTGATATAATCCACTAATTTTCCAACAAAGCCAAATTTCTCGCTCAGCCCGCTAAAGAATGACGATACTGCAGATACAGCTCCGTTAAAAGCATCGGAAAACCACCCGCCAATTGCTATAACCGCAGGTTTTATTTGACTAATCTTTTGTACTGTCCAATCAACAGCTGTACCAAAGGCGGATTTAATCCACTCACCTGTCGCTTTTGTAGCCTTAACGATCCACGCCCAAGAGGAGTCTACCGCGTTTCTAAACCACTCACATTTTTGATATGCAAGAATTAATGCCCCTATTACCAGCATGATAACTGTGACCCATCCACCAGTGACTAGTATTAAACGTAACAATGCACCCGATGTCATCCCAACCATCGTAGCGATTGCACCAAACCCGCTTATAATAGACGGGATAAAACCAATCATAATGAGCATTGGACCTACAACAAGCATAAATGCTGCAGCTAACGCAGAACCAATCGCAATAAAGTTTTTCGTTCTGTCACTTAAACTATTAAACCCATCTACTACTTTATTAATGAATTTAGTCATTGTCCTTAGCATGGGGATAAGCGCGTTACCGATAGAAATTGCCGCGCCTTCAATCGATGATTTAAGCAAGATAAGTTGACCGTTTAAATTGTCTAACATCGTTTTGGCCATCTTGGATGCCGCACCATCAGCATGATGCAAATCATCGGTCATGCTTCTAAGTTTTTCAGAACCAGTCCCCAATAAAATAGCCCAATGCTTATAAGCTTCTGCACCGAATAAAATAGACAATGTGGCCGACCTTTGCTGCATGGTCATTCCTTTTGTACCCTTCTCAATCTCTGCAACTAAATCAGGCATAGATTTCATATTTCCTTGGGCGTCAAAAAAAGCAATGCCTGTTTCTTTTATTACCTTTTGCATTTTTTTTGTTGGTTTCGCTAGACGGGCCATCGAGGACGCAAATGCTTGGCCGGCAATTGAACCTTTCAATCCACTATTAGCCATCGCCATAGACGCAGCAGCTGTTTCCTCCAACGTCCATCCGAGCGCATGAGCTACAGGGGCGCTGTACTTAAGTGCCTCGCCTAACTGCTCCACATTCGTATTCGCATTAGCCTGGGCATAAGCAAACACGTCCGCAGCGTGAGTGGCATCTTTAGCCGAAATCCCAAAGGCTTGCATGGTATCTGATGTGATATCTGCTGCACGTCCTAAATCTAATGATCCTGCCGACGCAAGGTCCAACATCCCTGGCATAGCAGCGATAATATCGTTTGTTTTCCACCCCGCAAGTGCCAAGTATTCCATACCTTCTCCGGCTTGTTTTGCCGTCCATGCCGTTGTCGCTCCAAGCTTTTTAGCTGTAGATGTCAGATTGTCAAAGTCTTTTCCTGTGGCCCCACTGATTGCTTTAACTTTTGACATTTGTTGCTCAAAATCAGCAGCTGTCTTAACGGCCAAACCTAAACCGCCAGCTGTTGCTACCCCAAATCCTGTGACCACTTTTCCGATAGTACCTAAGGCTTGAAATCCTTTTTCTTGTGCACGTGTAAAATTGCCTAATTGACTAGTCGCGTTTCGGAGTCCGCTTGTCAGGTTGGATATATCCGCACCGATACGGACTACTAAACCTGGTATCTCCATGATTTACCTCCTTTCCTCTTTTATTTGAATTCAAACTGTGATAGCCACTCAGCAGCATGTTCCGCTTGTTCAACTTTCTTTTGTAAGTTTGCTTCGGCAATTTCTTCAGCCGGGCGCTTAAATAAATCTGCAGCTTTTGGTCTTTTTGCTCGATGGGCCGATTCACGGATAATAGCAATTCGGGCTTCTTTTTCCATGTCGTCAAATCCACGTTCTCGTTGGGCTTTTAACATGATATTAAATTCGCGAGGTGTAAGAGATAATACTTCACTTGGCCGTAATCCCAAGTACCGCCAACCATCGAATTTAACTTGGTCAATATCAATTTTCTCTTCCTTTAATTCATTAGCATCTTGAACTGTTCCGCTGCTTTCGGATCGCTCTTTAGTAACTTGGCCGCTGTCGTTTTGTAGAAAAAACTCTCCACTACTACCTCATTCGACACTTTTAGCACATAGTCCATATCCAATTTTTCTTCAGCGAAGGCTTTTTCGATTTCCTTCTCTACTACGGCAAAAGAAAAGTTTTGACCAGCGTGGAAAAGCGCAGCATGTACAATTTTTATAAAAGTGTCTAAATCGCCCATCATCGCTCGCCCAATCAATTCCATTGACCCGCCGTCAAACTGCCCATTCAAATGCTTTACACTTTCAAAAGTTAGTTTTAGTTCATACTCTTTTCCATCAATTTCAAAACGTGCCATCTATAAAAACCCCTCTCGGTTTATGCTCAAAATTAAAAAAGCGAGCTAATTATTAGCTCGCCATCTGTTTATGACTGTGCGCCATCTGGAACCTTTGTTAAAGTTTCTTCAGTCGTAACACCATTCAAAGAGCCGCTCAGCGAATATGTTGCAAAATCACCATTTCCAAATGATTTCTCAAAAGAGGAAATCATGTACATGCCGCTTTCAGCTTTCTTAGTACGTGTATCAATTTCGTAAATTTTCACGAATTCTTTATTTCGGATTGCTTTTTTGATGTAGGGAATGAATGGGTCACCCGTTGAAATAACACCTTCAAGAGATACCTCTTGGGTCACCTTTCCGTAATCAGATCCCGTTTTATCCTTTGTATCCAAATCAATTGAATCTGCCGAAATACTAGTAGAACCGCCAGTTTGGTTAAACGGGCGAACGATTGTTGCCTCTCCAGTCGTTTCTGGGGGAATGGACACTGCGAACAATATTTCTTCTCCGCGATATTCAATGCTCATTTATAACCGCCTCCTATTAAATGTCACGTCTACTTCGATATCGAAATACACGCGATGATAACTTGTTTTGTCGCTAAGATCATCAGCCGGCATCGGTACTTCAGCTGATAAGTTTGTATTAAAAAAACCGAGCGATTGGCCCGGCGTATCTGCGTCTAATAATTCAATTTCATCAAATAAAAATATCTGTTTTATCTCTTCCTGCCTTCTCACTCGCTCATTTGCAGAGCTAGCATGCAAACCAACCTGAAAGCGGTAAGTTGTTTGTATAGATTCCCGCTGTTTCGAGATAATTTCATTGTTGTTTTGCATTTGTTCAACCGTGATAAAGGGCTTTACTATTGGAAGTTTAACCCCATCGTAAACCCAAATAGCTGGGATGCCTACTTTTGTCTGTAGATGAGATTTTAAAGAGCGCTGCAAATTTAATTGCATCCTTACCGCCGCCCCATCTGACCTAGACGTTCTCTGATTTTTTCTCGATACGCCTCTCGGTTATTCCAAACAGCTTTGCGGACAAATCCTTTTTTGCTTCGATGCTCGTATTCCTGCTTCAGCGCATAAGGTAGGTCGGAGCCAAAAGACCAAACGGCAGTCGTGGCTTTACCAAATAAAATCCATGATTTCGTTTTCGCCCCAAAGCCTCCCTCTTTCCTTACACTAGACGGAAAAGAGTTGGCTAGTTTTCCAGTTTTTCGCGGCGCTCCTATGGCTGATTCGTTTGCCATTTTTCTTGTATAAGCTTCCGTGATACGGTCGATGTCCGTTACAACTGGTCCAGGGTCCAGCGCTTGTAAAAGTTCATCGAGTCCGTCTACCTTAACGCTAAACGTTCGATTGCTCACGTAATCAACCTCCCAACAAACTCAGCACGATTTCTTTTACCTATGCCTTTTTTGTCTTTGGATTGCACTTCATATTTTTTACCATCATAAATTGCACCAGTAATGTTTTCGTAAATATCAGCTAGTTCCTCAATAGCCACACTAAACCAGATATCCCCTTTTTCGACCTCGATACCGTTTGATAAATAACGGTCAATTTTCGCTTGAGACGAAATTTCAGTGACTACGCCGGATGTTGGTTTTTCTTTTTCCCCTCCACCAATGACTTCATCAGTAATAGGATCCTTTACACCTTCGCCTTCGTAAACCAGCGTGATAGGAGACTCACGGTTCGAAACCATTTCCTTACGTGTTTCTTTCATAAAATCGATATCAGATTGCGTTAGCAGGGTAATCACCTCCTAGAGATATCTTTCGTCCAGTTCATATGTTAAAAAACCTGTGCAACTCACGTGCATATTATAAATTTCATGATCAGACGGTGGGTAAAGTCCTGCCCCCATACCGTACCTATCTAGTTGTTCTAACTGAGTACATCGGTGCTCTGGACGATTCGCCACGCCGCGATGGACCCGTAAGGCTGTTACCACATCACTTCGACTGGCATTCATAGCAGTAGCCGTGCGGTAGGCTGTATTGCCTTCCGTTACTACCAGTCTTTTAATCTTCCAGGTCTCGTTATCGTGGACACGACGTATATTCGCTATCATGGTACTGACAGATTCGCCTTTTAAGATATCGGTGCGCAATACTTTTGATAGATTGTCTCTCATATCGCCGCTAAGCCGCCAAACACGGTCAGATAAAACAAGACCGTCCTCACCAAACCGTTTCACGACGTACTCAAAAATATCACGGTTTAAGCGTTCCATTTGGGCAACAGCTTTCGCGCCAATAGCCGCTAACCCTGTATTAATGCCTGTCGTAGCACATGCCGCTGAATCTCTAATAATAGAGTCCATTGCTGTAGTGCCGTATTGACGGATTAGGTCCTCAACTTCGTCCAATTCACGAAGCAAACGGGACATGCGTTGTTTTTGAATCGTACCGTCTTTACCGGCGTAATCAGACAGCATATCTGCCAAATCGCCGCGCACTCTCGAAATTTCCTTAATTGCAAAGGCGATTTGTTCCTTGTTTAACTTTTTATAACCTACGGATAGCTTTTTAAAAATATCGTCAAGTTTCTGCTGATTATTCATGGTATTCATCTGCCCTGGCTACATGGGATTGACTAGCGCCGGATCTTCCACGGACCTGCTTCCGGTATTGTTTTCGAGCCTCTTTTGCGAGCTTCATATAATTCGAAAAGATATTCGATTTATCCACCGATTCCTCGCCGTCTGTGAATTTAAAATAATGAGCAGCACTACAAGCTATAGTTTCATAAGAGATGGCCAGCGCAAGGTAAAACACCGCATTTTCATTTTCTGCTTCAGTAATACCTGATTCGGCCTCTGCTTCTTTAACCCAGGTGCTAATGTCCGCAGCTATGACGCCAGGTACTCTACTTAAACGGTTTTCCAGTCGGTCGGATACCGCCATTAGGCGTCACCTCCGTTATTTTTCTGTTTCTTTATCCTTAGGATTTTCTTTTACTTTTGGTTTATCCTTAGGGATATCCTTTACTATTGCTTCGGGTTCTTCCTTGGATTCTTCAACCGGCTTATCTAATCTCTCGATAAAAGGGTGGCAGCCGTCCAAATAGGTGATTTCACCCTCATTGTCCGTTTCATAAGCACCTTCCAGGTTAAATTGTACGTGGATTTCTGGTCGGTGAAGTTCGTAGTTTGGTAGTGTTTTATATTTGGCCAAGTTTGCAGTCTCCTTTCATCAAAAGAAAAAGCGAGCACTAAGGCTCGCCCTGTCATTAGGAAATTGTTTTAGAAATTTTAGAAAGAACCGCGACACATTCCTTCGCATTTTTAACTTCGTACCCAAGTTCAGCACGAACCACCCGAGAGAAGTAATCTCCGCCGGCCAAAGTAGCATCTTGGTCGTATGCTTCAGTTAAATAACGTGCTTTAATTTTATCAACATCAAGTAAAAGCGCACGATCCTTAGGCATGTTCTGATCCACAACTACACTGGAAATAGCTCCACCTGGCATGTCAGAAACGAATGAAAGGATTTGGTGACCTGTTTGAGTCTCACCGCGACTTGTTTGAATAGTATTACCAGCTAACTTAGTAATCTGACGTGCTTGGTTTGGTGCGCATAGGATAGTGTTAACAGAACCGCCGCGAGTAAATACTGCTTCAACTGCATCATTTAAACCTTTAGCGCTGATTTCAGCATCCGCAAAATCTTTGTTGAATGAACCTTGCTCATTTGCGAACGCGAACAAACCACCAGTAGTACGAGGCTGTGAACCTGAACCAACATATTTGCGGCCATAAATCAGTGAGTTATTTTGCTCCCGAACCATTTCCTGTAATCGTAGGTTAACCTGGTAATCGAGCTCGTCCTCTACGCCGTATGTGTTAACTTGTTGCTGGGTACGAGACACTGCAGCGTAGCGAGAGAAAATCTGAGAGTAGTTAAATGACACTAGACGGTCATTGATCTCATTCTTTCGGAAAGTATCTTCCCCTTCTGGACGTGGCCGTGCAATAACCTTTAATTCAGCATCTGCAGCGATTGCCTCCGGAGTAGTTGTATCAAACCCACGGGTAACAGTAATCTTATCAGTCGCTTCATCAACGGCAGAAACACGTAATACCTCAAGGCCATTTTGAACCAAAGCGTTCACAGTAAACTTACGAGCCTCACCTGTTTTTAAAGTGATGCTGGTATCTGCAGCTAAAGCAGCCGTCTTAACTACTCCCATATCACTGTTAAGGTAATCATTCTGCCATTCGAATTTTGTTTGCATTAAAGCGTCTCCAGTACCGATTAAACCAAAAAGGACCGGTGCCTTTGCTAAAATCAAATCAACATTTGCCTGCATTTGACGAATTTGTTGTTGAAATTCATACGTTAATTGTACTTGTCCCATAGATAAACACTCCTAAAATTTTTATTTTTTCTTTCGTAATTCCAAAATCTCGTTAAATAGTTTGGTAACTTTTCCTGCCAATCTAGGATTCTTTAAAGCTTGTTCTTTCAGGTCCGCGAGCTCTTTTTCCTTCACAGTTAACTCATTCGGATTCGGATGCTTCGCAGGATTTCCCCCGCCACCTGCATCCGCACCAATTGCCGCTTTAAACATCCAAGGTTTCGTCTCCTTCAAGGCTTTTACGGCCTCTTCCACCCCTTTGACATCTCCCTCATCGTCAATTTCGATAGATGACTTATCAAGGAGTGCCAAGACATCGGTTGGATCATTAGCATTAAGCGCGCGGGCGATACTTTTAATCTCCGTATTTAAAATACGTTGATTAGCTGCTTCTTGGGCCTTTTTTACTTTTTCTTCCGCATCTAACGCTTTTTTATCAGCCTCTTCTTTTTCCAACTTAAGCCGCTCCGCTTCATCCATTTGTGACTTTTTACGGTCTGCTTCCGCCTTCTCAAGCTCTTCTAACTTTTTAGCCTTTTCGTCATAGTCTGCGAACTTCTTTTTTTCGCGGGCTAAACGATCAGCGACAATCTTGTCGAGCTCTTCCTGCGTAAATGTTTTTCCTGGTGGGTCTGCAGGCGGTGGATCAGCTGGTGGGTCGTTTGGATCTTCGGCAAAAAGCTGTAAATCCAAAGGCAACAGAAATGGTGACTTTTTCTTTTCTACAACCTCTTTTTCTTTGGAAAAGAGTAACCAAATACTCATAAAATACGATTTTATTAGCTTCATAACTTCCTCCCACGTTTTTAGTCCGAGTAGACTATTAGATTACTAAGCCGATAGTTTTTCGTCATATCGTAGGACATTATTCGGAACCATTAGAAAAGGCCCAACGACTGTCACGTTAGGCCCGGATTTATTTTATATGAGTACCTTCTACTCCCCGATTTTCTCTGCCCATTGTTCGTTTACGCAACCATAATAAAGCTTCTTCGATTTTAGTAATCGCTAGTGCATTTTCACGACAACGAAATTCACTATTCTGGAAACCTTCAAGTCGGGTTAATACCATAACGAGCAAATCCTCATTAGCGACTCCATTCACGCCGTTTTCTTTGATTGGGCCGCATTGGAAATCAATGTGGGAAAGAATATTCCCTTCATGATCTTGCACACTAAAATTATGAGGTGCGTTGAATAAAATTTTGTCCTGGTTCTCGTGAAAAACCTTAGTATATTTGTTAGTTAATAAATCGTGTTTAACTTCTGTCATTTCTTAACCGCCTCCAGTATTGTTATACGGATCCTGCGACTGCCGCATTAAATTTCGCTCCGCGATAATCTCCATGAGCTTGGCCTCGGCATTCTCTTTTCCAGAACGGGTAATCGCGCCCTTAATTGATTCAATTTGAGTAGCGATTTCCTCACCCAATTGCTCGACTAATGCTTTTTGGTCCTGTGGCAGCGGTAACCCAAAAATGATTTTGCTGTAATAATAATTGTCTACTTGAGCAAGCCACTCTTTGTCGTATTTAAAGCGTGGGTGCTCCTGGCGTGCTTTCATATAACGCAAAATATACTCGTTCAACGTCTGTAAACGAGATTGCCAGATAATCCAGGACCGCTGAGTTTTAGAGATAATAGTTGAGAATAATAGCTTCAATGCCATATCATTAATCCCACCAGTTTTCATATCACTGGTATTAACGACAGGTACTTCACTAATCTCATGCAGCGCCTCATACATACGGTCCAAATAAGCCTCAATGGTTTCCTTAAACTTAAAGCCACTTTCCAGCTTTTTAGCTTCTGGATTGTTGCCATCATCGCCGTCACCAAGGTTCCATTTAGCTGATGGGCTAATTCGTAAAGGGTTTTTCGGGTCCTCGTCTACATTCATTAAAAGCGTTATAGCAAACATCTCAAACCTTAAAGCATCCGAATAATCACTCATTTTCCGGTCAATCTCATCCGCTATATTGATCATTTTCTCCAACTCGGAAAAACCGTGTAAATCACCAGATAACTTTTCCGTAGGAATGGGAATCACAGGGATAAAATCAAGCCCCATCGATGAGCGTTCTACTATACTATCCACAACTTTTAACCCGGAGTCATAAACTGCTTCCTCGATTTCGCAATCATAAGCACCAGTTTCCTCATCGCCCTTCCAAACCAGGTAGTATGAGAGTTTCCACAACTTCGTTCCTTCTTCGTCTAACCAAGCAGAAAAATGGATAGCGTCCAGCTGATCCGTATCCCACTCATTGTAGATGGGAATGACCTCGTAGGAAGGGTGCCACAATATTTTTAATTCGCCGCGCCGCTTATCGTAATGTAAACGCGCATACACGCCAGTCCGAGAAATAGACCGGTCTTTTGCTGCGGCTAATAACTTTTCGTGCATCCGATTGTCATCCCATACCCATTGTATGAGGCGCTCCTTTGCTTTCGCCCGACTGTTTTCTGTTTGTTGTTTAGTGGAGGGCTCATACTCAGGTAACAACATGAGCGATGGGTCATCTAAAACGTCCGGAGCAACGGCGACTTTCGGCTCTTTTTCGAATTGCCATGCAGCTATCGTGTCAACTAATCTTCGTAAATAATTGATGTTTAATTGTGTCGGCTCATAGTCCAGGTCTTTCGGTTTTTCATAGCCTGTCCACACATTAAGTGAGCCTTCATAACGTTTATAAAGCTGTATTTCTTCAACAATTCGCTGGTATTCGTTATAACCAAACGCTATCTGCAAGGGTTGTTCAAAAACAAAGGGGTTCATTAAATTTCTGTCAGCTAAAACGATGGTAATCCCCTCCTTTCTCTAGTTTGCATATCTATAGGATCCGGCGTTACCGGCTTTTCGTTTCTTCCTTCCACCGGCAATAGAAAAA
Source organism: Neobacillus sp. NPDC093127 (assembly GCF_044754175.1). Lineage (NCBI taxonomy): Bacteria > Bacillati > Bacillota > Bacilli > Caryophanales > Bacillaceae > Neobacillus > Neobacillus sp. NPDC093127. The sequence goes on from NZ_JBIVOP010000014.1 coordinate 122,578, forward strand.
GCCATCTGCAAAGCATCTGGCCCGTCATCGTGATTATGGTTCGGATACAGCTCAAACATTTCGAGTAATAAAAGCTGACTTTTTTTAAATCGTATTTTCCCACTTTGAATATCAGGCAAAAGAGATTCAATCCGAAGCGCTTTTCGTGTTCGCTGCTTAATTTGTTTAAGTCTAGTTTTCGATGGGTAGCCTTCTTTCTGTAGCGCTTCCTCTAACTTTTCTGCCCACCACTCCTGAGCTTGCTGCGCTTCAACAGCCATACCCTCATATTGATATTTAAGAGTCAATTCCACTGATTTTTCTAGTAACCTATCAGGATGTACCCGCTCAATAAAGGCATCAACCACATAACAGATTTGCGTTTTTCGATTTCTGGCCAACGTGATAATCGCACCGTAGTCGCCTTTTTCTTTCCCCATCGCAAAGTCAATTCCGCAGAAATGGTCAAATTCTTTTCCCTCTAAATCTGAATCGACGTAATAAACTATTTGCTCCGGCTTAAATACCTGGGACTCCTCATCGATAGGGTTACCTTGATATTCCTGATTAAATGCCCGGGTACCCATATCCTCTCGTTTTTCCATAAAGTATTTATACGAGTAACGTTGCGGCCATAATACTTTCGTGTCTTTAAGCATCTCTTCTTCGTTTTCTGCATAAAAAGCATCAGCTCGTTCTCTCGAATCTTCACGATCTTCGTTGTACAGCTGTCGCCATTCTTCCCAAAGGTCTCCGCGTTCCGCCCAGGACAAAATAGCTGGAAACTTCCGCGACGTAAAATCTTTACGCTTGGTTAAAACGTGATTTAAAAGCGAATCGTAATGGACGATGGTACCCATATAAATGCACGTACCGCCAAAGCCTAAAGCTTCCAGCATTTCCGACCGAAACCAATGTAAATTCTTTTTTCGCATTTCCGGAGTGCCTGTATTTTCGCCAGATTCTAAATCATCGAGCAAAAACAGATCAGGTCTATAGGATAAATGCCGCAGGCCCCGCATCTGGGTGCCTGTTCCTTTGCCCTCTACTTTTGTGCCAGTTGATGTAATGAATTCGTATTTATTATCGACTTCATTCATCGCAGGCCGTGGATGCAATAATGGACCGAAATCATCTCGAAGTTTTTGATTAAACTTCAGCTGATTTACAGTCCATTTAATAAAGTCCCCCGCTACGTCGGTAGTCTCTGAAACCTCTACAATATATTTTTTATGTCTGAATACGACTTCCTTACACAAATAAGCATTAGAAAGATACGCTGTTTTCGCGTGATTCCGCCCCACTGACCAGCCTACGTTTGTATCAATCGTCCCTCTCGAAATTTCATCAAGGAGCCCGCAAAGTTCCTGATGAAACTCCGCAGCACCCTCTAATGTTTGCCCCGCAGGTATCAAGTTCGATTCATTCTCCGGGTTTCGGTCATCACTAAAATACTCATACGTCATATAAAGCGTATCAAACTCCGCTCGATGTACCCGTTTTAGCTTTTCCAGCAATTCCAAATTAAGTTCCAGCTGATCAAGGTCGAAATTTGTAGCATCTGGACCCGCTATTACTTTCTGAAGTAATTTATTCTCCTCTTCTAGATCATCGATGCGCTGTTGTCGCGCAGGTCGGTCGAGCCAGGTACCATCCACATACGCCAAAACAGCGCACCTCCTTTTTTAGACATCAGTGGCATCGCCATTAGACCCCAGACGCTCCAACAAAGCCGCTTTCCTATCTTCAAACGATACTTCTGAGCGCTTATCATTAATCGTAACCTCACTCTTGTCGTTCAATTCGCCCATACGCTTCAGGTATAATTCGATACCCTTCATCGAGCCGTTTCTGATGCCTTCTACCAATTTTGAGAAGACCAACGGCAGCTGGGAGTCAATAAAACCTGAGGCAAGATGGTTTTTATACGCGATAAAATTCTCGTCTTGCGTATCCCATCGATGGAGCTGCATACGAGTGACGCCTACTTCTTCAGCAATCTGATCTTTTGTTTTTTGCCGTTCTTTCCTCGGTGTAAACTCATATTCCACTAACAAAAGCGCCGCTTGCCGTTGCCCTGGCTTAAAATAACGTTCGTCAAATTTGAAACGTGGATTTACCATTATCCACCGCTCCTTTCTTAATCTGTGTTAACAATTATCTTTGCAGGTCCTTCTATCACAAAAGCGCCGCCTTCATAACTGTTGTCGATTCGAATTTCCGCAGTACCTCCGTGCGCATCGATAACATATCCTTTTACACCTGCACGTTTTGCCAACTCTTCATGCAATTCCGCAGTTGTAAAAAGGCTAATCAATCTGGTTTCTTGCAATGATCTTGTTAATGTATCTAGCCCTTTGATTACCCCATTTGTTTCACGCTTCAATGCTTTTAGCCCTTTTAAGGCATCCGATACATCAACGTCTACCTTTACACTTAAACCTTTGTTCGACTCGCGCTTATCTGCCATGTCACAACATCTCCCTTTCCCAAAATAAAAAGCACCCTTATTCGGATGCCACCAATGTTTTTAATCCGTCCATTCTTACCTTCAACTCGGACTTCATTTTTTCTAAAACCACGTACTGATCATCGATAGCTTTTTTGTACACTTCTTCCGACAAGCCAGTATAGCTTTTCTTTTTTATCTGCTCGTGGAATCGTTTGATTTCCTTCTGCATTTTCCGGGCTTGCTTATCTGTTACGAAAGAAATGTATTTGTGCCCGCAATTCGTGCAGCGAAAATACGTTTCGATGACGTAGCCTTTAAATCTATGGGCTGGATGCTCGAATTCTCGTAAATGGATCGTAAACTCTTTTTCGCATTCGTCACAGGTAACTCGTGTCACTATTTTCGCAGCTCCTTTCTAGTAAAACGCCCCCGAGGTTAAAAATTTTGGTAGAAATGTTCCGGTACCAGGAGAGTCAAAATATGTCGAAAACCGCCCCGGGGGTAATTGTCAGAATATTTTATGATTTAGAAACAATTAGGACGCATGTTTATTCATTGTTTTTGCATGGTATTTTTGCATAAAGATGTATATTGTATTCAACATAATTACGTAAAATAAATCTTTTCTGCAATTATGTCAATACACAAACGTTGATATGACAGCGTTTGTTCATTACGAAATATTATCTGTTATGCAACTTCTTATACACCGTTGATACGGCAGCGTTCCTTTACCCAGTTGCGGTGTTATTTCCCAGCTTTCTTGCATATGCTTCGATACACGAAACATCTATATCTTGCATAGAAAATGTATAGGCAACTCGTCCCACTGATCCAGACCCCCGAAATTTAGGACCTCTCTCCATGGTGAACGCAGAAGTTGATAGGATTGTAACGTTTAATTTTATAGTATGCCTAGTATCTACCTAATTATATAAGGGCTTTTTTACGTCGTTACAACACAAAAACCCCCTTCTATCTTTTGGTAGAAAGGGGGTTTTCATAGTATCTCACACTATCATTATAACTCTTTTATATAGACTTGTATCTGACATCTTTTTGACATGGAACCTAGTCGATAAAACGGATGCCATCCACCCCGAAAACCAATGACGTTAAGGCTTTGACAGCTTCCTTAATATCTCGGTGAACTGTGCGAGTTACGACGTTATGACATTTTGCTATATCTTCGACGGTCAGTTTGTCTTGGCCGATGTACAGTTGGTAGATGGTTTGACACTGCCTTATTTCCTCTTGGCGACCAGATTCTGCTGAAATAATCTCGTAAACTCTAAGCATTTTGTCAATGAATTTTACCATAGCCAGAGTTCGCCGCTTACTTCTTTTGATAGCTTCTACAGCCAGCTCATCTACGTCTAATTCAACAATTAACTCGTCATCACTTAATTCTAACTCGGCCTCTACATTCTTGCAGTGGGAAACGAAGGAACGATAATTCCGCAACAGTAGTTTAGTATTCCGGATACGACGATCGCGCCTTACTTTTTGCTCCTTTTTCTTTTCTTCTTCCAGGTAATCGAATGCTACTTTCACGGCTGTTTCGGCAGCCACTTTTGCAATGTTCTCCATTAGCTTAGGATTTCCTTTAGACATAAAAACTCCTTTCCCAGCCTTTTAGAAAAACTCCTTACATTAGTATTAATAAATACTATATATAACTATATAAATAATAATATTATATATAATATAAATAATATATAAGGTATATAAATCTTTCAGGGGGTATTGCTTTCTCTTTTCAGGCTGTAATCATTTTTTATCCTTAGTTACCCCTACCTTTAAAAAATGCCTTTATATATTTTTTCTCGCTTTACCACAAGCGGATAACCGCTGTAAACTTCCGTATTTCGTCATTTTCACTCGTTTTAGCTGATTTTCATTTCGTTAGTTCCCTAGTAAATTAAGAAAAACAAACTTCGATTTTCTCCCGTTTACTCTGTTTTTCTCCGTTTCTCATTTTCTACCGTACTTCGAATCTAGTTTTTCGCCTCCCATTTAATCATGTGTTACCTCCTACTAAGCGTCCCCCTACTGGCACGGTAACCGCGAGATCCACCGGCCAATGATACTGATACACTCTTCCCTGAACCGTTCCGCGCTTAATGCCGTTCCCTTCCGCGATGAGATAATCGTTTTCTGTAATCTTGGCTTTTCTTTCGTATTTACCTGGCAAGGCACTTGGAAATGCAACAGCCTCATCTGGACGCATCCCTTTTTTAATACGTCGGTAAAACGTAGCCATAGAAATCCCTGCTTTCTTGCACGGATCCTTATATTTCGAAAACAATTTTTTGTAAGACGTTACAGGCTTTGTAACAGCGTCCTCCACTTTCCAGCCGTTTGTGTAAAATCGTTGGTAGGCGAGTTTTCGGCTGATTCCATTGGATTCTGCTTTTCGGTAATCTTCTTCGGTCAAGTAGTTCATACGTCGACCCCTTTCTTCTTTAGAAAGTTTTTCGATACGTCGGTTAACTCGTAGGTGAAGGGTGTTTCGCCTTTCTTGATAAAACCCGCCTTTAACAACTGTGCCATCCATTCGTCTAGCTGGGTGCCGCTAATTGTACCACCAGCTGCGGCGATCGCTCTAAGAAGCGCTTCACTGCCTTTCATACGTCGTTTACAGTCTTTTTTACGTCGTTTTTTGTTGCCGACGTATTCAGGGCAAAGTCATATTTATAATGGCTTTTTCCGTGAAACGCCACACGCAGCAAGCCTTTCCCTTCCATTTCCGTTAATTTATTTATAAAGAACATGGAGGAGACTTTCCCGCCTTCTGCTTTGATGATTTGCGTAATGAGCGCTTCCGTTTTATTCATTACGCGCTGCCTTCCTTGCACTTAGTTACCGTGATAGGATCTATAACAGCCAGGCATTTATAACCACGTAGAGACAATTTCAGTTTTTTTAGTTGAGCCCTTTTTACGTTATCTGGAGTCACGACAATTTTCACCTCATCACCCGTTTTAGGGTGCCTGTACATATACCATTTTTCCATGAGATCACTTCCTTTTCTTAGGTCGGTATTGAATCGCTTTATATTTGGCGAGATAAGCTAGATACATGGCGTTAAACCCTTTTACCAGGTGGTAGTCTTTCGTAGTGCGGCTGCGCCAGTCCCAGAAGGAAGAGACAGCTTTAAAGTATGCTTTCTTGAGCTTGTCCACCTACAGCTTTCCCGCCTTTCGTAGCTTGATAATGCGCATTTCTATCCCTTTATAGGTGCGGTTTAGATTGGTAGCGATGACTTTGTAAGGGATATTTTCGTAGTACATTTTGATTAACAATTTGTCTTCTGTTTCTTGCCAGGCTCCTGCCCATCCTTGTTTCCCTGAACTGAACACGTGCTCCAGCTCTCGCACTCGCTGTAGGAGGGTTTCATAATATCCAGCAACCGGTTCTTCTACCTCGATAGTCGTGAAGCGGTGGCCGCAGGATACACACTCCCTGCGGCGCCTCTTGGTGTCTTTTACGTTTCGGCTGTTAACTGTTCTAAGATGCGATTCTTTACATTTAGGGCAGATCATGATTATTTACCGGCTATAAAATAGTTGCCAAAGGAGTCGCGGTCAGGGAATCCTGAATCAGCTGCCGGACGTTTCTTTAGCTCGGATTCACAGCTGTGACAAGCAATGATCTCTTCCTCAAAAGGCAGGTATCGTTTTCCTTTATTTCCGCAGTGAGGGCAATCGTAGCGGGTACGGTAACACTTAATTCCTTCTTTCAGCTTAATGCCTGTTTCCCAGAAACTCGTATCTTGCTCATCAGTCTTGATTTTGGCAGTTTCAGCAAGGCTAAACGTGTTACGGTCATTTCCTAACGGCAGCTGTCTAGGTCTGCGTTCTTCTTTTTTCTGCGCCTGTTCCAACCAAGAAGATTCAAGCACATTCACGACTGCTTCAGTTACCGGCTTAGTTTCCATAGCGACGACGATTCGGGAAGGATTCCGTAACTCGGTAATAAAACGTAAGTCGTTCACGGTAATGAAATCGAATAGCGCATGAGTGAGACGGTCAACGAGGTCCTCTTTGTTGTATTTGTCCATGCCGTATTCGTGTAAAATTCCATGAATCGATTCATGAAGCAGAACTTTGCTGGCGTATTCCTTTTTCATCTGATCAGAGAGCAGAATTTCCTGTTCCCAATAGCGTATTTCTCCTGTTACGTAATCACCGTTTGGTAGTTCTTTTACCATGCCTTCCATTACTTTAATTTCGTATGGAACTCCGCCGATAGTTAATGATTTTGGTAGATTCATTGTTTTACTTCCTCCCTTTTTTACGTCGATGAATTACATTATTACTTTTCTCCAACCACCTACGTTCGGTATTTTGCATTTATACCCAACGTTAATTCCATAATGTTGAATGTAATAAATACCGCATTTCTTACATTTCCATAGGTTTGATTGTGTAGTTTCATGCTCAGCAATACAGTTATAATCATGTTTACAAAAGCATTGTTTCAGCCCTAACATCATTTCACCTACTTCACCTTTTGTTCGAAGTATGAACTAACTCCACTGCTCAGCCATAGCTGCCGCAATACCTAGATAAGTTCGACTTCTTTCTTTCCACCTGTTTTCACCTGGTGGCATTTTATGAATACGATCTAAACGACCTTCAACAATATTTGTTGGATTTAACAAAGGCAAATTCTTAAGCCACAAACCTGTTTTTTTCGTTTCTCCATGTCCAAATTGCCAAGGCTGAATATATTGATCTGCTTTCCTAATCCGACTTGAAATAATCGAAACAGGGTTCTCTATAGCTATTTTTTCAATAGGTAAAGCCATAAGCCACCTAACAAAATCTAATGCTTCTTGTTGCTCTTTTTGTTTGTCTTTGAACCATCTAGCACCACTAATAGCTAAATGAGTACATGGAGGATGACAGACAGCCAAATCAAATTGACTCCAAAAACTTAAAGGTAGTTCTTTAACATCACCCTGGTAATGTGCTCCAGGTAATTCCGATTCAAGTAAATCAAAAGATACAGCTTCATGACCTAACCTGGTAAAAGCTTCACGAACAGTACCGCTAAATTCACAGATAACAGCAACCTTCATTTTCTTGTCTCCTTTACGCCTAAATTTCCGTCGATTGTGACTTACTTTTTCCGTCCCATTTCACTTAAAAAACCGAAGATGATTACTATCCAAATAGTTGTCCACCAAGGGTGTGCATAAATTACTTCCACTTTTTTCACCTACCCATTAAACTTAGATCCACGCTTGCCATTTTTATAATGAGGTTTCTGAGTCTTAGCAGCTTCATCTTTCAACTTTTTAACAAGTCTGCGGAGCTGTTTCACTTCTCTTTTCATGTTCAGATTTGCCCTTTTAAGTTGCTTATTTTGGAGAGTTATTGCCCCCAGCTTTTCTGTTAACGCTTGGTACGCTAAATCGTCCATGAGCCCAACCCCTTAGACTGTGCTTTATTTATTTGATACATCATCCTCATTAAGCTTTTCGTTTAGCGCCTTTTTCCAGCAATCTTCGCACAGGAAGTTTTGATAAGACGGGACATGACCGCCACATTCAACGCACTTTTTTGAACTATTCATCCAGAATCAACTCCTAGTATTTGATAGAAAATTTGAGTCATTCTAAGATGTTGGCATACATTACCGATTCAGCGGTCCCCTAACAAATTTGATATGGTACTCGCCTTCCGGTACCTCGGTCCACGTAATCCCATAAACGGTAAGCAGCGTTCGAAATTCCTCTGCGAATTCGTGCATGACCAAACAGCTCCCATAAAACATGAGTTCTTCATATCTCCTGCGCTGACGCCTCTCAACTTTTATCACATAACCGACCTCCGCTTTAGTGATTCCAAAAGGCTAAAAGTGACGAGAGTAATAAAACGACGCTAATCGAAAACCAAAAATAGATTCTTTGTTGTTTCTGCAAATACCGCATGTCCTTTATAAGGAAATTACGTTCCATCTTATAGGCTTCTTTCATCTGCTTTTCCGCCTCATACATATTCTTATAAACCTTCGCTTCCATATGAGCCTCTTGAACATCCTCTGTTAGGTTTTGCAGCTGTTGATCGTTTTGCTTCATTCCTTTTAGGCTTCCTTTCCGAACTTCCGGTGGTTGTTTCTTTTTGATTTTAGTAAGCTGGCGCTTGGTATTTTCTAGTTGCTTATCATTCTTACGTCGGTGGTACCCTCTGGCCCAGCTGTGTTCTTTTTTCATAACGCAGCCCTCCGATTTTAAATAAAATACTAAGCTAAAATTGCCTTTCTCCAGTCCTCAGCTGTTACTTTTCCACCCATAACCATTCGAATGATAAGTTTTAACAGCGCATCATTTTGGGAGATACGGCCCTTCATTTCTAGAAATTCAATCCATTCACCAATGTGAAGGCGTACAGCTTGGTTGGTAAAAAGCTCAATTCTTTGGTGTTTCCATTCATTTAAGGTAAATGGTTCGAACCCATAGTTAATAAAAGTGTTAACGAAAATGACGTATTGAACGGTATAGATAAACAGATCATCAACCGAATTACGAATCCCTTCGTCCTTTACTTGGAGCTCTCCACGCTTGATCCAGCTGCGGAGGCGGTCTAGCTTTTTATCCACTTCCCATGCCCAAAGCGTGCGAGCGTCAAGCTCCATCATTCCGCGCATAAAGCGGCTTTCGTAATCCGTATCTTTTTGGATGAACAGCGTAACAGCCTGATTAATGAACTGTGTCCAATTTTCCGCAACCTTTTCGCTTTTCTTCATCCGGTTAAATAGATTTTCATAATTATTTGTAGACATCACTAACCTCCTACCATTTTTTAAAACAGCTGTGAAATAAGCTAGCTTCATATTTTGGGAGACGCGTATTTTTAATCGTTTTCAGCTGGTCGACTACCTGGTTGTAATCTTTCCTAAACGGGCTTACAGTGAAATAAAGAATTAACGGGTTAAATGTTCCTGCCGGGTGATTCTCTGGCAGTCTTTCGATAACCCCGACGATACGACCAGGAGGCTTTTTAACATTACCTAAACGGTCATGCGCTTTATGAGTGGTGGTCAATTTTACGGCATTTTCTTTCATCACCAAAGCCTCCTATTTATAGCCTCGTACAGTTTCGGCCCATTTTGCGGCTACTGCAGATACTTGAATAAGTTCCATATACAAGTTGCTTGCATCGGTTGTCTTTTCCGCAGGGGTCCCTTTCTGCAGAGCCTGGCACACTTCCCCAACCTCTTCTACAAGAACGGCGAGCCAATCGGCATTTTCATTTTTCGATTGATGGCCGTACTTCGCAATTTGTCGCCATCGTTCCGCCGCTATGTCATCAATAACCTTTTGCATGGTACGGAATACTTGATCCGTACTTGGTGTCTTTGCCATTAGCTGTTCATCCTTTCATCTATCCATTTACCGAAATCGTTCTTATCACCCCAGCGGTAGCCTACTGAGGCATCCGCAATAATCGGCACAGGGAAATTCTTTAGAGGTTCTCTTTCCATACAGTCTTTCACCCAGTCACCGACTTTCTTTACCAGCTGTGGATTGTCATCGATTTCGAAAATGATTTCGTCATGGATTTGGGCGATCATGTCGACGTGGCCGTGTTGGAAAATCGATTCATTAACTATTTCACTAGCGGCAGCCTGTCCTAATTTCTGTACTTCTTTTTCCCACTCGCGGGCATTAAAAGTGTCTTCTCCAATTTTGTCGTATACATCGTTCTGAGCACGCTTCATGATATCTGCAGCGCTACCCTGAATTGGTGTGTTTGCTGCCTGCCTTTCCGAACCGCCACGTTCTTTACGGCCAGGGCTGTTAATTCCGGGGAGCATCCGAATGTAGCCGTATATCGTTTGAACGTAGCCTTTTTCCCTGGCATCCAGTACGATGTTCCGCTGGTATTCAGGAATTCGCTTATAGGCGTTCTTAACAGCGTTAACGATTTGTAAACAAGCATCTAAGCTTTTTCGAATTAAGTATTGGGTTTTAAATGTTGTTTGCAACGCGTGCTCCGTGCCGCCATATGAGATACCGAAGTTGCCCGCCTTGGCATCTGTTCGTTCTTTTTTCGTAATTTCACTTTCAGGTTTTCCTGTCATTACAGAGGCGGTACGTCGGTGCATGTCACCGCCTGTATTAAACAACTCTGTCATGACTTCGTCGCCTGATTTCCATGTCATTAATCGAAGTTCGAATCCTGAAAAGTCAATAAAGAAAAGGACTTTACCTGGTTTCGGTATAAAGAAGTTTCTAATTTTAAATTCATCGTTATCAGGTCGCGGAACATTCTGGCCATTCATTTGTTATGGTAGGGCTCTTTATCCCTACCTCTCCGGGTTTCCCAAACGGAGTATCAGACTATATCATCAACTTGTAAACTGCCCTTTTTCATTTCTTGGTCTTGAAGCATCGTGAATTTTCATATGTTCAGACCTATTAACTAGTTCAAGGTTATCGGGGTGGTTGTTCCATTTATCTCCATCAATGTGATGAACGATTTCATGAGGCCGTAATTTCCGACCTAATGTGTATTCCATAACTAATCGGTGTAACTCTATCCGTTCACCATACGAAGAAACCGCCAGGTACCCTTCTTTATGATCAATAACTCGTACTCCTCTGGCTGATCCTCTTCGTAAAATTACCAGCTTCGAAGCTTTGTGCCGAATAGCTGATTCTGTTTTTTCTAATGCCTCACTACAAAACTTGCATCCTTTTAATTCGTAATAATCTTGTAGAAACTTAATCTCCTGTTCTGTCCATTTCATGTTTCTATTCCCCCGAATAGTTATTTACAAGTGCCTGGCGCTCGTGTCGGTTTCTTCCGTTCTGGATTACTTCCGTTAGTCGTTGCACGTTCCCTACATCCCTGTAGGGCTTCGCTCATGATTAGCGTAGCTTCCGCCTTAGCCTTCCATGAATTCACCAGGTTTTCTTATGCAGTCACCCGCATAAGCCCCAATGTAGTTTAGGGTTAAAGCTGTTTGTTCTACTTGTTTCCGTAAACGTACTGTAGCCGGCATGAATACGTCCGCTACGATCATTAAAATACTTCTCTCGGCCTTTGATGTGGCTACTTAAAAGCGTCGAATATTTCTGGATTTTCTTCAGCTGCTCTAACAGCTGAAGTCCTGCGCCTTTATATGGATGTGGCTCCCGTTTGGCTATGCGGATTGACTGCCGTTCATCCTTACTTAAAGTAGGGTCCTGCTCTGGATCGATTTCCTCCCATCCTTTTGGTAGTTTCACACCTAGATATTTTTCTTCATCAATACTCATTAGATTGTTTTCGAGCATGAAGATCATATCGATGAGGCCTTCCTTATCTAGACTTGCGTCACCAGTCTTTTCGGACCATTTCGCGGCCGGAAGTTTCATCACATCAAAGATGACATGTTTTACTTCATTCGTTTTGCCTGCCGCGCCTGTGTTCACTTCTAAGCCGGTAGATTCTTTAATAATTTCTTTGATTTTGTCGGCCGCTTGTTGCTGCATGATTTCCGCTTCCTGCGCTTTTTGGGAGGCTAAATCTTTATCCCATGCCATGCCCCAGTATTCCATTAATCCGATGACCCGTTGGAACGGCATTTCGATTTTATGCAGCCATTTATCATACCGTGGGATCTGCTTTGCAATCTCGCGCCAGTAAAGATAATGCTGCAGACCGTAATCGCTGTCCTCTGCTGAATATAGAAGGCCATCTCCCTGACTTGCATCGATTTCATCGAAGAAATCAGCCTGATGTTTATATAAAAGAGCTGTAAAATCGTTCATGTTTACACCAAACGTGTTCTTTGTCGCCGGTTTTAACCCCCAACCTCTTGAAGGCTTTTTCGGGTCCTGTATTTTTTGCGGTGCTACCACCTGCAAGCAACGTACCCACATCATTAAGGGATCCGCTACAGGACCGACCACGTACCTCCCATAACGAGCCAGGTATTTACTTTCGAACGTGAAGTTAACGGCAATCTTGATAACTTCTTTATTCATCAAAATCATTCGTTCAAACGTATCCATGAAGACCTCACGGGCTTTATCACGGGTTAAGTGTGGCTCAAAGACTTGTCCCTTTTTATGGCTGATTGGAACGACTATTGCTTCATGTGGTTCAGCTGATATAGATGCTGTACAGATTTCGCCTTTCCATGGATCCAATGGAGTCCTAAGATACGCTTTCCGGATATCGTCAATTTCTCCATTTACCTCTTTAATCACAGCCTGCAGTTTTTTAATTTCCTTTGATATGGCATCCTTTTCCTTTTTAGTAGGCTGGGCATCTTCTTTTTTGAGAAGTTCATCCATTTCTGTTTCTAGGACCGCTGTTCGTGAAAGTAATGGTTCCACATCGATTAGATACTGTTTTCTCGTATCTTCATCAGCCGCTGTCTCCCAGTCAAAGCTGGCGAATCCTGTTTCCTGGCATTTCTTGAGATATTCCTCTAATTCATTTACGGAAAGGATAGGTCTGTAATCTTTCACCTGCTGCGGTTCAATTTTTGGCCAATTGATTTTAAATTCTCCTGGGCGCAGCTTGGTTTCCATTACCCCGCCTAGATTACTTTTAGGTGGGCTTTTTGGATTGCTTTTCGTTGTGCTCGCTAAGGTCTTCGGTGTTCCAAACAATGAACCTAATTTCATGAATTGCATCCTCCTTGTTCGATAACTTTTGTTATCACTTTAGGTAAAAAATTTTACCTACTTGGTTCTATTTTTACCTGCTTGTCCATAGAATCTATTAAGCTTTCTTTCTCCTAGCGCTAATTTTGCTGTATATATCAGCGATAACAATCCCAGTTTTGGTCAAATCCGCATCCTTGTGTATCAGGGCGCGCCTGTTTAGCACTGCCAGTTGTTTATTGGTTATGAGGATTAAATTATCTAACGCTAAGTTTTGTTTGTTCTGGTCCGCGAATAGTAAGACGTGTCCACGCGGGATTGGCCCATTAACTTCTTCCCACAGCACTTTGTGTTTATGTCTCCAGCGCTTGTGCCAAGGACCATCATCGGATACTTTGATTAAGAGGTATCCTTCCTGATCAATTCTTTCGCTACCAACAGGTTTATAATTGTTGGGGCGCTGTCCTTTTTTGAATGACGTTTCATTACCGCCGACATTGTACAGACCTTTTGTACCTTTGTTTGGAGGGGCTTTACCCTCGGTTCCTTTTAGCCCGCTTGAAAGTCTGTGTCTGTTCTTCCAAGCCTTGATCTGTTTCGTTGCGACTGATAGATTAAACGTTCTATTTACCAAGTCTGCTAATTCTTGATTAGATAGACCAATCACATTTTCCTGAATAAAAGCAACTTGCTCTTTTGAGAAAAGACGTTCAGGTTCCGTTCTTCTTTTTTTGGGGACGTTGCTTTGAATCTTATAATTAGCTTTAAAGCTTTTTATCTGCCCTTCTGTAACTTGTGCCCCAAACTTTTTATTAAACAATTCTGCGATTTCAGCATTGTATCTGCCTGGAGCAACCTCTCGAATAAAGTCCCGTTGTTCATTAGAGTACTTGTGAGGCATGGTTACCCCTCCAGCATTTTTGGTTTATCTTTTTCTACTACTGTACGCCCATCACCGTTATAAGCTACCTGAGCCTTTAAAACCAAATTGCCGTTTGCAATAACTTGAGAGGCAATTTTTGATACTGCTTCAGCTCTCTTGATTTCTTCAGTTAGCGCCTCACCTATAACGTCCTCGTCGCTTAGGCGCTCAAGCTGGGCGAACAGATGATTGTTCAAATCCCCCAGAGTGTTTTTCATTTATTTCATTCCTTTCTTTGACCGAGTGTTTTTCGTGACCCGTTAGCGGACGCTGCCATTTTATCCAAAATTGGTTTTCTACAAGAGGGGCACAAAACAGTGTATTTCCCCTTTTTTCGAGATAATTTCTTACACTTTTTGCAAGAAAAGAAATAACCCATTCTTGTCACTCCTTCAAAATATCAGTACCTACACATGGCCACGCTTCTTAAAATACTCAAACTGGCCTTTCCGTTTTAACTCATAAGCTTTACTTAAAACAGTTCCGTGTGTCCTACCAAGTGCCATGGCAATATCCGCTTTTTTCATTCCTTCCCAGCTGGAACACAAGAAAGCTAATTCTTTCACCGTAAAAGGCTTCCCGTGGTTCTCATGAAACTCTGGGTTGTACTTCATACGATGATTGGAAGCTGTATACTCGATTCCTTCACGAATATATATTTTCGGCAAACACGGTCACCTCCTCGTAGTTATTTTGCGATTGCCTGTATGGTACTGATCGTTTGTACCAATGATGCCATCGTACATAATCTCGCATTTCATAAAATTGATTGGCTTTATTGAGACAGAAATCTAGAAGATCATTTTTTAATATATACATTCTCCTACCATCCCTACAGTTCTTTTTAACAAAATAGTCGGACTACGTCACAACGCTTTATTTACTTGTTTGAATGTCAATGTCTGGAACAATCGACTCTGGACGGAATATAACTTTGTAGTGAAAAGCGTCCTCATATTTAGCGTCAGTTTGCTCCACGAAATAGCTCACGTTGTCACTCAATCCAAGGTAATGTTTTTTATATTGACCGTCTCCAACCTTACAAGTGACAGTTAGCTTCTTTGCACTATCAGTATTAAGTGAGCATAGTCCCTCAATCGTAAGCAGATATTTGTCGGTAATACCATTAAGGAAAACTATCTTTCTTTGTACTTGAAAATTGTCAGCTGACTTTGATAAGTTTTCTGAAACAGTGTCGGCTTCAGTACAACCGACAAGAGTAATAATTGACATAGCAATTACAAGAGTTATTACGAGTTTCTTTTTCATTTTCATCAACCTTTCGATTTTTATTAATTCGTAATTTCTGTCAATAGTAATCATCATTCATATGATCAAATAACCCCAGCTGCATAGCATAAGCGACAAACGCATTGAAGCGTGGCGTTTTCCGATACCCGCCGCTCGTCATGATGACCATCCGCATACGAACCAGTAAGTTTACGACTTTCTTCGCTTCATCTTTTTCGATAGAAAGCATGGCTTCTATATCTCCCAGTCTCAAATACTTCTGTTGAGCGAATAGTTTAATAAACTCAAAGTATTTATGGTCGCCTTTTAAAGTATCGATGCTACGTAGGTCCTTAGTTAATTTGTCATACCGTTCCTGCGTCATTTCCTCTTCTCGAAGGGCTAACTTCGCATAATAGTTTAGGCCGCACCCAGGGCTATTGTAGAGTGCCTTAAGGTATTCCTTAATAAACTCCACATGACCAGGCCATACTTGAATTCGTTCCCCTGACTCATCGACACTGTGAGTTAAAGCTGCAAGACCTACAACCAACCTGGCAATCTTATTACGCTGATCGGAAGGAGAAACTAAAGGTACGTCGGTCGCATTTCCGTACACCTTACTTAAGTACGTCGATACTTCTAATATTTTTTCGATGGTCCCATCCGTAAATAGAACTTCTTCTGGCGTTCTAGACCAAGCGAAAAGAATATTGTTTTTTAGTGATTGGCTGGTAATCATGTTCGGGTATGTCCCCAGCTGTTTATTATATAGATCAGGACTTACATCACTGGCTCTCATAAAAACAGCGAAATCGAATCGACGTATATCTTCGTTATTAAAGATATCCTTTAAGCTTTCTACACCTTGAGCGTAATCAGCTAACCGTTTTCCCTTAGGTACGTTCCCAGAAAGAATCGCTCGGACCCGGCAAGGTGTTTCTGCAGTAACCGCACGCTTAACTTCTAACTTCCCGTCTGATCTAGCTAAGGTCATTTCCCCGTATTCGTCTTTTGTAATGCCGGTAGCTTCATCGATCCAAATCATTTCTTTATCCGCTAATGGCCATGCTCCCCAAACGATATACCAAGCGCCGCCGCTTCCTGATTGCTCCATTTTGTAGGTTAGCCCGGTACGGCTGGTACTCTCTGCATTTACCCGAGCGCCAAGACCTGCGTATTTCATCATTTTTTCGATCAGAGCACTTTTCCCTGTTCCTGTATCCCCAACGACCTTAAGCTCTAGCCAGCCTCGGATTAAAGCATTATCCCACGGTACTTTAAAACGTAGTACGCTGTGCATCACCATAAGCACGCCTAGAAGGGTTTCATCCCTCTCGACAATATGAGTAACGTTATACGTCAAGTCAGTACAGATAGCACCAAGCTTTTCCTCTATGGCTGCCGCTGTATAATCCGCAGGCTGAAAAGATGCTAGGTCATTTCTAATTTCATCCGTCAATTCAAAGCTTTCCACGACATCCTGCAAGGGCTTCGCATCTTTAACCAGTATCGTGCTTTCCTGATTCTTTGGATGCGGGTACACATAACCGGTTAATTCGTAATATTTATTCTCCGATAAGGAGAGACCGCCAATCGAATAGACACGACGTAAAACATATTTCCCGTCCCCAACGTGTTCTTCTAAGCCCGACTTTTCCTCAGCCATTGGGATAACTAGAAGCTCGTCCACATTGGCATTATCCACGATTTCTGTATTGTATTTTGCGCAATTAGGAATCGTACTGATTTCTCGCAGGATCCCTTTTATGTTATCGTCGCCAATACCTGTCATCTGAATGAGCTCACGGTCCTGAACCCCAAGGTCTTTAAATAATGTATGGCTGGGAATGTCGTATAAAGGACAATGATACTTTTTGCATCCTTCACGCCCCCAGCAATGGTATTCGATTTTTTTCGGCACGATATACGGCGTATGTTTTTTACCGGCAATCATAACCCGTGTTTTGACAACCTTACCTGTTAGATCCGCATTACCTGTTTCCGCAAGGTGCATAAGGTCAGCCGCTTCTTCTGCCTCACTGTTTTTCTTGATGCAAGGACATAAATCACCAGCGCAGGCGACGCGCTCATATTCTTTACTACCTGGCTGCTTTTCGCCATGAAGGGAACGGATAAAGGCACACCCAAAACGGTATTCATTTTCGTCAGAAAAAACAGAGTCTACTACGCTTCGTGTGTTAGCGACACGTTGCTGCTTTTGGTACTCACTGTCTGCTGAAGTATGTTTAACAGCCCATTCTTCTAAAATCTTAAGCGCTTCATCACGCGAATGGCCGGCATCTTTGTAATAGCAAGCAAGCTGTACAGTAGCCTGGTTTCGGTCGCCGTCTTTCTTCCAGCCCCCCTCTAAAATGTCTTGCACACAGACTGGAGGTCTTCCTTTTTTAAAGTTATATTCTTCCTTTTCATAACGAGCGCTTTTAGTTGCTGCAGCTTGCGAGTGTTCATGTTTTTTGTCATTAAAAAAGAAAGATGCTTTTGGTCGTGCATCTAAACCATCACTTCGTTCTTGCCCGGTAAATGGGGCATCTTCTTTATGCCTTGGCCGGTTTGCTTTTTCTTTAATGGTTTCAAGTGGTAATGTTTTTAATTCATCGATACTCAGTTCAATCTTAAATAATTTTGTTTTTTGGTGAATTGAATTCGGTAATCTAAGCATTCGTGGCGCTGTATATACAACAAGATCTAAAGAAACAAGATTTAATCGATGTACTAGATAACCAGCTATGTGTTTAAAAATTTTATGCAGGTCGTTTCGCGGCGTGATCCCCATCGCCTGCGAATTGATTAAGATATGAAAGCCCTTTGACCCTGAAAAGTAGACCCAAATGTCACTTTCTTTTATGTCAAGTTCTTCTGTAAAAAACTCTAATAATTTTATAGCGTCGGCCTGGCTGATAGCGGGGTTTTCGGCATGATCTAAATCGAAGTACAGAGGGGAAATGAACGTTTCCCCTTTTGTCTTCTCCGACTTAGCAAATCGCTGTACGGTTGCGAAACAGTTATAGTTGTAAGCTTCTTCCTGCTGGAAACTTTTTACCTCACCTAACTCGATTCGCTTCCATGGAATACCTTTCCCGTTTTGGTCGCTATACCAGGCGTCGACGTATTTGTAGTCGCTCAGTTTTGGTTCTTTGTTTGCCATACGTAGACGCCCCCTAGGTCTTTACTTAAGCCTGTGCTGTGACAATTCCGTAGTCTTCTGGTTTAAATAATCCGACAGGCTTAAAGTTAAGACCAATCCAGCTTTGACTTGCGTTTGAACGGCTTTTCTTTTCTTCTGTTGTCAAGCGTACAACGATTTTATTAACTGCAGTACGAGATGGGATATTAAGAACTTTAAACTTCCCTTTGTATACGTCGAATGCGAACCTTCCCCAAACGATAGTGTCTGTAGGGCTGAAAGACATTAAGTAAATCTTAGGGAAATCATCCGGTGTCAAGCTGTCTACCGGCACAACATAAGCCATATAACGAAGGCTGATATCAGCAGCGCTATAACGGTCAGCGGCTTGAGGGTTTTCGTTTAACCAGCCGCTAAGTGCTTCTTCTGCCTCATCCTTTGTTTTATGAGCAACGATTAATTGACCGTCCTCCGGGCTTCCTTCTAACCCCCATAGAGACCAGCGCTGTTCACCAAATCCTACTACCACGTCGATTGTATCGCCGTACTGAACAGCCTCATCATCTTTCTCCTGGAAGTTACCTTTCTTGTTAACGGATAACCAGTCACCCATGCGGACGAAATCAAGATCAAGTCCTTGGTTGGCTTCGATAAACCCGTTTTTTGTTTCTTCTAAGATTTGAGTGATGTAATTGCTTCCTGCCTGCTGAACGACTGGAGTTTTTGCTTCCTCTTTTTCAGCGACTTGGTTCGTGTTTTGTTCAGTCATTAGTTATTCCTCTTTTCATTTTTTATATTTAATGAGTTAGATTAAACTATCGGACTTTTAAACAATTAGACTATTTTCTAAAAGAAGACAGCCACCTCCTTAACGGGGTAATTTATTTGAATTGTGTACTAACAATCTGGCAACAAAGAGTGCCATTGAAATTTTTCACAAAACAAATCGAATGGTCGTACCCAGATTTTATAGTTTGGATATAAAGCCATGTAAACAACCATCCATTCTTGCGTTTCGCTGTGAGTTGCAAAATTTACTATCCTATAAAGTTGTTTATTTTTCTTGTTTTTGTACGCGCCATTTATTTGCATATCTTCCCAAGTCATTGATTTCACTCCTTCGCAATATGAGTCAAGAATGACCGAGCACAGGTTTTATTTGTTGGTACTGTTCACTAGTAATAGTCCGAACCTTATTGACATGCTCCCAGTGGCCGCTATCCGTAAAAACCTTACGGAAATACGAACCAAATACCGGCACTAACAATTCAATCTGATCCGCTAGCTGCTCCATTCCCAGCTTCAGCTCCGGATTCGCTTTCGTCAGCTTCGACCGCATGCTGTACACGTACCGGAGGTTGAAGAAATCGATTTTCCATAGGGCATTCGAAGCAATACCTAGCGGCATCAATCCACGCTGCACGTCCTTTGCTAAACCGTTTTTCGCTGGCACCTGCGCGAATTTTTCTAAGACATAACCGAAAGGGGTAAGAATGAATTTTGTCTCGTTGTGGCCCATAAAAACTTCTGCAGGTAAATGATTTTCTAAGACTCCAAGTCTTTTCATAACCTCGTAGATTGGGATTACCTTATCCTGGTACCATTCAGAGAGTTTCACATTATCAATTTCCGCTAGTCTAGTAGAAAAACGAGTAATCCGATTATTGAAGGCAATAGCATGTGCATCCAGGTCATCCTGCGCGCCTCTATGCAATCCTTCTGTAAAGAAACTGATATCGATGTATTTCATTAAGGTATGATGCTTGTCTTCCATGGCTGCTTTAAAGGTTAATTGTAGAAGTCTCTCAAATTCAGCAACATCAGTTTCATAGTCACCCGTTAACTTACCAGGCGCACCGCCTAAGATTTCCATCTTCGCACTGTACTCTTCTTCGCTAGCAATGAAACCTTGCTGATCCGTTACGGCATACACTAGTCGCTGAATGTCTAAGGCGTTACCCCAGCTGTAATACTTCCCTTTTGACATCCTTAGACTCATTATTGCCTCTTCATAACCAGAGACTTTAAATAGTTTAAATTCCATGATTACCGTCCCCCTGAGACTTCTTCAGCTGTTTTATAGATAATCATGGCATTGTGCTCTGTTTTCGGAACCTTCAAGCCTGGAATCGAAACCGTGCTGTATTTAATGTCAATCAATTCCCCGCTTATTTCCTCAAAGAATCCATTCACCAGCTTTTCTAGTATTGCTGGGTGATTTGCGTTTACAACCGAAACTCGTGGCATGTTTTAACCTCCTCTTAAAGTGGTAAATCAAACATTGTACCTGAACCAAGGAAGTCTAAAATTTCATCTCTTTCAGTCCTTGGCTTTTTCGGTACCTTAATTCCTAAACGGGTATAAACTTTACGTCGGCTGTAGTACTGGTCTTTAAAAACTCCAACGTTGTAGTCAATGTAGTCATACCAGACAGCTTTTTTATTTTGGTTTTTTGGGTCAGGACGCATGATCCGTCCGATTTCCTGCTCTACTGCAGAACCGCTTGCATCCCCTTTTCGGTCCCCGCGTTTTGGCATCGCCATATGGCCCACTGTTAAATGCGGCATATCCAGTCCTTCGCGGGCTAACTGGGTAGCGAAAAGGATATCGATTTCTTTTCGGTCACATGCTGCTAAAATGTCTTTTCGTTGCTGACTAGATACTTGCCATCTCTTCATTTCTTCTTCGGTATACTGCTCTACCCTTACTTGCAGACGATTTAGGCGCTTATTCCAGCGGTAATTGTCATCGTTAACCGGAGCGAGATTGGTATTGTCTGTTACACGCCATGTATACCGGCTAATACCTCCATGAACTACAGCGGTTCTTAACGGCTTCGCGCCTGGGAACCGAGCTGCGAACATCCTTTTAACCAATTCTTCTAAAACGAAGCAATACCTAACCGATTCTGTGATGACAATCGCCGGTCCTAAAGGTGCTGCTTCTAAAATGTTTTCTGCGATTAACTTTGCCCGCTTTTCATCACCAATCAAATGCTTTATTAAATCAGAATAGTCGAGGTCATCTCCTCCGGCATCGACACTGTCGAGCGCATTTCGATTGGATGCCGTTTCATAATTAAATTCTGTATAAACGAATTTCAGTTCCGGTTTAATCAGTTCTCTATTGTCGTAAAGCGTATCCCGTTCTACACGGTGGAGCTGGGGGCCAATTCCTCGGTAGAGATAACACTGCAGCCCATCTTTTCGCTCAGGGGTCGCTGTCAGCCCAATCATCTTCGCCGCCCTAAACTTTCCAGCTGTTTCGACAAATTGCACGGCCGGAAAGTGATGCGCCTCATCGATGATAATGGCACCGATAAAGTCATTCATGGCATCTACGAGGTGTGGGTTAGCGTTTAATGTTTGAACGGTTGCAATTATCAGCTTACCGTCTCCCCAGTCGTGCTTACCGTCTCCAAAGAATCCAATTCTCCCTACTCCTTTTAGGGTTGCTTCTGCTTTTTTGGCTGTCTGATACATTAAATCTTTTGTATGCGTAAGCCACAGCGTCGGCCTGCCATAATCATGGATAAACTTCATTCCCATGATCGTTTTCCCACTACCTGCAGGAGCAATACCGACGCCGCTCTCGTTTAGAAGTGCCTTCACCATAGGCTGCTGGTAATCACGCATGATAAAGTCTTCGTTCCACGGTCCAAAGTCTACTTGGTGACCTTCTTGTTCTCTTGAAACGATAACTTTCGACGGCTCAATCCCAGCTTTTTTAAGTATGTCTTCAAGTTCTTTCCGAAAACCTCGGGGCGTAACGATATCCCCTTTGTCATAAACAAACAGTTCTAACTTCGATTCGATTCCCCAGGTACGTCGCCTTTTCCTTTTCGCTTCGACGTATGCGGGATTGTCATATGTTAAGGCCTTTGTAATGGTCGATCGTAACGGGGTCGATGCTCCGCGGATCCGGATGTTATTCGTTATAAATATTTGTAGCAAGTAGCCAACCCCCTTAAGTCGTATGTTTTATCTGAGTAAGATAAACGTGGCAGCTCAATCGCTAGTATCTTTTTAGCTTCTAATTCTTCTAGTGTGAGATATTGCCGGCTGTGTTTATGGAAGAACATTAGAGCATGGTGTAAACGGAAAGCGTAGGCTTTATCCAAGTGCTTTTTTGGATTATGAAAGCTTACTAGAACGAGTCCATAGTTCCGCTTAATCACCTGGTCAAAATCGATTAATCCCCTAATCTGATTCGGACGCAGGAAGCTTAAGTTAAACCGCTCCCCAGCTGTCCTTTTTAATTCAGATAGGATATTGACTTCCTCGCAAAGAACCAGGCGGTCAGCGGGTCTCGTACCCCCCCCGCCATCCTTTATGTGGATATGCCAGACGTTTGGAACATGTGGCCAGCTGTTTCGGATTTCTTCCTGGAAATCATCCCCGCGCTGTTGCCGCTCTCTTTGCTTGTTTCTTAATGTTTGTTGCTTTGGGTCCATTGGAACCTCCTTTTGCATGTAACAGATTATTAATGTATTTCTTTACTTCGTCCGCAGCTAATGAATTAACCATATGATCATCAATGATTCTGAAAATCTCACGTTTCCTTGACATGTTCTTTCACCTAACTTAAGAAATTAAGTAGGTTTCCTTGAACATGCGCTTTCGCTTTTACGAGATCAGCACCTTCTTTTGCCGTTTGGTACTTATCCTTTGCCTGCATAATCTTTACGTCGAGTTCAGCAAGTTGTGATTCGATTTGTGAAAGCTGGAGGCGTTCCTCTTTGGAATACGTTCGTGCATATGCCTTGCGTGTTTCTTCGTTCGAAAGAGCAACCTTTTCCCCGTCGATTATGACGTACTGGCTACGCGCCTCCCCACGGATCTGCATGAATGCTTCTGACTCTCTAAGCTGAACGGATGTCTCCAGCTGTGTTTTTTGTTTTAACAAACTACCACGTTCCCCGTAAGCCGCGTCTACTTCTTGGCCGGCCTTTACTACATCTGAAATAGCTGCGTCTACTGCTTGAATGGTGAAAGCAACTTTATCAGGCTGTGCTAGGCTGTCATAACCTGCAGGTAGTTTTTTGATGCTCGCGCTTAGTAATTGCTCAGCTGCGGCTACAACAGACTCCTTGCCGAAATGCCCTACTAAAATTGTTAGTTGATCAGTTAGATTGGTCATTTTTTGAAGCCTCCTTTTGGATTGTCAAAAATTCTATTGTTACTGATTTATGACTCCTGGTTACTTGGTCAATGGAGAATGTATCCGTTTCTATTGCACGGTCTTCTACATAAACAACATCTAACGAAAGTGGAGTAGAACCGGTAATAATAGCACTATACTTTTTTGCATATCTTCCATAATTGGTTCTTTCATCTGTAATAAAAACCGCTTTTCCCGGTGTTAACGAATCCGTATTAAACTGAGGTTTGTTTTGAGTAATTTCTGGCATTTTCCTAATCCTCCTTTTTGTTCCTTAGGCGTTATGGTTAATCTCAGCGATAGGCATACTGTTCAGCTCGCTATAAATTTTTGAAATGTCATAAAGATGAATCTTCCCATTAGCTGTATCGTCTGTGTAGTTGATGACTAACTCTTTGTCGTGAATCTCTTCTGGGTAAACACGGCAACCTTTAAGTTTAGAAAATGCCTTTAAATAAACCGTATAGTTAATGACAATATCTCCGATACGTACAGGAACAACCGCAGAAGAATACTTTTCTTTAGCTATCTCTAAGGCACCGAGCTTTTCACCAAGCTCATTCGGATAGGCGTTTTCTTTCCGTTTTTCTTCCTTGGCAGCCTTTTTCTCAGTTTCCTTCCAGAACTTTATTTGACTCTTAACGCTTTTAATTTCATCGGCTTTCCACTTAGCTATTTGCTTCATTTCCGCTTTTACTTTTTCGATACTTCCTTCAACGATTGCGAGCACTTACAGCCCTCCTAACTGTGTTTTCTGATTGGTAGAATCAAAACTAATAAGTTTTCATCCTCATTTGTTAATGTGAATGGCCTCATAGATCCGTAGAATCTTATCGTGATAGTTTCGCAGCCTGCAGCTTTTAATAGTTTTACAGCATCCGGTACATAGACCGCATTGGAGCAGATGGGCTCTTCAAAGCGTAACGGGTAAAATGAGTAGCTAATTTTCACCGCAAAATTGGTATAACCAATGGCGTCTTCTATAAAATCAAGGGCCGGAGGCTTGTACTCAGCTTTCGTACCCTCGACCATGCTTTTCTGTGCTATTCCACCGACGGCTGCAATCATATCCGCGGCACGAAAGAGCTCGTTCAACTCGATTTCAAGTGACTGCTTAGCGTACAAAGGATCCGGGATTAGCCTGGAAACATCAGGATAGTTTCCATCTACTATTTTTCCTCTTGGTGTGATCACGGCTCCATCATCCCGAGAGTGGAGTTCTTTTGCTACATAAAGTCTGTGACTATCCGTACAGATTAAATCACCGTTTTCTTTGTGCTTCACGCCGCTGAGCATTGGGCGTACACCAGCTGAAGGGCTTTTACAAACTTTTTCCGCGTGTTTCATAAATGTTTCATAAGTAAGCATCTACTTCACTCCTCGTTTTATATCCCAAGAAGGTTGATTCGCTTTTCCTCTACGCCCAGCTTCACTGGGGTCCACCTTAGGTGTGTTAATTGCCATTTCAACGTCCATACCCCTTCGGGTGCGATAATGTAGCATATTTAAGGTAACCCCATTCTCAGCTGCACGATCAATTTGCTCCGGTGTGAATTTACCCACTCGATTCACCTCTCTATAACCTTAAAGATTCTTTCGCTTGTGCGATTTTGTCTAAGGCTTTACGAACCACATCAGGTCGGTAATTTTCCTTATCGGCAATCGCTTCGATAATCGCGTTAATATCCACCAGGACCTTTTCGCCGTTCGTAGCCTTTATTAAGGTTGCGAATTCCTCCATAGCGTATTGCCGCTCGTTCTGTGCCTCGATAGCGCTGCGGTCTAGTATTTGCTCTCCAGGCTTTGCACTTTGCAGTGGGATAAGCTCCAGGTCGAAGTCCGTTTTACTCTTTACGTCGATAAGTAGGACTTCTACCTTTCTATTTATCTCCTGCTGGGAAGCGGACAGTCTACAAATCGCTCCGCAGTTAACAAATGTCTTACCATCTGAACGTTTATAGATTCCGTAACCGGTATGATCGTGACCAGTCAAAACTAAATCAGCTGCAGTATCCACGTCCCCGATGTACGTATAGCGGTCAAATGGCGGTGTGTGGTCCAATAGCATTCCATGAGCGACGTGAATTTTTAATCTGTCGTCATAGTTTCGTACATATTCGGGGCTGTAACCGTACCCATTCTTATCTATTTCTGCACTGTAAGGAGTAAAACTTAAAACTGCATTATCTCCGGAAATTACAGCCTTGCTAGGGTCATTAAATACGGTTAATTGTGGTACTAATTTTTCTAGTACTCTTAAGCTTGTCCTGTTGTATGTATCCAGGTTGTAACCGTATATATCGTGATTTCCAGCTGTAGTAAGAATTGGTACCGGTGATTTTTCTAGCAGTTCAGCGAATTCTAGCAGGACGCCTGTTGCGACCTCAGGAGTATGAAAGGTATCACCCGCTGTGACAATCGCATCAACCTGGCGATATTTTGCTAGGTTAAAAATTTCTAAGAGTTTTTCTTTAATAGCTTCTTTGTAATTGTCCGTACGGTTTCTTGGCGTAGTTCCTCTTAAGTGCCAATCACCGGTCCATAGCAATTTCGTCATATCAATGCACCTGACTGGCAGTATTCGCAGGAACGATTTGCCTTTTCACAATTTCCAGTGTTTCCGGATTAACATTATGGTCGTTCCATTTTTCTGTCTGCATTCCGTTTTGCCTGCATATTTCCTCGATAACAGTGTTTGTCAGTTTCGCCAAATCTCTATACTTTTTTTCGTACTTGCTGCTGACTGCCGCGGATACCAAATCTTTGCTTTTACCTAATTCGATTAAATGTTTCATTTCTACGTGAATTTGTTTCTCGAGCCGTTCCCTGGCCTCGACTAATTGCCTTACTTCATGAAGCTGATCAGGTGTCACTTTACCAACGACCGTATCAATGATCTCCATTCCTAAAGCTTCTGAGGTGATTCTTTGTACCACACACTTAATGCACATACTTTCTACTCTCCTTTCGCCTTATAAAGCTTCTACCTTGGATTTCCCGCCAATCTGCCGAACCTGTAGACTTACGTCGCCTATCTCAGCTAACACTGGGTTATGTGTGATTAAACAAATCTGACGATTAAACTTGCTGCTGAATTCCTTTAGGAAAAATGCTACATTCTGTGCGAATTCCTGGCTAACGTGTTTCCCAACCTCATCGAGGAATAACGGACCACGAATTCCACTTAATTCTCCAACAGCTAGTTTTAAAGCTAGGCTGACAACATCCGCCACACCACCGCCGCGGTCATAGTCAGGCGGCTTTAACTGTGTGGTTACTCCTTCTGACTCGAGGAAATATTCCGCTACTGGCTGATTAGCCTTTACCTCGATATTGACTATGAATCGGTAATCTTTTCCGAACACAACTGATAGAGCGCTGGTAACCACTTCTTCGATTTGTGTTTTAGCTTGCTGCCTTGCATATTCACTGGTTTGCTGGAGAAGAATCTGAACCAAATCGAAATCACGTAATTCGGATTCCGCCGCTTCCAGGCGGTTACGTGCTGCTTCTTTTTGTTGCCTTAACAAATCACGCTGTGCGATTTTAGAGATAACCTTCTCACTCGCCTGCCGAAGATCTGCTTTTACTTTCATTAGCTGGTACAAATTCTCTGCCTCCTTCTATCTCAGCCAATTGGTTAAATAGTTCTGGTAGAGATTCTTCTTCCCCGGTCTCCTTGCACACAAGATACAGACCGCCACCGCCTCCGTAAGAACCTTTCTTTTGCACCAATTCCACTTCGTTTCTTTCCAAAGTTTTGAATATAGTAACCGCTGTTTTTAAAATGTAAGGATTAACGGCCATCTTATTACACCTGAGGAATAAGCTTTTCGACTTTTTCTAAATCAGCACGAACCTGAGCTTCCAGAGTTTCGATTTCTTGCTTAATAGTTTCAGGAGTAACCCCGGCTTCCAGCATTTTTCCTTTGATTTCTTCCAGCCGTTGCTCAGCTGCAGTTTTTTGCGTTTCTGCCTGCACCTTTGCATTCTCCGCTTTACGAAGATTCATTTTTGCGATCTCAATACGATTTTTGATATCCATTATTTCTTAACCCCTTTCGGTTGATTACGTTTTAGATTAGGACTATTAGGCCCTTCATTTAGAAAAATAAGCGTTTCGTTTTCCGCTTCTTCTTTGGTCGTGAAGTATCCCAAGCTGTAGCGGTCACTTCCATGGTAAGGACGGCTTGTCCACTTCTGACTTCCTTTGTGGAAAGTGACTCCTTTAATTACTGGTTTGGGTACACTTTCTTCGACTGGCTCCTTTAGAAGAGTTACAGTGCCTTCCGTGTCTACCAACTGTATGTTTTCTTTTCGAAGATCTAAGGTGTTACCGTTTAGCCATTCCATACGGCTGCCTTTCGGTATGTCGAACAGGTGACGATGAAGGAGAACCTGGTCATTATTCTTATCGCTTCGAGCAAACTCCCGTCCTTTTGGGTCCTTATAAAGAACTAAACGCTGGATTTGTTCAGCTGCTGGCCAATCCTCTTTATCGATTAGAATCTGTTTTACGCCGACCTTACGGGTATGGATAAAGATGACTACTCCGTGATCGATATGTTCTGTTTGGTTAATCATCAGCAAGCGCCTCCAGCATGCGGCTGTTCGCATAGCGGGCAAATACCACCGGCACCTTCCCAGGCTTTGGTAAGATCTTCTTGATATGTTCTTACAGCAACGGCCGTACCGTTTAAATTAGCTTTTGTATTCTCTACAAGTAGCCACGAAATTCTATACTCATCGGCAAGTGTGTTTAGCTGTGTCAGCCTTTCATCCTTGAGCGATGCGCTGCTTAAACCAAATTCAGCATCTGTAAGACCTTCGAATCTTTCTAAAGCAGCCTGTGCTAATACTGAACGTCTAACAACGTCGTCTAATTCTTTACTAAGTGATTTAAGCCCTATCAGCCTTTCATTTCTAAGTGTCATTCCACTGAGAAGTGTTTCCGCCTCTGTTAGCCCAATAAATCTTTCTAAAGCATTACGGGCTAATTCTGAGCGTCTAGCAACGTCTTCATATTTCACATTTACTGTTTTTAAATCGTTAACAAAAGGATAGTTATGATTTTTGATTTGCCATAGACGGCTGCTAGCACTTTCCAAATCCTGTAGATGTAAAAGTATTTCGTTATTTTTATTTACGAGCTCGTCATATTTTTTGTATTCTTTGTATAAGCTAGTTAACAAAGACATCTTGTCCTGATTATCACTAATTACTTCCACGCTATCGGCTGCAACCGTTAAGCCAGAAAATACTGACATCTTAGACTGTAAAAGTGATATCATGGAATCAAGATGGTTATAGCGAGTTAAAAGGTCCAGTAGTGTTTCGAAGCGCCTCTGGGCTTTTTCTGTGCCGTTTAAAACAGCTGTTATTTCTGGAAGAACGGCTAGCTTGTCCAATTTTGCGGAAAAAATATCCTTTTGCCCTGTGTAGACGGCAAAGGATTGACGCAGCTCTTTTAAGTTTTCGCTTTTATTATGGTTTGACTCAATTTGTTGTAGTACCATTTCTGCAAGGTCAAGATGTTCTTTCGCCTCGTCGATGCCTGCGTACAGCAAGAGGTCACCGTTTATCCTCTCTACTTCCCTGTTAGCCTGGGATCTTTCATTCCGAAATGCGACTGTATCCTTATTTACTGCTTTTACAGCCATGTCTACAGCTTCAGTTCCCGCCAGCTTTCCTAGCACCTTTGCTCCGGCGCTTGCCGTTTCTGAAATGAGGAATGGCGGATCCAGCTGGAATGCGAAATTTAGCGCCGCTTCGAAATCTCCAAAAGTTTGTTTCGTTATTCCTAATACTGCTTTTACTTCCTCTGGTACTTCTGATTTTTCGAAAAGGCTACCATCATCGCCAGAATCTCGTTGGACAAGGTACGATGTTTTTCCTTTTCTTCTGCGTTTTGTAATGATTTGACCTGTGTCTAAAACAAGCCGCACTTCCGCTTCCCCTACGCTTTGATTCACGTAAGCCTCACCTGTAGGTTCATTTAACGAAACCCACCTTACTGCACGAATAATCGCTGTTTTACCAGCATCTGAAGGTCCTGTTATTACATTAAGACCTGGACAAAGATTAAACGTACTTTCTACGTGCGATTGGAAGCCCTTAATCACTACAGCTTCAATATTTGCCATAGGTTACTCCCCTCTTTCTGGTACTAAATCAAAAGCCCAAACAATTCCATGACCCAGCAACATTAATCCAGTGATTATAATCCCTGTCACTAACGCGCCCACCTATACATCACCCCCTTCAGATAGAACTATTTTCGTTTTGCAAATTTCGCAAAGATGTTAAAAAGAAGAGCCTGGTTAAGGCTTGTTAAGAATGCGTTAAATCTTGTTTCATATGGCTGACTAATTGCTCGTGCATCGCTTTTTTATATGCGAGCAACCTATATAAGCGTTTACTCCAGCGCTCATTTCTTTTTGTTGGGTGTACTGCGCCAAGCTGGACAATCTTCCTGGTGTAATACTGAATCCGAAGAACATGTTTGTTCATTTGCGAAACCTCCTTCTATTTATTAGGTTGGTTGGTTTTCAGCAGCCTTAGCCTTTCTTCTTTCAGCAATGATTCTCGGAATCGATGTTCTCATGAAAAACTTTGCCATTTCTTTCATTGTTTCCTCGCTGATCTGCGGCGGTTCGACTTCAAGTGTCCCCTTCTCCATGACTCCATCTCCCCATTAATTTTCTATTCGGCCCGATAACTTTTGCTATCACTTTCGATAAAAAAAATATCCTCGAATTGAGCACCAAGTTTTGTGTGAATATTTTTAGCAATTTTGGGACTTGGACATTTCTCATCATTGACGATTTGATTTAAATAGGGCGTTGTTATTTTTAATTCTTTTGCAAAATCCGCTTGAGAGTACCCGTTTATAATCAGCAATCTTCGAAGTTCATTTGGGTCCTTCACTTTTATTTTCACTGGCATCACCTCCTAGGTGGTTACAAAAGTTATCTGTAAATTCATATTAACTCATGTCGATAACTTTTGTAAACACTTTTTGAATAATTTTTTATAAAAAAGATAACAATTGTTAATATAATTTAGTTATAATTGAGTGCGGGAGGTGAAAATCATGTTAACGAACCCTAAAGAATTTGGATCGTATATTAAAGCCTTAAGAACAGAAAAAGGCTTATCAATCAGACAATTAAGAGATAAAACGGGGGTATCTAATGCTTATTTTTCTCACTTAGAAAACGGTAAACGCGGCATACCATCTCCGGAAATTCTGATGAAGATTCATGAGCCTCTTGGTGTTAGCTACGATGAATTGATGGAGAAAGCTGGGTATATCTCAGCGGAAACTAGGTTGGAATTGCTTCCAGAAACAATAAAAACGATGAAATCTTATAAGGATCTAATTGAGCTAGTAAATAACGCATCGGAAATGTTTATAGGTGCAATGTTCGATGATCCAAAAGAATTTAAACAGATACTGGTAAATGAGGTACAAGCAACGCATGCTGATATTAGCAGAGAAGAAATGGATGAAGTTATTAACAATCCTGAATCAATGTTCGAACATTTAACATTAGAAGAAAAAATAAGCTTTCTGAACGGGATAATTAAAGATTTTGTCCAACAGGGTATTGATCCCAGTGAAATTTTCAAAAGTAATTCAGAAAAAATTGATGACAACCGCCATCCCGTCTTGTTTGTCCCAGTGCTTGGGTACATAGCAGCTGGGCAACCCATCTTAGCGGAAGAACACATCGAGGAGTGGACAGAAATACCGAACATGTGGAACTTGAAAGAAAACGAGGCAATTGTTTTAAAGGTTAAAGGCGACTCGATGATAGGCAGCAGAATATTTGAAGGGGATAAGGTGGTAATAAAACTGCAACCTGAAGTAGAAAACGGGGAAATAGCAGTTGTAAATATTAACGGTGATGAAGCTACTTTAAAAAGAGTTAAAAAAACTGAAAATGGACAAGTCATACTTTACCCTGATAACCCGAACTACGAACCTATTTTCATCACAAATGAAAAAGCCCGAATTATCGGGAAGGTTGTTCAGGTTATGTTTGAACCAAAGTAAAGTAATTCAAGAAACGTTTTTGGCTGAATAAGTAAGAATTCTTTGTCTGCATTCGTCACAAGTTTGTTTAGCCTTTTTTTCATCCAAGATTCGCTTAAATGAGGTTTTGACAAGTAATGTTGCGATTGTTTTTTTGGTTTCTAATGTTAGTCTTTTCATTATGTGCAACCCCTAGAAATAATTTGTGAATAGAATAGGCGGTAAAAGAATGGCATACCGAATCGGGAAATGCCTTCTTTCTGAGAGACTGGACGAGCTGGAAATGACTCCAGCAGAATTAGCTAGACGACTAGATGTTCACCGGCAACAAGTGGATAAATGGATAAACGGAAAACAACGAATGTCTATGGAGTCTGCTAAAAACGTTGCATCCATTCTAGGTTTAGATCATGGAGATGAACTTTACGAATGGGTTTTAGTTAAAAACAGAAAGAAGGCATAGGAGGAAATGGTTTTATACCCTTTCCGCGATTCAGTTGTCAACCATTTAGCTTACAAATCAATCATACATCATTTAATTAGAGTTTTGTCGACAAACCTTTCGCTTTATTTCGACAAAACTTCCAAAAGGAGGAAATATATAATGGGTATTAATGTTGTTTCTGAACAGAGCTATACAATTGGAATATATATTCGGGTTTCGACTGAGGAGCAGGCAAAAGAAGGCTATTCTATCCCCGCTCAAAAAGAAAGATTAACTTCTTTTTGCGCATCCCAAGGCTGGAATAATTATAGGTTTTATATTGATGAAGGTGTGTCCGCCAAAGATATGAATCGTCCTAAGCTGCAGTTGTTATTGGACGATGTTAAGACTGGGAAAATTAATATCATACTGGTTTATCGTCTTGACCGTTTTACTCGTAAAGTTAAAGACCTACACAAAATGTTGGAGATGCTTGAAAGACACAGCTGTAGCTTTAAATCAGCAACAGAGCCCTACGATACAACAACAGCAATGGGGAAACTTTTTATAACTATTGTAGCTGCTCTTGCAGAGTGGGAAACAGATAACTTATCAGAGCGTATAAAGATGGCGTTAGAAGAAAAAGTTTCAAGTGGAGAACGTGTGGGCAATATCCCCTATCCTTTTGATTTAGATGAAAATGAAAAACTAATATCAAACAAAAAAAGAACAGCTGTTACTCTTGATATGGCTGATAAAATTGAAGCTGGAAAGTCCGCTAGTCAAGTAGCAAAATTTCTAACCAAAACGAATGATGATAAATTAGAGTGGCATCCTACTGCGGTTCTTAGAATTTTGAAGAACCCCGCGCTGTGTGGAGATACTCAGTGGCAAGGTAAAATTTTTGCCAATACTCATTTAGGGATTATAAGTAGGGAAAGATGGAATAAACTCCAACAAATTCTTGAAGATAATTCTTTACACAGAAACAGAGAAGTTGAGAGCATTTATCTATTCCAAGGAAAATTAATTTGCTCACAATGCGGAAGTATTCTTTCGGTTAACCGTTATGTAAGAAAAAGAAGTGATGGATCTGAATACCAGGGCGTTGTTTATAAATGTCAAGTTTGCTGGAAACAAGGACGGAAAATGTTAACTATTGGCGAGTATCGGTTTTTGGATGCACTATATGAGTACATGAGAAACGTGGAAATACATCATATTGAACTTCCTGAAGAAAAAGATGAAGTATCTGTTTTTAAAGAGCAATTACAACAGATCAGCAAAAGACGGGAAAAATATCAGCGAGCTTGGGCAGCTGATAAAATGACTGATAAAGAGTTCGATAAGTTGATGGATGAAACAAGAGAAATTATGGACGAATTAGAAAATAAGATTAATCAGATTCAAGTCCCAGTTCCAACCTTAGACATCGAAGAAATTAAACAGATTATATTTTATTTTAATGAAAATTTCCATAAGCTCACCGATGAGGAACGAAGAGAATTTATTTCGAGATTTATCCGAAAAATTAAATTTAAACTCATTGCACAGCCTCCTACAAGGCCGGATAAATACAAGAAGGGCAAGGATTTGGTTGTGATTACAGAAGTTTTGTTTTATTAGTCTTTATGAATCGCTACCAAC